>NZ_CP141186.1 GCF_035609205.1 Hymenobacter sp. GOD-10R
CGCCAATGGGTCGTGCATTTTTTGCCGCCCAGCAGCCCGGCCTGCGCCAGCAGGAACGCGCCCGTGCAAATGGAACACAGCCGCACGCCCCGGTGGTGCTGTTCCCGCAGCCACGCGAAGAAGAGCGCCCCTTCTTTCCGAAAGGCTTCCGAGCGCAGGTAGCCCATGGCCAGCCTCGGCAGAAAAATAAGGTCCTCTGGGATCAAGAGCACTTCGGCGATAGGCACCAGAGGTCCCAGCCCCAACCCGGCCGCACTATGTACTACGGAGTGATAGAAGCCAAACGTCAGCTGGTAGGGCTGGCCGTAGATAGCGGCCTCGTAGAAAACTTGTAGCGGACCGGTCAGATCCAGTAGATGCACCGCGGGCGGCACGACGAACAGGACATGGGGCAACGATTTCAAGCAGGCGATCAAAAGTACCAAATGGCAGCTGCAACAAGGGGGCGTTTACCGGACATTTTGGACCAATTGCGTACCGCAAAAACAGGAGTCGCCGCGCTGGCCGGGTACGATCGGGAGAGCAGCTTGGAGAAGACAAACGCCGGCCGGCAGTTCGTGGCCCCTGAGGACAAGCCCCTTGGATCCAGCAAGAGACGGGATGCCGAGAACGCAGCGAGAGTACGCAAAGCGCTCGAAGAAGCCCACTCGGTGGCCGAGACCGTTGAACTCACGAGTAGTAGTTTATCTCTAGCACTACCTACATCCGCAAGCCCCTGCAGGCAGCGCTTCACGACCGGTACAACGGGCCGTAGGGAGCTTAGCGTAATTTTATTTCCCCGCTGCTATCAGAAGGCCTAACCCAGTAAGGCCAGCCCGAGGGGCAGCCACTTAGCGTCCACAAGCAGTATACTTAAGATACGCAGAGAGGCGAGCAAGCCCTTAGCGCTTCAGCAATCGGTGCACGGTCATGGGTAAGAAGCGTTGGCCGCGGCGGGTGCGGTAGCCGGCCGTGTTCAACTCCTCCGCGATCTGGTAAAGCGTGTACCCTTGTGCGTGCAGCAAGCCCGCGAGGCGGGCCGCTTGCTTGCTGGGCTGATAGTCGCGGGCATTCTGTTGCCGGACCAGTAAGCCTTTCTCGGTGGCGGCGCTCGTCATGTTAGCCGGCGTACCGAGCACGGCGCCGCGTGCTTTCTTGGCGGCCAAGGCATCTTTGGTGCGCTTGGAAATCAGCTCGCGCTCATGCTGGGCAATCACGGCAAATAGGCCAACGGTTAAGGTATTAGCATCAGGCATGTCGCAGCAGACGAAGCTGACGCCCGAGTCACGTAGGGTGAGGATAAAGCCCGCGTTGCGGCTGAGGCGGTCGAGCTTGGCGATGAGCAGCGTGGCCCCCTGTTCCCGGGCGGCGGCGATGGCGGCAGCGAGTTGGGGGCGCTGGTTCTTGCTGCCGCTTTCTACTTCGGTAAAGGCGGGGAGCAGCTGGGCGGGATCCGGCACGAACGCCCGCACGGCGGCTTGCTGGGCCTCGAGGCCCAGGCCGGATTGGCCTTGGCGAACGGTGGAGACGCGGTAGTAGGGCACGTAGCGGGTACTCATAGGACCCGCAAGGTACGCTTTATAACATTTTCCAAACGAGCGTTCAAGTAATGATAAATACTTATGAATGAGATACTTATAAGTTATAAATTCCAGTAATCCTTCGCTCTTCGTGCGTTTCCTTTGTCAGGGCTAAGAGGGTCCTTGTTACCTTATCCGCTCCCTATGAAGCTTCTGCAGGAACTACACTACAGTCGAGCTTGTATTATTTCATAAACCCACGTGGCTGTTGCAGAACCCCTGCAATACTTTGGTAGAGGTATATTCAAACGAGCATCTGCTGTAAAAAGGCGCTAATTAGGTATTGCAGACCATTGTCGAATGGTGAAACGATCGGGCTGACCGACCACTGAGAGTTCTGCAACAGCCACCCACGGTTGTGATCGCGTAAATCTCGACTGTTCAAGATCCCCTTGAGCGCTGGGACACCGTTGGCCAGCTGCTCCACGAGCATGCTGGCCATTTTCCGCGGAACGGCTCCCGCAAACGGGTCCATTCACGGCTGCTGTAGGTACGCGGCGGCGGTGCGGTTCTTTGGATTCAACTGCAGGGCTCGGGTGTAATGCTGGGTGGCCAGCTTCCTGTTGCCCAGCGCGGCATAGGTCTCGGCCAGGCTGTCGTAGGTGTTGGCGCTGGCCGGGTACAGGTGCACGTTGAGCTGAAACACGGCCAGCGCGTCGGTCAGCTGCCCTTGCTCCACTAAAGAATAGCCCCAGGCGTTAACCGCCGCTTCCGGCAGGGCGTAGGCTGGGTCACGCCGGCGGGCTTTCTTGACCTCTTCCTGCAGGTGGGAAAAGCCGCGCTGGCGCAGGGTGCGGTGGAGAGCCCGCAAGGTGGGCGGCAGGCCAAAGCCATCGGCCACGCGCATATCGGGCAGGTAGCAGGCGGCCAGCGCGTCGACAAAGCGCTCGGGGTTGGCGCCCTGCAGGTTGGTCAGCACCACGATGGCCAGCTCGTCCTGGGGGTAGACAAACACGGCCGAGCGGCCCCCGCCCACGGGGGCGACGGCCGGGTGCTCGGGGCGGTCCACGGTGGGCCAGCCCAGGGCGTAGCCGGTGAGCTTGCCGCCAAAGCTGCGCTGCGAGCCGTCGGTAAGGCGGCCGGGCGTCCAGAGCGTGGGCAGGCTGGTCGCGTGCAGCAGCTTACCCTGTTGCAACGCGATCAGCCAGCGCGCCATTTCTTCGGCCGTAGAACTCATGCCCGCCGCCGGGCGCAGCGAAGGCGGGAAGACTTCGAAGAGGTTTTGCAGCTGCGCGCTGCGGCGCAGCTGCCCGTCGACGTACTGGTTATAGGTGTAGCCGCGCGCCCCCTGGGGCAGCACCTCATGCGCGTCGCCAACGCTGGTGCGGGGCATGCCCACCACATCAAGCTGCCGCTGCTGGATGAGTTGGGGAAAGGGCTGGCCACTGAGCTGCTCGAGCAGACGACCCAGCAGCAGGTAGTTAGTTTGGTTGTAGGCGAACTGCTGCCCGGGCAGGAAGTCCAGCGGTTGGGTTTGCACCTGCGCCCAGGCCGCTTGCTCATTGTTCTCCGTGACCAGGGCGTCCTCGGGCAGAATGTCGGGCAGGCCGGAGGTGTGCGTGAGCAGCTGCCGGATGGTCACCGGGTGCCAGCTGGCGGGCAGCGTGGGCAGGTAGCGCCCCACCGGGGCGGCCAAGTCGAGCTTGCCAGCTTCGACTAGCTGCATGGCCGCTACACCCACGAACGCTTTAGTGATGGAGTTGAGGAAAAAGCGGGTGCGCGTGGTGACCGGTACCGAGTCCTGCACATTAGCCAGGCCATAGTTGCCCAGCTTTACGAGGTGACCCTGGCGCACCACGGCTAGCTGCAGGCCGGGGATGTGGCGTTGTCGCATGGCGCGCAGCACCAGCCGGTCGATGCTGTCAGGGGTGGATTGGGCTTGTAGCGCGGAACAGATCCCGAGTAGCAGGGTCAGGGCGGCACCAGCCGTGCGCCGCCAAAAGGAAGAGCAGGAAAGCGTCATAAGGGAGGGGAGCGAATAAGCGGAAGAGGAAAAGGAGGTGACAGGACAACACAAATATATAGAACCTTGTAATACAAGGTAGCGATTAAAGAGAAAATTCAGCCAGCGGCTGCTTGATCGCTGTTGGGACTACCGATGTTGGTTTGCTCGGTCGCGAGTGGAGGCAACCGCTCCGCCACTTTACGCAAAAGTTACGAGTTAAGAACGGTCGTTCTTAGCATGTAACTTCGTAGCTTCGACCGCTGTTTTTATACCAATTGCTCCGTAGTCTATGGATTATGTACTCTACCTGCGCGCCTCCACCCAGCGTCAAGGGCAAAGCGGCCTCGGGCTGGAAGGCCAGCGCCTGATTGCCCACCGCTTCCTGCAGGAGGGTGACCGCATCGTGGCGGAATACATCGAAGTGGAGAGTGGGCGCAACCACGACCGGCCCGAGATGGCTAAGGCCATCGCTCAGACCCACCAAGCGGGGGCGACGCTCTTGGTGGCCGAGATGTCGCGCTTAGCCCGCAGTGTGTACTTCACCTCCAAGCTGATGGAGGAGCGGGTGCGCTTCAAGGCCTGCGACATCGCCACCGCCGACGAGTTCACCATCAACATTCTGGCGGCCGTGGCCCAGAAGGGCGCCAAGGATATCTCCGAGTCTACCAAGCGGGGCCTGGCCGCCAAGAAGGCCCGCGGCTTTACCTTGGGTACGCCCGCCAACTTCACCGCCGACTCGCGGGCACTGGGCCGGGCCGTGGTGCAGCGCAACGCCCAAGAAGCGGTGCCCAATAAACAGGCCCGGCGCCTAGCCTTGCTGCTACGCCGCGATGGGCACACTCTAGAGGCTATTGCCGCCGAGCTCAACACCCATGGGTATCGCACCCGTCGTGGTAAGCTGTTTCATAAAACCAGCGTATTGCGCCTCGTACAAGGCTCGCCCCGAGAGGCTACCTAAATCGCGTGATGCACCGACTCCTTGCCCACCAACTTGCTCCCCTTACCGCAAGTGGGCTGGCAAGCACTAGCCGTCGCTAGATACCACTTTTGCCCTCTAGCAGACGGCTCGGCTGCTAACGCAGCAGGAATCGCAGCACTCGCCCCAGCAGTGGCAGCAGCCCCAGTGATACGAGTAGGAACAGGCCTACCCGCGGATAATTGAGCTGCCGCCAGCGTACCGTGCGCGCTGCTAGCCTGACTGGTACCACTTCAGCACTGGCAAGCCGCTGAACTTCGATAATGGCAGGCGCGAAGTCGTCCAGAGTCCAGGTTCGCACAGCCAAATGGGTTCGCAACAGCCCCACTAGTGTGTTGCGAATCCCAGACAAGTCCTATTTTGAGTGTTATGCAGCGGCTCCTCTCCTACTTCAGGTTTGGCAATTTCTTGCGTAGCTTTTCTTTGGCTTTGATGGGTAATTCACGGTCGGCTTCAGGCTTATCGGCGAAAAAAGCAGTGAGCGCCTCTTCTAATATATCTTGAATCTCCATCCCTCCCCAGCATTCAAATTGTTTTAGGCGAAGAAATGTCTCAGGGGTGAGTTGGTTAGTGAAAGGAATCTTTATGATGGGAGCCGGAAGCATCGGGGTACCAGAGGATAACGTAACTGGAGTTACTGCTGTATTGCTTGCGGGAAGGTCATAGATCAACTCGTCCGCAGTTTGAGCGGGCAGGGGCTCCACCTTGGCCATATTGCCCACCATGTTCATCTTTACTGACTTTTTCATATTTTTTATATTTATAATAAATATCACATTGATGAAACAGAAGAAGGATCTAGCTTGCTGATGATTTCTTGGGTTAAGCGTTGATAATCTGCCGAACCATTAGATTGCGGAGCCCATTCATGAATACTTTGACGCATACTCTGTGATTCAGGTAGGGCCACGTTCTCACGGATGGTTGTCTGCATGAGCAGAGGTCCTAATGTGGGGTCCTGCTGCAACTGTTGTACTACTTGGTGGTGCAACGTCCGGCGGTAAGTAGGTGAATATTCAGTAAAAAATATCCCTCCTATCCGGAGCCTAGGGTTGAAGTTTTTTTGGAGACGCGTGCACATATCGATTAGCGCTGTCATCCCCTCATTACCAAAGAATTCTGGATGTAAAGGAATAAACACAGCATCACTGGCTACTAAGGATGTAACGGTCAGCGCTGCGAGTGAAGGAGGAGTATCAATGACAACATAATCTACTTTCTGTAGACTGGCTAATTGTTCACGGAGGAAGAACACGTAGTCAGGCTGAGTACCAAAAACCTTCTCTTGCTGCGCTAAAGTGCGTTCAGCCCGAACAACCTGCAAGTGCTCATTGACGCGACAGAGTGCCTGTGGAAGCGAAATTTTTTCTTCCAGTACCTGTCCTAAGTGCGGCGCGGTAGGGGGCAGCGCGAAGGTTTTGCTTGCGTTAGCCTGCGGATCGCAGTCAAGCAGAACTACCTGGAAGCCTAGACCAGCTAGGGTATGCGCTACGCATAAGGCAGAAGTAGTTTTACCTACACCACCTTTGTTGTTCGCAAATGTAAGAATGTGCACAGCAGAAGGATTTAAATGACCAATGTCATAAATATAGACCATATAATAATGACAGCCATTATTATACTTTTCATAAATATGATATTTATAGTAAATATTATAAATATTATAAATATTATATTTACGTTATGGATCATATATACGCAGCTACTTAGCTAGTCAAGCGATACAGGTAAACGAATAAGCAGAAAATAAGGAAGATTAACTGCTCTGAGACGCATAGTATTTACCGCGTTGCTGGCACAATTCTAATGCGAAGCTATGCAGTTTCATTGACCAATACTTGCTCTTAGTAAGCTGAATAGTCGTTCTCTCTACTTGCCGCAGCCTCTGGGCCAGCTTTTAGGGTACAACCTTCAGGTTACTGGAATCTCAAACTCCATTCGTGCATTTTGTAATAGGATACCTTAAGTTCCCGCACAAAAACGGTTGCCTAATAAAGGAATAATACGAACACTGACTATTTGAACAGGGGAGGAGCTATTTATTTTTTAATCAACCATTCTACTCCCTGTGCATCTAACTCACGCCGAAACCCTTGTGAAAGATATACTAGCTCTAAGTTCTCCTCAAACGTGGCTCCTTTAGCTGTTCTCTTACGAACCATAATGTTATAGGCTTCACGCGCTTCTTGTACCCGGTAACGAATAACTTCTGGTGTACTGCTGGGTTTGCGAGCACTAGCCTTTTGGCGTTGTTGCAGTGCTTTACGGTACTCTTCCATAAGGTGTCCTTTGGTTACGGCAGTGAACACGGCACCGGCTAAGCTTTTGATTTTACCCTGACTGCTCTTATTACGTTGTTGGTGCACGACGTATTGCACGTAGCCAGGCTCTATTTCACCTTTGTCGATGAGTTCCCCAATGGCCGCGATGCTGCTAGCAGAGACGCCGACTTCCAGCAGAGATTTTTGCCATTCGGCTGTTGCAGGTAAAGATGGCAGCAGCACCTCGCTAGTGACTGGCGTAAATCGAAAACGGATTTCTTCTACGCTGTTAGCTTTTCCGCGAATCAGATCATATTCAAAGGCTAAGTTAGTTTGCGCTAACTCTTGCTGAGCCCGATCTAGTACTCGGAGCTTGAATAGTGGAAATTGCTTGTATTGGCCCTCTAAATCCAGCAGCCGCTTCAACTCCTCCACACGTACAGTGCGTGTACCAAAGCTCCCATACTGCTTGAGTAGCCAGTATATACGATAGGAATGCGCACTTTTTAATTTAAGCAACTGCATAAGTTGGGCCTGCGTGAAGTTGCCGTCGTTGAGTTGCAGTAGGTGCTCTCGTACTCGATCATTGAAACGTACAACTAAAGCTCGCTCCTCACTACTGTAATCGGCATACGCCATCAAGGGGGTATTTGAGAAGCTCGGTGCTTCTTCAGTCGTCTGCCCAGCTCTCCTTTTTTTGCTGGGCCGTTCGATATAAATGACCCGGGAGGCTAGCAGCGCGCACATATCCTTAAGCTGCTGATAATCATTGCTACTCGGGCGACGGCCGGACGTAGCAACCACTTCGGTAACAGGAATATGTAGCTCATAAAACTCCGTATCCTCTCGATTGATGCGAGCTAACATGGCCATGAAGAGCCGCATTTCTAAAGTAGTCAGTGCAAAGCGCGCGTTTACTAAGTCGTTGCGTTGGACGACCAATTTGCTGGTAGTCTCAGGCTTGTCGTGGGTAAAGAGTTCAGCTTGCATAGACGTACAGAGTAAGACAAGACGTTCAGTACGGTAATACTATTACAAATATTTATTCTGTAATAGGCTTTCGTGCTTTTGGTAATAGGTATGCACGTCTCCCTCGTGCTTTTAGTCATAGGGTTTTCGTGCTTTTAGTAATAAGCTTTCGTGCTTTTGGTAATAGGCTTTTCGTGCTTTTAGTAATAATTGATGCTTATAAGAACATAGTAGTCAAGTAGTTACACGAAGCATAATACTAGGTAATATTATAAATAAAAGTAAACTACCGTTTAAAAGGTAGATTTTTGTAAGTAATTGATAGCAAGGAGTTTAATCAACTACTTTTACAAGTAATTGAAAAAGTATTCTAATTGAGGGCGGTGGGCAGGGATTCGTGCTTTTTGTAATAGGGGTCGTTCTTTGATTTGTTAGTTATGTCATTGAAAATAAGAAAGTTGATTTTAATTAAATGGTGAAATAGCACTGTTTTAGATAGAAATACTTATTACAAAAAGCACGAAAGTGGTAGTATATGTCATGATTAGATGTGCCCTATTACAAAAAGCACGAATTATCGATTCGGATGCTCTCAGAAGAGGAAAGAGCAGCCAGACTATTTCGTGCTTTTTGTAATAGGAGCAATACCTGTATACAGAAAAGAATGTATGAGAAAGCAGAGAAGGGGGTATTGAGGTGTTTTAGCTAGCTAGACGGAATAGTTAGGACAATTAATTTAAATAACTGTTGGCGAGCGAGATAAGAGTATTTATAATCGATGCTAGAATGCATGCGCCGGTAGTGATAGTAATCAAAGTAGTCGGCTGCGTTGGCAAATATGGGCCATTCACGTATTTACAGTTCTAAAGAGCGACAAGAGGCTTTCAGCTTGGTCATTGTTGCAGCATTCGCCGCGTTGTCTCTGCGAGCGTAGGGCTTAGTGACAGTGCAGCAGGGAGTAGTGAGCACTGCCGTAGCACTGGCTGCCTTGGTCCGAGAATGCAAGAGTACGCCAGCCGTTGGCCATTGGCTCAGCAAGGCGCTCTGTATGGCCGCCGTAATCAGCGGTTCAGTCATGGTGGTCATACATGCCAACCCGTGTTGTGTTTACTAGCTGGATCCTGGAACGCACCTAGATAGGCCCACGCGGCACTAGCCAATAGCAAGTATCGACATAGAAGTCGACTTTTCATTGCCTGCTGTGCGCATTGTGCGCCTATTGGCTCAACTCGCTACCAACACGGACGACCAGCCAAACTGCGCTGCGACAATGGTCCGGAACTGATTAGCAGTTCTTTGAGCGAGTGGTACGAAGAACAGAGCATTGTTCTGCAATACATTTAGCTCGGCAAGCCGCCCCAAAATGCCTACGTCGAACGTTCCAACAGCTCGATTCACTGCGAGGTGCTCGATGCTCACCTGTTCGCTGGTTTGCAGCGAGTACGCCTACACTATTGACTATACTTTCGGTGTGTCACCCGAGGTTGATCATGTAAAATACATGCGAACTTTGTTGCTGATTCAGCAACAAAGTTCTATCTTCAGAATACAGAAAGCGCAATACAGCGTTTCTCTAGAGATCTAGTTTTATGAAAGGTATTCGCAACACCTCAACTAACGCCAGCACTGTATCAATTGATGCTTACCAAATCATTACTGACCGCATTTTAGCTAAAATGGAAGGCGGCGAAATGCCATGGCAGAAACCATGGCACAGTTTAGGTGCGCCTCGTAACTACGCAACAGGCCACACTTACACAGGTATCAATACCTTTCTGCTGCACTTCCTAAACAATGGATTGCCGTTATTTCTGACGTTTTGCCAAGCTCAACAGCTGGGTGGACATGTTCGACAAGGGGCAAAAGGTTTTCCTATCATTTACTACAACGTCGTTGAGAAGGAAACGGCAGAAGGCGAAACTGAGAGAATACCTTTCGTGAAGTACTCGACAGTATTCAATATAGCCGACGTAGAAGGACTTGAGGTTATTATTCCTGAAGGGAGTGCCGTCAAGCAAGAGCCAATTACAAGGGCGGAAGCTATTGTGATGAGTTGGAACGACCGTCCCCGGATCATGCATATGGACCAGCAAGCCTATTATGTACCCGCTATGGATTACGTGAATATGCCCTCATTTAGCAGCTTCCGAAATGCTGAGCAGTATTATCAAACGTTGTTTCACGAGCTAACACACGCTACTGGGCACTGTAATCGCCTAAATCGTCCGGATCTAGCGGAGAATATGGTCGTGAAGGGGGCTGAAGGATACGCCCGTGAGGAGTTAACTGCTGAAATGGGAGCAGCTTTCCTATGTGGCGCTGCTGGGATCAGCCCAGAAGCTACCGACGGCAACACAGCCGCCTACTTGCAGTTCTGGTTAGGCCGGCTAAAAGCTGATAAGACGCTGTTAATCAAAGCCGCTAGCCATGCTCAAAAAGCGGTTAATTTAGTCCTAGGATTGAATAGTTCGATACCAGTTTGAAAAATAGCTGTAAGCCCAAACTTATGAGTAGCTCAAAGTTGGGGCCTTACTTGTATCATAATAGTGGTGCTGGTTTTCTACTTTCACCACCTATGAACGACACTTTTCCAAAGACCTTTAGTGAATTGCTCAGAGAAGGTAACCAATTTACGGATCGTGACTTTATGAAGGTGCTAGCTATGGGGCACCCGAAATTAAAGAGCCGTGAGGCTGATCCATCCTTGTTCACAGTAGGTGAACTAATGTTACTCGCTAAGCTCATTAATACTCCTATCAAACAGGTTATGACAGTAGTATTAGACCAGATAGCGCGTGATACAGATGCCGAACAGAAACGAGAACAGGCAGTAGAGCAGGCTGTTGGTCGTAAGTATTACCCACGAAAGCTGAAGTCTAGTGGTTAATAGTTGCTTACATTCTGTTTTGAGTCAACTTGGTACTTCGTTGCTTAAGCAGAACTATAAAAAGTGAAATTATTGCTTCCGCACGTATAGTATAAAAGCAATGATGTATTTTGTGCTAAATAACTGATGGTGTTAGTTTTGCGAGTAACTTTAAAAGTTTAAAAAAGTCTATCCTACTTTATTGCGAAATAGACTTTTTAGTGCTTTTTGTACTGGGTGTTTTGGTTTCGTCTATATCATTTCTCATTTAGCACTCTTTAGATCCTCTCTACAGAAAGAATGATGAAATCTCAAGAATAGCACCACCATGACACCAAACATCAGGAAGAAAAGCTGCATTTTAAGGTGATATTCGAACGGACTCGGCAAGTAAAAACGATCAAATTTCGCACACATCTTATGCAGCGCGCGCGCACTCTCGAATGAGATGAATAACATTCAAAAAATCGCACTTACTACAGAGGCAAAGTGTAAGCTTAATTAAAATGGTCGACAAAGTGACCGAAACAGAAAGAACAGGAGCTCCGCATACCTTGGTGCAGCGGGCTAAAAATCTCACTACTTCTAGTAGAAACTAGGGGCAACCGCCTCAGTGAGTTTTCCTGAAGCAAGTGGGAGACTTGATGCTTAACTTCTTCCACACACTCACCTATGGAAGCAGACGAGCTACACTTTTTAGAGGATAGCCTAGCGAATTCGAAGATGCTTTACTGCGAGACCTGCCACGAGGACACGCTGCACACGCATGAGGAAATATTACAACAGAAGGAGACAGTAGCGGAGTTCAAGATGCGGTGCACAGACTGCATGAGTTGCCGCACCTGGATTGACGTGAATGAGTAAGCGACTCTACTTGCGGCCTCCGATATGAAAACCAAAAACTTCCTTCAGTACCCAGCACCCAAAGTAGCCTAATACGAATGACGATATCATAATTTGTAGGAAAAGAACAAGGTCGAAGGTAGAAAACATAGCTATGCTTGTGGCTGGAAGCCTAGTTATAATCTTCGTGCTCGTTGTAGGATTGGCCTTTGGGCAGTGCTTTGCCAAAGAAGCTGAAGAGCGTAAGCACAATCCCGATGTTTACTACATCACGTCCCCAGCTGGGGCCATAGGGGCTGTAAAGAAAAATGGCCGTGGTCAGGATAAACAGGAACGTTCTCATCGTAGCAGTCAAAGAGAATAAGTCACTGTTAAACATACGGATTCTATAGGATATAGTAGACCCAAAGCAAAAAGGAGCACCCCAGATGGATGCTCCTTTTTGTCGACTTAAGCTATTCCTAGCGAGCCGCTACGGTCGCTGGCGGTGTGCTGAGCACCCGGGCCTTGAGAATATCCTGATTCGTAATGTTCAGTGATAAGTGACGCCCTCCACCTTTCTCGAACATCTCGACCACCAGCACCTTATCATCTGGGATGGTAAACTTTGGATAGACGTACACCCGCCCCATGGACGCATTGCCCGTAATAGCGCCACGCCCACTGTTGTACACATACCGCGGTGTTACTTCCGATTCTTGCACGGCCGTGCGCTTTACCGTTTTCTTGTCACGGACATAGAACTTCACGAAGTCGATATCATAGCCGATGTTCGACTTATTGAACATGTACATCTGAAAGTAAAACAGATCATCGGCCGTATAGAGGCCGTGTAGACCTAGGGTAATATCATCCTTGGCCACGTCATGCCGGCGTACGGTGCGCTTCTTGGTGGCCACGTCAGCGGACGTAGATTCAATATTGTTTTTCGCTTGGACCGCTTTACTTGCCTGCACGACAGAAGGAGCACCGTTGCCATTGTTGCCACCGGCAAAGTTCACGTTGATGATTTTCGGGTCGCGCTCGTAGTCCACCAGGAAGGAATACAGTTTGCCGTCAGCCGTGAGCACCGTCATGTTAGTCTGAGCAAAGCTGGCAGCATTCGCCTTTACCTTCACGATGTTTTCAGCTCCTTGCGCCTTGTCGGCAATGATGTTGCCGCTACCTAGGTCTACGTAGGTCACAGGGCCCGGAAAAATCAAGTGCGTCGTTTTCTGAAAGCCCACGCCCAAGTGATAGCTGGCAATCAGGTTTTGGGAGTCAATAGTGAGGAATGGCAGCGGCTTTTGTTGGGCCACTGACGAGAAAGAAAGACCTAGGCTAGCTAGGGAGGCGAGTACGAACTGGCGAGTTTTCATTACTGGAGCAAGAGTTTGTAGTTGGCTTTCAGATTGATTTTGACCAGTTTGATCTTGTTGCCGGCGATAGCCTTCCCGGTCTGAATGGCAATGCCTGCGGCTTGGGCCCCAAGGCTCGGTGACATGGTAAGCAGGTCGGCGCTGCTGGCGCCGTTAGCCATGCTTTGTTTAGCGGCATCCCGATCTACCGAGCCGGGAATGTTCAACCCCTCCCCTCCATCCAAATCATAAGCGGATAGGCTGACGGGCACAATGCTGTTATCGTACTGAATCGAATTGATGGTAATGGTGAGCCGTTGCCCGCTCAGGCCACATACCCCATAGACGAAGGTGTTAGCGGGAATCACGCGCCCCTCGAGCTGCACATCGGCCAGCAGGCGAAGCTTTACGGTTTGGCCCTGCACCACGACCTGATCAGAGTGCACCACTGCCGGTACCGCGTTCACGGCGGCCGTAGAGTGAGAGGTCCCCCCTAAGCCATGAAAGCTATTGCCCTTTCCTGAGGCGGAGGAGTTCGCTTGTAGGCGATTTACCACCGAGACGGGTTCGGCCGCCACCACCGAGGGCGCTGGCTTGTTGGATTTAGGAGAGGCTGCGGCAACAGGCGCCGCGGGCGTGGCTGCTGGGGCTGGCTTATCCAAGTCTTGCAGTCGCTTCTCATACTGCTGACGCAGCTGGTCTAGCTCCCGTAAGCTCTGATCCATTTGCTCATCCTTCGCTGAGCTACTACCATAGCTGCTGCTCGTGGCCACGCTGCCGGAAGAGTAAGCAGCAGGCTCCGGAGCGTAGAGCTGCTGCTGCGTGCGCTGCATCCGGCTTTGCATGGCTGCTACATTCGGATCCGTCTTCGGGTCGTACGCCTGCGAGGGTTGGCCAGGCTGCACGGCATAGTTTAAGCCTGTAGTGGGCTGACTCGTGATCGCAGCAGCGGCAGTATCCAGCGGAGCCGGAGGCGTAGTGAACGCTAAGCCGTTGTGGTGCGTGCTGTCCTGAGGAGCTGCGTAGGCATCGAGCTTACTGCCAAAGAGCACCGTTTTGCCGGCAGAAGGAAGCGACGTGTTGAGGCCACTCATGCCAGCCCCCGCTTCGGCGGTGGGCACGCCTTTACCACCACCACCTAAGACAAAGAGAATAGTCAAGAAAATGACGGAAGGAAGGGGAATGAACAGCAGGAGCCGCCGCTTCTTAATGAACTCCTGGGTGAGTTTTGGAGCGCTCATAGTCGTAGAAATAAGAGGGAGTTAGCGACGGGTCTCTGTTTGTAGATCGTTGTTTTGCACCACGCGCCACCGCTCCATCAAGAAGCCGTGGGGGTTGTTGGTCGAGCGCGACACATCGCGCAGGTAGCATTCCGAAATCAAGTTGCGGGTAGTGACCGTGGACGTCCGGATGATGTGTTGCTGGGCGTAGCACTTGGCGTAGTAACCACTGCCACTAGGCTGCACGGTGACGCTGTCCACGCGAATATCCTGACTGACGTTCTTCTGAATCAGCTCGTTGATGTAGCCGCTTTCTTTCAGGTACTCGTACTGCTGCTGCGCACTGGCATCAGCCAGGTACATCGCTTGACTCATGTTGTACTGAATCGCCTTATCGTCTGGATCCAGCGTGAAAAACAGCTCGTGAAAGCGCTTCACGTGATCTTGCACCTCCACCGGTCGATTCTCCTTTACACTGTGGGCGCTAGCCGTCATCAACTGCCCATTATTCAGTAGGTAGATATTGTCCAGCGCAATCATGGTGCTCTTGTGGCCGGAGTAGATGGCATAGACCGTGATCAGCAGGCAGAACAGCGCCAGGGTGAAAAACATGGTTCTGCTTTGCTGATGAGCAGAGTCGATATTTTTGAGGGTACGGAACATCGCAGTAATTTCTTAGGGTGGATTAAGAAGCGGTATTCTTGTAGCCTTTTTGATTGCCCACGCTACCAGGTACCTTATTGTTTTTGATGTCGGAGAGCATTTGTCCAGCCATATTTAAGCCCCGGCCTACTGTTTGCCCCGCCACGGCCCCGGCCGCGCCGCCGGCGATTCCACCGGCTGTGTTGCCCGCATTGTTCATGAACTTGGTGATGTTGGTCAGGCCGCTAGCTGCTACAATCCAACCGGATACTGAAGGCACGGTGAAGTAGCCCGCAATGGCAATCACCAGGAAGATCATGTAGCCGTAGTCGGCTTTCTCCAGATCGGCCCCGGCCTGGATCTGTTGAATATCGAGGTTGAGCATCATCACCTGAATCTTGGCAATGATGGCCCCGAAGATGTTGGCCACCGGCAGCCACAGGAAGATGTTGACGTAGCGTGAAAACCAGTTTGTCAGCGTGCTCTCAAAGCCCGGCCAGATCGCAAACCCAAAGCTGATCGGGCCAATGATGGAGAGAATGATCAGAAAGAAGGTGCGAACCGTGCTGATAACCAGGGCGGCCGAATCATGACACAGCTCCAGGACATTACGCATCCACTCCCGGAAATTCTTTTGCACTTGGTACGCCGCGCGATTAAAATACAGGGCCGCTTGTCCGCCGAAATCCAACGCATCTTTAGTTTCTAGCTCCTTCTCAAATGCCTCATCCGATTCGTAGGGCGCGTTCTCGGGCCGCTTGGCTAGCAACGCTTTCTTACGTTCCTGCAACTGAATGATGTTCTGGTTTTGTACCCGCACAATGGAGGATGTAGCGGAAGAAATAGCACCCAGCCCCGTATTCAAGGCCCCGAGCATGTAAGGAAAAAGCGCAATGGCGATGCCGATCCCGAAGGGACGCATCAGTGGCCACCAGTCAAGCGGCTCGGTAGTGGCCAGGCTGCGCCAAACCTTGCTACCGATGAACACCATAGCACCTACGCCCCCTAGGGCGCGGCCCACGTTAACGAGGTCGGCGCACAAGGGCAGCATTTCGTTGTAGAGGTTGTCGAGCAGTTGTTGCAGCGACTCGACCGGAATCGATACCTGAAGCAGGAAGGAGAGAAGCATAGTCGTTAGTTGGATAGCCCGTAGAGCTGTTTGAGAAGTTGATTATCCGTTGCTGCTTTGGTCTGCTGGGCCGCAATGGCCTGGTTGCGCCGGGTGAAGTAGGAGACGAGCTCGTATTGGTGCACCACCTTGTCGGAGAGCTTGTCGATGAACTTCAGCCGCTGGGCGTCCGTCATCTTGGCTGCGTTGGGGGTAATGATTGTGGTCAAGTCATCGAGCAGCCCGACGTTTTCCGAGAGCAGCACCGTGTAGCCCTTGATCATCCCCTGGATCTGGACGGGCGTCAGGTAGGGGTTGCTCCGCAGCTGGGTCATGTTCTGCGCGTAGAGGGCTAGCGTGCGGTCCTGATAAGTCCAGATCGTTTTCACGCGCTGATAATCCTTCACCACCGAGTTGATCTTGAGCAGACTCGAGTACCACTCTTCGTGCATGGCGGCCGTCTGATCCGTGAGCTTCTTGATGACGGCCTGGGTGTTGGTGCCCTTCTTGACAATGGTATTACCCAAAGCACGAAGGGTAGTCAGAAAGCCTTGATGGGTCGCCTGCTTGGTCGCCTGTTTTTCAGCGATTGGCATTGTGACGACGAACTGGGCGCGGGCAGCGTGCGACAGGAGCCCCAGGGCCACCATTGCGAGTAAGGTTTTGAGCTGTTTCATAACCTAGGTTTCTAGTAGGTGGACACGGTAGCGCCGCAGGTATTAATGGGTAGCTGCCCCTTGGCCATGAGCTGCCCGATCGGAGTAAGCACCGTAATGTGTAGCCGGCTGAAAGCGCCCTCTAGGTAGTAGCCGTCCAGGATGTAGCAGGCCAGGCGGGCTAATTGCTCCAGCGTGAGACCATCGAGCAGCAACAGAAACTCATTGCCAGTACCGGAGAGGTCACGCCCCTTGCCCCGGCTGCCTTGTGAGGCTAAGCGGATCTCGGAACCAATAGTGGCTAACTGTTCCCTGAGTACTGCTTCTGGCTCAAAATCTTCCACGTGGTTCAGGGCGTAACCTAGGCGGTAGCATAGGCGGCGCCACGCGCTGATCAGTTCATCGGCCGATTGGTAGCCGGTGCTCAGGGCAATTTCCTGCTGAATGCCTTGTACTTGCGAGTTAGCTAGTTGCCAATGATAGCGGGCAGCGTTTAGCTCGCTTGCTAACTGGTGATTGCGCTTTCTCAACCAGGCGCAGTACCCCAGTAGCAGAGGGGCAACTGCGAAAAGGAAGTAGCTTATCATCTTATTTGCCTAAGCCGTAGAGTTGCTTCAGCGCTGCCATGTCCCTTGCTGCTTGGCCCTGCTCGGTGGAAAGAGCCATGTTGCGACGGGTGAAGTAGCTCACCAGGTCGTATTGATGCGTCACCTTATCATCGAGGGCGTCAATCAACTCCATGCGCTCAGCATCCGTCATCTTCGTCTTCATTGGAGAGACGATGGCCGTCAGATCATCCAGATAGGAAGCGGACTCCTGAATTAACACCGTGTAGCCCCGCACCATGCCGGCTATCTGCTCCGGGCGTAGGTTAGGATCTCGCTTAAACTGGGTGATGTAGTTGCTGTAGATCGTGATGATGGCTGTCTGCCGCTCGAAGATGTGCCGCACGCGCCGGTAGGTCTTGATCGTATTACTCACCTGCATCAGCCCATCGTACCAGTTCTTGGCCAGCAGCATGTTCTTTTCGGTGAATCCTTTCGTCAATACCTGCTCCACAACGCCGGCATTCACGAGCGTATTTGCTTTCGTGCTCAGCGCCTTCAACGTGGCTTGCAAACCCGTCTGAATGAAGTTAGTACCTTCTAGAATTGGGGCGGAAACTACTGCCTGAGCGTGGGCGGAAGGCTTACCAAAAAGGCAAAGCGCTGCCACACACAGTAAAAACCGTGTTTTTTTCATAACCTGAAATCGTTTAGTAAGCTTGCTTAGAAGATGGGCTTATTCATGCCCCCACATCTGCATCATGAGCCGCTTATTGGTGGCTTGCTGCTCTTTCTGAGCAATAGTGTAAGCCGTCTTTTTGCCATAGTACTTCACCAAGGCTAGCTGATGCTGCTCTTTGTCAGCCAAGTCCGAGACATACTTAAGCTGCTCGGCTTCGCTCATGCTCGTCTTGCTGGTGGCCAGCGCCGACAGCTCTTGCACATTGGCCGCACTTTCGTCGACTAGCTTCTTGTACATCGAGCGGATGCCTTGGGCCTGCGCATTGGTAACAATTTTATGCTGCACCAACTTCGGCTCTTGCGTAGAAGCTTCCTGCAGGATTTCAGCATGGGTACGGTAGATGCTCTCCGTTTTGGGGTTAAGCTTAATCAAGTTCGGTACATCACTCTGGTACCAAGTATGCAGCACGTTGATATAAGTAGGATTGCCGCTGCCGAGTAACTGTTGAATAGAGGCCGTCACGCGTGCTTCGGCTTCTTTGGAGGCGGCATCCTGCCCGCAGCTGGTAGCCAGCAGCAGACTGGCGAGTAAGAATAGGGAGGTCGTTTTCATAATCGGTGGGTGGTATGGTGGTAGCAGAAATCTCGTTTGTCCTAGCCTGCCTCGCGCAGCTCTTGGGCGTAGACCTGAATGGCGGTTTCGATATCGAGGCCCGCTTTCATTTTTTGAAAGAGCACCATCTTCTCGGATTGCTCCGTCGTGTAAGTCACATACTCTTCTTTCGACACGACTACGCCGTACACGGTCGCTACTTTGGTGCCTAGGCCAATGTACACCTCATTGTAGAATTCATCTGGTCGGCGGTCGGCATTGATGCTCAGCACCAAGGCTTTTTGCTTTTCGGAGAGCGCCAACACGTCCTGAATCTCATCGAACTTGCCCATGAACTTCTCCAAGCTCAGCAAGATCATGCAGTCGGATTGCGTAACAATGGTATCCTTGACAATCGGATTATCAAGGATATCCTTCACCTCCTGCGTGACCACAACCGCTTCACCCTGGAACTTGCGGACAGTTTTGAACAGGTACTTCAGGTAGTCGGCCATAGCCGGCGTCGCAATGGCTTTCCAGGCTTCCTCAATCAGAATCATCTTGCGTACCCCTTCCAGCGTGCGCATCTTCTGTAGAAACGTATCCATGATCACGAGCGTGACCACCGGGAACAGAATCGGGTGATCCTTGATGTTGTCGATCTCGAAGACAATAAAGCTTTCCTGGGTTAGGTCAAGTTCCTGTTCCGCGTTGAGCAAATAATCATACTCCCCGCCTCGGTAGTAAGGCTTCAGCACGTACAGGAAGTTCTCAATATCAAAATCCTTCTCCCGCACATTCTCCTTCTTCAGGTAGGCGCCGTGAGGGCCCAGCAGGAATTCATAGAAGGTATTGAAGGAGGCCTTAATTGTTGTATCACTCTGCAAGAGCTGGTAGTACTGCGTGATTGCCGTGGAGATCGACACGTACTCGGATTGCGTAACGGCTTCGCTTGCTCGCTTCCAGAGCATTACGAGTAGATTATGCAGGCTTTGTCGCTTCTCCACATCAGGTGCTTCAACTACATAAAAGGGGTTGAAGCTAATGGGCTTCTTCTCCGTGTAGGTGTAGTATACCCCGCCCCGTAGCTTGCACAGCCCTTGGTAAGAGTTGCCGGTATCCACCAGCAACACATGGCCTCCTTGCTCGTGAAACTGGCGCACTAAGCCGTTTACAAAAAAGGACTTGCCACTACCCGACCCACCTAGGATGAACTTGTTGCGGTTGGTGATGATGCCCCGCTTGCGTGGCTCTTCCGAGATGTCAACGTGCACCGGCTTACCCGTAAGGCGATCCGACAGCTTGATACCAACGGGGCTGCTGGAGCTACGATAGTTGGTCTCGACATTCCACAGGCAGCAGGCAGGCCCGGCAAAGGTGTAGAACGTTTCTTCGCTGGGAAAGTCGCCGGCGTTGCCCGGAATACCAGCCCAAAAAAGAGAGCCGATATCGACCGTGTTCTCGCGGGCCTTCCCTCCCATCTTGGTGATGGCATCCCCCAATAGCTCGCGTAACTCCTTCTCCTGCACCTCCCGTTCTGTCCACGCCAAGACGTTCGCGTGCGCCCGTACCGGTAGCCGCTGCTGCGAAAGCGCTTCATTCAGGTAGCGGTCATAAAACTCCTTGTTGATGGCATTCTGGCGCGAGTTCAAGGAAAGCGAGCTCATTCGATCCCGCTTCTTCTCGAACGTCTTGATGGTCTTGGCTGCATCATCGACGAACAGATACTGGTTGTAGATGTGATTGCAGTTCAACTGCAAGCCCAGCGGGGAGGCGAAACCAATGAAGAAATCGCTGTAGTCGGTGCTTAAGCCGCCGTGCCGGGTGCTCGGCTCCAAGATTTCGGGCAAGTCATCCAGTTGGCCGAGCGAGAAGCACATGCACCGTTTCGAGCCCACCTTTAGCCCTTGCGAAAAATCAAGATCGGCTACTGGCACCGTGTCACTCATGTTCAGGTAGAGGTACTTTTCCAGTAAGCCGGTCTTGCCTTCCGTGCCCACCAAGTCATCATCGGTGAGTCGAGTGCACTTGATGCCCACCGATGAAAGGACTCTGACAAACTGCCCCACTGCGTTGAAAAAGGCAGTCAGCAGCTGCTCATCCATCATGTCTTTGGGGACAATCTTCGAGCGGGTGAGTAACGTGGCCAGGCTGGTCCAGTCCTCGCGGCTGCTAGGCGTCTTGGTTAGAAACAAGTAGCAGTAGTGATTTAGGAAAGGCCGTTCGTTGAAATGCCGCTCGTACGCCTGCGAGAGCATGGACCGCTCGACCTCAAAGTCAGCTATGTACTTGTCCTCTACAAACCAATCTTGCTTGTGCACGACCGTATGATTTGGCAACAAGCGGATGGCCTTTACAAAAGCGGAATGCAGTGATTCGTAGTCGGCTTCCGAGAGGGTGAAGATCTCCGGAAGCTCCAGGCGGTAGGCTACCGTCACGTCGGCGTTCTTGCTGATCAGACAGTCGTTTTCAACCGCGTAGATTGGCTGTTTTTCTTCTAGTGTTGCGGAGGGAAGGAGTAGGTTGCTCATGAGCGCTTGAGGTCTTTAAAGAGGCGAGCATTGCGATTCACGATGCGCATGGGCTGGCGGCCCTTAGCTTGGCGCTTGAGGGCGCCGTGCTCCCCATACTTTGCGCAAAGGCTGAATACCCGGATCCACCAGAGAAACCCGCTGCCGAGTGTCAAGAAGGTGGTTAGGTAAGTGTTGACCCCGACGCCGAGCAGCACAATGGCTGCTAAAAACACGCCGCCGAGGCCCCCAATCAGCATAAAGAGATAGCGCACACCGACTAACCCTATGAATTCAATCGGCTTGTTAACGCCCTTGTTCAATAGGTATTGGCCCATGGATCTACAGGAAGAAAGAGCGTAGGATGGTGGCTGACACCACCAGGAAAATGCAGCTGCCAAACCAAGCGGTCAGGTGCTTCTGAGTGTTTTGGTCGCCGGAGTTCCACTTGATAAAAGCGGTGATGGCACCACCCAGGCCCGCGGCAGCACCAATGGCATACATGAGCAGCGTGAGGTTGTCGAAGTATCCACCAATCATCGAGGTGGCTTTCGTGATACCAGCTGAGCCGTCACCCTGGGCTAGGGCTGCCGTCGCCGTGGTCAGTACCACGAGCGCAGTAGCAAGCATTTTAACTTTTACCCGGGATAATTTGCTAGTTCCGGGGAGGATGGAAGTTTTGTTAAACATGGCTGTAATGAGTAAGAATGGTATGGAATGAGTGAAAGAAAAGGTTGAAAAAAGCTACTAAAAATGTTAGTCGATGGTCGTTGTTGCTTCTTCAGCATATAGGGCTGAAGTAAGAGCATGAGCGGATTTCTTGCTGTTCTTGTAGAAGGCTACTAGTAGATCTGTATTCTCCAACGCCGGCACTTCTTCTACTAGTTGTTCCTGGGTGATTTCTCCTTCTGCGGCTCTGTCGAAGTAGTCACTAAGCTGCGCTACTCCAACTGTAAAGTCCCCATCAAACTCCTCAGTTGTTGTTTCTGCACTTCCCTCCCCTACTGATAGCAAATCGTTGCTATCAGCCTCAATAAAGCTAATGGTTTTTTCAATATCCGAATCTTCAACATTGATAGTTTCATTTTGAGATATTGTAGAGCTTGTTGGATCTGGTAGCTCAATAAGTGGAGCTTCAACCTGGGCAGTGGGTGCTTCTACTGGTTGCTGCTCCAACTCGGGCGTTTCTTCCTCTGCATCGGTTGCCTCGGTAGCTGGTGGGGTCGAGGCGGAAACAGGAAGCACGACGGCTGCTTTGGGGATAAGCGGTGCCTTGCCGAGTAGCGTACTGGGCGCTGGGGTAGGTTGCGCCAGCGGGCCAGCTGCTTTGCCTTTACCAGAGACTAACCCCATCAACTCTGCACGGTAATAGGCGACTGCTACAAAGGCGTAGTACAAGACGAGCAAGACTGCCACTGCACCTAGGTACTGTGGCCACGAGATCATTTTAAACATGTCGATGCAGGTAGTTGAGTGAAAGAAAAAGGCAAAGCAGTGGCTGACATACTTTTTTAAGGGTATGTGAATCAATTAATTAACTAATGGGAAGCTTAGATCTTCAGGCGCTTTTTATTCTTCTTTTCTTGCTCTGCCATGAAAGCGCGAATGTCAGGGCCGTAGGTTTCGAAATGGTGGTTTACAATATTTCCTAGTAGGTCAGCTAAGGGTATTCCGTCGCTGACCTGAGCAATAGCTTGAAGGGTGCTGTGCGCATCATCGGAGATGTAAACAGCCCTGGACTTCCGCTCGCGCAATGGCTGGAGGAAGGTTGCTACATAATTGACCGGAGTACCCTTCTCCGGAGCCGGCTCTTTTTTTTCCGTTTGTTGAATAGGCTCTGGCTCAGCAGTATGGGTAGCCAGGGCGATAACGGGTGTTTCGGTAGCAGCCTCAGTGGTGGTGCTCGTTTCAGGTTCGGGAATGAGAGCCGCCTTGCTACGCTGGGCAACCAAGTTTAGCATGTCCTGCATATCTGAAGCTGGGGTTTTGGGTGGATTAGATTTTGAAGAGGCCATTAGTCAAGGAGTTAAGGAGCCTTCGTTTCTTCAGTAGCTAGCGTGGCTTCGTCCACGGTGGTCGGAGCTAGATCAAAGATGATCTGGCTCATTTCGGTAATCAGGCTACTGATACCCAGGCGCATAAACTCCTTTGAGAGCGGAAACATGGTGGAGCGCATCAAGTCCTTTTTGTAGTTGACGCTATGCTCCAGCCGACTTTTAAGAAAGGGGATATTCAATTGGGCGAACAGATCCTCTGTCTTTTGATAGAAGTCCTGCTTCTCGCTCTTAATGTGCTTGTTCCAAAACGCGTAATACTGTTTTAATCGGCTGTCAGGCTTGTCTTTAGCGAAGGCTTCCAAAGCCTGTGCAAAGGGTAGGGTTGCCTCTACGCTGAGGCGATCCGATTCCAGCGGCATGAACACATAATCCAGCTGCTTCCACAGTTCGATAATTCCCGGCACATTGATCGTGCCCGGCGTGTCGATAAAGACGAGGTCAAATTCCCCGTCCATTGACTTTGCTTCTTTCAAAGCCTCCTGCACCGTGCACCCGATGATCGGGTAGGCTTGCATGCCTAGGCTTTGAAATTCAGCTAGTTTGTCCGGATTGCTTTTCAGCATCTCTAGCTCCTGCTCGCGCAGGGTCTCCAAGGAATGCTGCGGATAGTCGCAGTCAATGACGGCTACTTTCTGCTTGGCGATGAAGTGAAAGATAGAGGCCGCGAGGGTGTTGATGGTCGTTTTACCAACGCCCCCTTTCTGAGATGAGATCGAGATGTACTTGGTAGTGCTCATACTAGGGGAAGGGGGTTAGCGGAGAGAAGGAACGACCAGACTAACAGCACACATCAAAGAATCCATTTAACTCTTTCACTGATTACAAATTTAGAAGTGTACTTGAATAAACCAAGATAAAATAAAATATGAATGAAAAAATCAATTTACTTATTTGGGCTATTTATTAGTTTTGGATATAGTGAAACATACGGGTATTAGTCATAATACCTTTTTAACGCTCTAGGCAAATAGTTGAACAGTAGAGTACAATAAGCTTTAATTGAAAAGTTATCTACCAATCGATCAGACTATCAGTCTATCATAATAACTAACTATCAATCTAACAATTCAGATATTATTATAACAGTTGCGCATCTGTGCAGCTCGTCCACGAAAGGTAAACGGACTGCTTTCTAAGATCAGCTTGGCTTTGTAAAAAATATTGTTTTTCCCAGAACGTATTAGCTCATGAGAATAGCCTTTACTCTTGTTCAATGTTGTTCAGCAATGTTGTTCAGCAAGCCATGACTTTGTGGCCACAAACCTTCGGTTTGATGGCACACAAAGTCAACGGGGAAATTGACGCAAGCTATTTCCCCTTGTCTTGCTGAGCACAGCCCAACCTATACCCACCATGGAAGAATTAGAGCCGCAGCCACTAGAGGCAAAAGCAAATAAGGAGGTCGTTAAGCGCTTCCGAGCCACCAGCGATGAAGTAAAAAGGATCAATGGCAAGGCCGCAAAAGCGGGACTTAACTTCTCGGAGTACTGCCGAAAGTCAGCTCTGGATAAAGAAGTAGTGGAGGTAATACCACCCGATCTGCGTCGCCAGATCAGCGCCGCTGGCAACAATCTGAATCAGCTGACCCGGCTTGCTAATGCCGGCAAGCTCAGTGGCGTAAGCACCGACCGGCTGAATGAGCTACTAACTCTTTTACTTCAGACGCTGAAATGATTGCGAAAACCGTTACCGGAAGTGACTTCGAGGGAGCACTGGAGTACGGCGCAGGCCTGCGTTCGGACCGCACCAATAAGCAGTCGGAACTACTGAGTGTCGCTAATGTTGGTAGCAATGATGCGCGCGGCATTGCCGCCGAAATGCAGAAGGTTGCCGCGCTCAGTCACCGTATGCAGAAGCCTGTTTGGCATACCGTCTTATCGTGGGCGCCCGGAGAAGAAGTTAGCCGGGAGCAGAAGCTGAAGGCGGCCGCCCTGTATTGTGAGCTGATGGGGGCGAGTCTGAAGCGGCACCAAGTGGCCGTCTATGAGCACAAGGATAAGCAGCACCCGCACATTCATATCTACATCAACCGAGTGCCTACCGATGGTGGGCCAGCACTCGATACGGCCCAGAACTACGCTCGTAATGTGAAGGCCACGCGCCAGATCCGGGAGCAGCTAGGGATGCAGCAATTGCCCTCCCGCCGAGTCAGCACGAAAGACCTGGATCCACATAAGGAGGTTGCCCGCGGCTACGTGCGCGATGAGTTGACCGCCGCCCTCCAGGACACTACTATTCGCTCCCTAGATCAACTGATCGCGCACTTCAGGCAAAAGGGTATAGAAGCCAACTTAAAGCGAGATGCTAAAGGCGTACTCGTGGGTACCAGCTTCCGCTATCAGGATAGCAGTGTGAAAGGCACGGAAGCAGGGGTAAAGGCCAAGCAGCTGCGGGATCACTTCAGCCAGTATGGCCGGGAGGCCCTGCGCACGAGTGACCAGGTCACGCCGACGGTTAGTAGTGGCCGTGCACCAGGCGCCGAGTCAGCCAGTGCCGGCAGTGGCGTGGCGCCTCAAAGCAACGAGTTGCTAGATACTAATCCCAACCTAGGAGCAGGGGTCGATGACGCTCAGCGCAATGAGAATGAGCTACGTCGCCGTCGCCGTCGCCGGCCGAGGTTATAAGCGCCCTCAGTTACATGACAGGCACATAAGAAATCGCTGAAAGCAGTTTGCTAAGGGCGTTTTTTCCGGTCAGAGTCACATAGCAGTCACATAAAAGTACGCCTCACTAATTACCCTCTCAACATCATGGAAGACGAAAAAGGATTGCGCATGATCATCAATATGACTCTCGTAATCGGGGCGTTTCTGGTGGTGCTGCACCTGTATTATTACTGCTATGGGTTCTTTATTGAGCATCACTTAACCGCTGCCTGGGTCGGGAATATTCTCACGCGCTTCAGCACGAAAACGGCCTTATTCCGGTCTCCTTACATCACGAAGGGCGCGGCTGTACTGTGCTTGGCCATGACTTGCTTTGGTACGCGAGGCAAGCCGGATGATAAGCAGACGTGGCCGCCCATCATCGCTTACCTGGTGATCGGGTCCTTGCTGTTTTTTGGCAATGTCTGGGTGCTAGACCTAGGCTACTCGGCAACGCTCATAACCGGATTGTACGCCAGCACAACGGTGCTGGGCTTCTTACTCATGCTCAGGGGCGGCATACAGATGAGCCGTATGCTCAGCTTGAATCTGAGGAACGACATTTTCAATACGGCCAACGAGAGCTTTCCCCAGGAGCAACGCTACTTGCCGAATGAGCACTCAGTGAACATCCCAACTACTTACTGGTACCAGGGCAAACGGTATAACGGGTGGATCAATATTGTCAATCCGTTTCGCGCTACCGTGGTGTATGGCACGCCGGGCTCTGGTAAGTCCTACGCGGTAATCATCCAGTTCATCAAGCAGCACATAGCCAAGGGCTTTGCCCTGTACGTGTATGACTACAAGATTCCCTCTCTGACCCTAGTAGTGTACAATGAGCTGCTGAAGCACCAGGATAAGTATGCCGTACCGGTGCAGTTCTTTGTGATTGATTTCGACAACCCGCGTAAGAGCCACCGCGGCAATCCGGTACTAGCCTCAATGATGACGGATATTGTCGATGCAACGGAGGCGGCGGCGACCATTATGCTGAACCTAAACCGTACCTGGATACCGAAGCAAGATGACTTCTTTGTCAAAAGCCCGATCAACTTCGTGGCGGCTATTATCTGGTTTCTGAAGCTCTACGAAGGGGGCAAGTACTGCACATTCCCGCATACTATCGAATTTCTAGCCCGCGACTATCAGGAGATGTTTCCGATCCTAGGCGCTTATGAGGAGATAGAAAACTATGTCAAGCCGTTCGTGGATGCCTACGAAGATGATGCCATGGAGCAGTTATCGGGGCAGATTGCCTCGGCTCGGATTGCCCTCGCTCAAATGGCATCGCCAGCGCTGTACTGGGTGATGAGCGGCAATGACTTCACCCTTGATATCAACAACCCCGAGGCACCCAAGGTGGTCTGCGTCGGCAACAACCCTAAGCGCAAGGGCGTCTACGGCGCGGCGCTGGGTCTGTTCAATTCGCGCTTGGTTTCCCTCATCAACACGAAGGGTAAACTGAAGTCTTCGCTAATCATCGACGAGCTACCAACGATGTACTTCCGGGGCCTAGATAGCTTGATTGCGGAGGCCCGTAGTAATCTAGTATCAACCTGCCTAGGTATCCAAACGCAAGCGCTGCTCGACCGCGATTATGGCAAACTAGAATCGACTGCTATTTCGGAACTCGTAGGTAACGTAATCTCCGGGCAGTTGAGGGGGGCTAGTGCTAAAGCATTGTCGGAGAACTTTGGGCAAATCGTGCAGCAGCGCCAAGGCGTGAGCATCAACAGCAAGGATACAAGTAGCAGCATCTCGACGCAGATGGGCAACATGATTCCCGCGAGTACGATTACCAACCTAAGCCAAGGAACCTTTGTAGGCGCGGTGGCTGACAATTTCGGGCAGGAGATACCGCAAAAGGTATTTCACGCCCAAATCGTGGTTGATGTGGCCAAAATCAAGAAGGAAGAAGCAGCCTACCAACAAATTCCCGACATTACCAGCTTCATTGATCCGGTGACTGGAGAAGACCGTATGGATGAGGTTATCCAGCAAAACTATAGGGCAATCAAAAATGATATTGCCACTATTGTGAAGAAGGAATTGGATCGAATAGCCGACGATACCAATTTGCAGCACTTAATCAAAACCAAAAAGGTCAAGGCATAATGAATAAGGAATTGATCGGTAGGCGCCTAGCTGCGCTACGGGATGAGCTAGGCTATCCTGGAGGAGAGAAGTGGACTCAGGCGCGGGTATGCGCTGAAACCGGTCTCACGCAGAACATGCTAGGGCGCCTCGAGCAGGCGGGCGCCGGCAGCATCGAAGCTTTCATTACCTATCTGCTCTTCTTTTCCAAACACGGCTACAATCTGAATTGGATCCTGCAACCTGATAACGCTCATATTTCCAAAAGGAGTATAAGTGATAGCACAAAAGCAGTTGACTTGACTACTGTTGTTTCACATCTGGTGAATATTAAGCAAGTGCTTGATAAAGAAATAGATCATGTTGTTGTTTCTTTGGAAGGCTAAAGCAGTTTGTGGCCACACTTATTGATTTAACGGTTATTTTTTGTTGCTGTCATTAAATATTCAATATCGCAAGGGCGAATTCTTATATTTGCTTAATGCTGGCTCCACGGTGGAGACAGGCGGTATAACTCATTTACTAACAGCGACATGTCTGAGAAAACCGAAACAAAAAGTGGCTCTGAAGAGCCGCTAGTTCCCCGGCCAGTAGGGCCAGCAGTAACCCCTAAGAAGCCTACGGAGATCAACGTAGACGAAACGCGGGATGAATTTATCAAGAATGCCCAACCTGTAGCTGATGCTTTGCGCCAGCGGGGCAAGGTGGAAGAAGCCACGAACTTAGAAGCGGCCACCAAGATCATTAGCGTAGCCGTCGGCACGCAGCAACCAAAGCTCGGGGATGAGTTGAAAGGTGATTCTGTCAGCAACACCCTCAAGGACATCTGGGAAGTCATTGACAAGGATCCCGAGCTTCGCAAGATGCCGCAGGCCCAGAACCTACGGCGGGCAGGCGAAAAGCTGGATGGTGCGGGCCTGCTTAACATCACGGTTCGGAATGGCCTAGTAGTAAGCTTCATCAGCAACTTTGCCGATAACCTAGCTAGTGCGCAGCAGCACGTGGCGAAGCCTGTTCAGAAGGTAGAAGGCGTGAAGGAGTCCCCCGCTTCCGCTGCTCGTGCTCAGCAACCAGGCACTACGGCGGCACCGGTGGCAGCAGCTGCACCAGCGGAGAAGCCTTCAGTAGCGCAAGCGGCGCCAGTGGAGAAGCAGCAGGCCGCCCCAGAGAAGCAAGCTACCACGCCGGCGCCTGAGGCGAAGCCAGCAGCATCCTTGCTACCGGAATCAGTACTACAGAAGGCAAAGGCATTGTACCGGGAAAACCAGGTTACAGCGCAGCAAGCAAGCCCTATGGCAGCTTTCACCAAGGCTGATATACCGGTGCAACTGCTCACTAAGATGGGACTACAGGTAGAAGAGTTAGAGAAGTCCGGCCAACTGCAAAAGTTACTTAGTGGCCAGAAGACGGACCTCATCTCGTCTTTCTCCCTACGCAATGAGCAAGGTGAGCAGGTGCCCTTCGCCGCCAAGCTCGTGTTACGCCGTGATGCAGCCGGCGCCCCGAGTCTGCAATTTGATTTGCCCAAACATCAGCTGGTGATTCCGGAGCAGATTCTAGGCAAGGAAATCACGCCCGCTATGAAAGAGCAGCTGACTAAGACGGGGGTAGTGCCACTGACGGACGGCTTTCAGGATGGCAAAGGAAAAACCTTTTCCGCTTATGTGGCCATCGATAAGGAAATGAATCGAGTGGTAGCTGTACGCCGTGAGGGCGTTACAGTACCCAAAGAATTACTAGGCGTTACGCTGAGCCCCGAAGAGCGAAAGAGCATCCAAGAAGGCCGGCCTACTAAGGTTCAGGGAATGACGAATACTAAGAACCAGCTCTTTGATGCCATCGTGCAGCTAGATCCTATAAAGCGCTCAGTTTCCTTTAACGACGTCAAACCACACGTAGAAAAACAAACAGCGGAGGAAACCAAAGTCCGACGTGGAATCCAGATGTAAGCCATTTGATTGATTCAGAAAATCAGTTCCTGATGCTTCGGGGGCTGATTTTCTTTTACTACCTACCTCGCCCCCACACACCTATGCAAAACCCTCGTGAGCCTGAACTAAATTTCAGCCAAGTAAAGAAAGAACTCAACATGGTAGATTTGGTGCTCACCTTAGGCTACCAGCACAACCGCGCCAAGAGTGGTTCAGATCCACAGAAGGGGAAGTTCCACACCTTCGACTACCGCGGTAACCCCCGGCTCGACCAGGTGATCATCTACAAGGCACCATCCGGTGATTTTCTGTACTTCAACCGGGCCGATGATCGGGATAAAGGCAGCGTCATCGACTTCCTGAAGTTTCGGCTTGAAAACCCTAGGATCGACGGCATTACGGCCGTGCCAGGCAAGAACATCTGGACGAGCGTCATCGAGAATGCCCGCCGCTTCCTGAGCGTGACGGTCCCGCCCCGCCAGGAAAGCTCCACGCTACAGAAGGCAATCGAGCCAGTGCAGCGGGGAGATCAGTTTATTCCAGACTTCCTACTGGCAACGACGACGCTGACGGATACGCGTTACCTGAACAGTCGAGGCATAAGCAATGAAACGCTGACAAACGCTTGCTTTAGTAGCCGAATCCTTAATCACATTCGCGAGGGCAAAACCAAGGATGGCCAGGACTATAAGTTTGTAAACACGGCCTTCCCTCAGCTTTACAAGGATAAGATTGTAGGTTTGGAAATCAAGGCCAATGGCTTCAGAGGGCAGGCGGCTGATTCGCTTAGTTCGTCAGCGCTGTGGCTCTCCAACAGTGGTAACAAGACGCACACCCTGATCGTGTCAGAAAGTGCTATAGACAGCCTCTCGCACTATCAATTGAAGCAGCCCAATAACACCATGTACGCGTCCACCGCGGGCTTCTTGACCGATAACAAGGTAGCCGAGATCAGGCGCCTAGTGGAGAACCAGAACCTAAAGACGGTAAAGGCAGCGTTCGATAATAATCTGGATGGGTACCTGTTCGATACCAAGCTCATTACGGGGCTAGCGCATCCAACTGCTGCTATGCGCATCGAGCGCACGTTGCCCGGATTGATTACCGTAGGCATCAGCTCTGGGCAGGAGCAATACTTTACCAAGCTACACCAGGAAACCAAGAACTACAACCACCGGCTAGCCGAGGGCTATTACCAGGTAGCGGGCAAAGAGTCGCCCGGATCCACTACGTTAACGACGGAACTCATTACGGCCACGAAGGATGCGGATAACAGCTACAAGTTTCACATTCCTAAGCGGTTGGAAACGCTTGCCTTTTTCAATCAGGCCCTGATCAGCGCCTACCCAATGACTGTCAAGCTGGAGGTAGATAAGTCGCGGGCCAACGATTGGAACGACCAGCTGAAGGAGAGCTTACGCAGTAAGAGTCAGGCCGTGGCCACTTCGCAGGAGCCGAGCGTACGGCGGGGTATTCGACGGTAAGCTGTCCAAAAACTGGCAATTATTATCCATAATTGCCAAATAAACCCTGTTTGCAGTACGCAGGCAGGGTTTTTTGTGTATGCTTGCCCTGTACAATTGCCTAAGGCAGGCGGCAATCAGGGATGCTTATTCAGCGCCAGAGCCGCTTAAGGCTTTAGCTTCCTCTAAGTCATCAATGTTTTAGACAGAAGAAAGGCTAAGTTAAGAACCCACTTGAATTGTTTAGAATATCTATAAAAAACCATTTTTTCGGGGCCATTCAGGCGGAAGCTCAAAGCGTTCAGAAAGAACTTTAGTTTGAACAAGCCTTCTGTGATAAACAGGATGAGAGCAGGCTTTCGTAGCCATTTGCCTCGTAGCTTCGTGGTGGTTCTTCTACTTCGGACCTCCTTTCGCTTTTATGCCGCTTTCTGCTGATCTACCTGCCTTTGCCACACTGCTGGCGCACGTCAAACAAGCGATTCGCCAAACGCAGCTCCAAGCCGCACGGGCGGCCAATGGCGAGTTGCTCGTGCTCTACTGGCGCATTGGCCGCTTGATTTTGGACCAACAGGCCCAGCAAGGCTGGGGCGCCAAGGTTATTGATCAACTCGCGGCTGAACTGCAGCGCGAATTCCCTGCTATGCAGGGGCTCTCAGCGCGGAACCTTAAGTATATGCGTCGCTTTGCCCAGGCCTACGCAGACGAGGAATTTGTGCAAGCGTCGCTTGCACAAATTCCTTGGTACCATCACTTGACCCTGCTGGAGAAAGTCAAAGATGACGCCATCCGCCTGCTCTACGTACAGGCGACGGCGCAGCATGGTTGGTCGCGCGATATGTTGGTGCACCAGATCGAGAGTGGGTATCACCTGCGTCAGGGTAAGGCTGTGACGAACTTCGCCCGTACCCTGCCGCCAGCCGACTCGGAGCTGGCGCAGCAAACGCTGAAGGATCCCTACCTCTTCGACTTTCTCACCTTGGCGGACAACTTCAAGGAACGGGATCTGCAACGCGGCTTGCTCGAGCATATCACTAAGTTTCTGCTCGAACTGGGTAGTGGCTTTGCCTACGTGGGCCAGCAAGTACCGCTACAAGTCGGCGGGCAAGACTACTACCTGGACTTGCTTTTCTATCACCTGCAGCTACGCGCTTATGTGGTGGTCGAGCTCAAGACTACCGAGTTCAAACCCGAGTACACGGGCAAGCTCAACTTCTATTTGGCGGCGGTGGATGATCAGCGGCGGCACCCCCAGGACGCGCCCACGATCGGGCTGCTCTTGTGCAAGAGCCGCAACAACATCGTAGCCGAGTATGCCTTGCGCGACGTACACAAACCCATTGGTATTGCCGAGTATCGGCTCACGGAAGCGTTGCCAGAAGGACTGCAAGCGTCCCTGCCCAGCATTGCGGCGCTGGAACACACGTTGCGTAGCCGTACGCCTGATACCCCAGAGTCAGCAGCCGACTCGGCACCCGAACCCGAGTGACCAACCCGATGAGGTAACAGTCGGCAGGATCTGCGGTGGGCAGCGGCTAGGTCATCGCATCAGCGCAGGACAAGGATGTTGTAGCCGGTAACGCTGAATACATCGCTCCTATTCCTGGTAGAAAGTACAACTTTCTCATTGGCACAAGAAGGTCCTTGTACTTTGATTGCTGAACAACTTTTCTGAACCGTTTTCGGCCGGTTTCACGCCTTTCTACTGCCTCTCTTCAGACAGAACGAGTTGTTCACTAAAAGGAGCGAAATATTGAAAGGCAGCTAGTGATCGTACTTTGTCTTCGCTAACAACCACCCGCTCAGCTCCATATGAAATACGCTGTTGCTTCGCCCCATTTTCAGGGTGTCCTTATCTACGCCGCTGGTCTGCTGCTGTGCGGAGCTTGTAACCAACAACAGGCAGAACGCCACCCAGTAGCCGTAGAACCCTCTACAACGGTCGCAACAGATCCTTCTATTCCGTTTCAGCCTATATCGTACCGGCTTGTACGACTCGAAGGCTCCTCCCTGCTGGATAGTTTACGCACCCTACCGCGCGCCGATAGCACGCTCATAAAACCCCTCCTGACTGGATCTGGCGAGTTTGACAGTGCAACTGTCTATTACCGTTATCACACGTTTGCGCTTGGCCCCAATCGGGCCGAAGTTGTCGCTGCCATCTCGGATTTTGACGGAATCCATGGCAAGTTGCAGATGCTTCTTTTCACGTCTGATAACCGATGGCTTACAAACGTGACCTTGGCTGAATACTTCGATGGCAGCGGGGGGCATAATGATAACAGATCAGTACAAGTGTCCCCGACAACATTTCGTCAGGAAAACGTGAGTGTGGACTTGATTGAAAAGCCCGGTACGAAAGCTGGAAAGGATCCCGAATGGCTATCAGGCACGACGACCGCGCACTATCTACTAGAGTTTAAGAATAACCGGTTTTTCAAAAGGCAACTGGATAGCACTTACGTGGTTGCTCCTTATGAAGACTGAGCACTTACAGGCAACTGCATACACGGAGTATCTTCAGTTCAGCGAAACGGTGATTCAAACAAGGTAGCCAATAGCTTAACCAGTGCTCAAGAAGCGTACCGCCCTACGAGTACGCGTATAACGTACTGCAAACGCTCTTCCTCAGAACGTTATAGATGGCCCTGATTAGTCTTCAACGAGCGAGGTCATCGAGGATAGTGTGAGTGTACAATGCGTAGCGTTGCTCTATCTTAGCGCTTCATGGAATTGATACCCCACCAGCCGGCATTAACGCGAGCACGGTTCCTAGCGGAGCTCGTCGAGCGCTTTCCTGCCGTAGCAGAAGACGTGCGGGAGCATGAAGGCTTGAGCCATTTGCAAGCGAGTGCGTGGGCGCGTTATGCCAATACATGTGTAGCTCACGGCCACCTGCAAGAGCTAGCCCGTGTTATTGACTATTTCCAGCAGACGGTCGAGCAGGTAGACAGTACGACAGAGAATGCACTATATGTGTCCTTTTTGGAGCACTCCCGTACGACCAACCTCAGCGCCCACCTGCAGCCCACACTGGACTTTATCCGCCAGCAGCAAGCTGGGGGCGGCGGCGATTTCCCCGAAGCCGTCGATCAGGCCCTGGCCGTGGCCGTGAACGACCTTTCCTGGACTCCCCACGCCAAAGCGCGGCTGTTGTTTTTGATTTTGGATGCGCCGCCCCATGAAAATCCGCAAGTGCTGGCCTCGCTGCAGCAGTCCATCCGCAAAGCGGCGGCCAAGGGCATTCGTCTCATTCCCCTTGCGGCCAGTGGCATCGACAAAAGCACGGAATACCTGATGCGGTCCCTGGCCCTGGCCACCAATGGTACCTACGTGTTTCTCACCGATGACAGTGGCGTCGGCGAGGCCCACCTTAAGCCCACCACGGACCAGTTCGAGGTCGAGCAGCTCACGCGCTTGCTGGTCAAGCTTGTGACCAAGTATGCCTACACAGCCGATTGCCAAGCCCCCACGCCTAGCTTGGCTGGCCCACCCAAGCCGGTCGTAGACACGGCGGCCGTGGCCCCTACCACCGCTCGGCCAGCCAAGGCCTCTGCGTGGAAATGTTATCCCAATCCGACCTCGGATATCCTGCACGTAGAGTGGGAAGGCGAGATCAAGGAACTATTGGTCACGGATGTGACCGGTAAAGTCGTGTTGCGAACGCTTCCCGCTCACCATCAAGCAGCCGTGCAGTTAAGTAACTTTCCTACGGGCATCTATTTCGTACGTTTCTTCACGGGAAAGAAATGGGAACAAGCGCGCTTCCTCGTCAGGCGATAGCACCTGAGCGGGGAGCGAAGGCATGGAAAGGTCTGTGCCAAGTGCAGTACAGATAAAAGGAAACGGATTGGCGCCCAGGCACCGGTGTCGCAAATCGCTCCTTCCGCTGAACGAATGAGGGTCTATAAGGAGGATTGAAAACCCACCTTTCCGTGAAATAGAGGCAGTCTTACAGCGAAGCTGTTCAGGGAAATCACCGTTTCCGTGAACGAAAGTCGTCCCTTACCTTGCCCTATGCTTGAGCTGATTCTTCGGGGACGGGTTGCGCCAAACGTTCTGAGGGCATTCCCTAATTTGACGCAGCCGTTTCGGGAGGACCCGAGCGTAGTCTATGCCTTCGTGATGCGCCAGGACGAAGACATTCCCCTTGGGACCACGTTCCGAGTCATTGGCCTGGGCGCGAACGGGCAGGAAGTGATGGAACAGTACCGCTTGGTGGCCGTGAGCCAGCAGTACGACCACCCTATGGACGAGATTCCACACGGCTGGAAGACCATCTGTGCTTTTAAGTGGCTGTCGGGTCCGCGTTCAATGATGGGCTTGCCCCTAGTAGGCGAGTGGTACGAGCAGAGCGTAACGGAACTCGTGCTCAGGGCGGAACCGTAACCGCACAAATGCTAAGCGGCCAATCCGCGTTGCACTTACATAAAGAGCGTTGCCGTATTTCTATTTGGTTCGATGAACATTAGCTGGCTGAACTATCCGCAAGGTAGAATAGCGTTTTGGAGTGCCTTGACCTTGTGTTGGGTTCTGGTGTTCGTACCCGGTTGGTTGGCGGGGGAGGATATCCTGTTCAAGGTAGTCGGGGCTGTCTTTTGGAGCGTTGCCCTTCTCTTCTGGCACTTTCAGGGCTATTATCTCACCCTGGAGTCACCGGCCACCTTGTGCTTCCGTAATGGGTTTCGCACGTTTCGACGGCCTTGCACGCAACTAGCCCGCGTGGAATCCATCAGCGGCTTTTCCTACCAACTGGTGTTGACCACAGGCGAGACGTTTCTGTTTTCAGACCATCCCATCCGGGGTGGGTTTGGTAAACAGCCGGAAAGAGCCGCCGAGCTGACAACAATGATCCAGGAGGCCTGCGCTAGGACCTAACAGCAGCGCCTAGCTCTCACCAAAGTACCACGCTGGTCATTGCTCAAGCAGAGGCTCAAAACCGTCACTTTTCCAAGACTTGTCCTGTAAGCTCAGTGGCTGTTGCAAAAGTCTACGGTCTGCTTTGGCGGGCGGGCGAAGCCCACTAGCTGACGACAGGGAAGCCTACCTTTCGCGGCTTTTTGGTTGCCTTGCTACTCACTTGCGCACCGAATAGGCTCCGTGCTCTGACTTTTGCAACAGCCACCTCAATTATGTTTATCAACTTTTTCCATAAAACACCGATTCTAATGATTAGGCTACTTTCTAGCTTTTGTCTAGTTTAAGCCTGCATTACAAAAGCAAGCCTCCCTTTTTCTTACTTACTGCCTAGGCTATAACGATATGAGCAGGTTCTTACTCACTGTAGGGCTTCTCGTAGGCAGCAGCTACAGCTGTTCTACTCATAAGCGGGAGAAAGTCGATGTGCACTCCTTGGTGGGAACCCAGTGGCGCAGTACGGATCCTGACTTTCCGGCTATGCAGTTGACCATTACAGCGAAAGCTCTCACCTTTCGTTCGCCCGAAGAGGAGCATCCTTATCGCATCCTTTCACACCAGCAACTACTCCTAGATCACGACACAGTAGAGTTAGTACTCGACCAGGCACACCGCTTATATCTTGAACCAACTAGTAAAGCCGTGGCTGAAGCCGAAGCCATTCAGGTAATCTACATGTATCCTTTTGAGCAACTAGAATAGTCTTGCCTCAAAGAGCGCTCAAAAGTGTTAGATAAGCCTATTGAACATAATTTCACTTCTCGGACCACTGATTAGCAAAACATCTGATAACCCTTATCATCGACGAGCATGGTAGTTATCTAGATTAACAGCAGAATCAAACTCGAAGATCAAAGGGGCATCCGCTTGCGAACTAGGCCTAGCGAGTAAGTGCTGCTTGGCTGGAGGAACTAGCTGATGCGGTACGCTTAGGTAGCGACCATGCGTGCGGCTCACCGCCTCATACTGCTGGCCCTGTATATACAGGCTAAACCCGATCGTGCCCATCTTCAGGTCAGCCTGCGGTCGATACCACATGTCTCCTAAGACACCTTTGAAGCGGCGTAACTCCTCGCGGGTCAGGCGATAATCGCCCCGGTTGTTGTGCAGGACGACAGCGTCAATCGTGTCCACCTCCACCAAGTCGCGGAAGCGATCCTCGTGCGCAGTACAGGCACTCAGCGTCAGCAGCACAAAGAGAAGAACGGGCGGGTGCATCAGTCGTTACTGGGAAAAACGTTTGAGCAACTTTCCCCGCTTGGAGTACACGGCGCTCACGTCTACATAGGGGATGTCTGGACAATGATCCAAGCCAGGTTCCCCTACGCGAATGTCGTAGCCCAAGCGGGCGCGCACCACTACCGTATCGCGTCGTCCATGTCGGACCTGTTGCTGGTAGTAGCGGTAAAAGGCCGTGGTATCCTGTGCCCGCCCCCTGGGATAGGGAACCAGCAACGAGGTACCGTGAAAGAGATAACGAACCAAGCTGTTGGGGTAGTCCATCTTCAGGACGCGGTAGGCTTGGTGGTATTCATCGCACTCCCATTCACTGGGCCAGACGATGGTCATGCGAGTGGGCGGCAGAAAACGGTGTTGGAAGGCCGCGATGGCTCCTTCGGCGCCGCGGTACAGCACCAAGCCCACAAACAGGAGGATAGGAAGCGCGAGCAAATCACCACCAACGAAAAGAAACCGCTTCCCCATAGGGCAAGCTAAGACCATCCGTCGAAAGAATAAAGGGATGCAAGCCTACTCGGATTATCAACACAGCAAGTTCTTCAACTTACGCAGGCTCTTTCTCAAAATAAGTCATGAACAGAAGGCCTATTTCTCGGGCAGAAGTGGGCCTTCTGATCTATTGCCCATTAGTCTACTTGATCCAGCCGCCACTACTTGGCAATGGTATTGCGGTAGCGTTTCCAGAGCCCGATCGTATACACGTCCTCTGTGAAAGCCCTCCTCTTGATCATTGGTAGTACGCTGACGTTGCTACTGTTCTATGTGCTTCATTTTAAACAGAACGCCACGCCAACCGCGCTACGTGTAGAAGAGCCGTACCCCGCCGCAACGCTGCAGCGCCTTCAAGCCAAGTATAACCTCGTGGACGTCTCCTTTGATACGGAGTGTCTCTATGCCGTTGGTGACCTTTCCGCCCTGTTGACCTCCATTATCGCCCAGACCTTGCCGGAGAAACACATCCACGTCGCGGAACACCTTTCCTCCGATCAGCGGCAGTATATCGTCACGCTTACCACGAAGGATACAACGGTGGTGTTCACCGCTGCAACCGATAGTGACTGGTTACCCGACCACTTCTTTACGGCGTTGGAAAACCTACCAGCGGCCTTTGGCTCGGAAAAACGGTTGTACAGCATCAACCCCGCGATGGGCTTGACAGGCCAAGAGGCTTGGTATTTCTGTGGCACAGAAGCGCACCTAAAGGCGGCACGTGCGGAAGGGCTTCCGCTAGTCTTTCCTCAAGAAGGCATCATAGACACACCGGAATACAAGCGCCTATATGGTAGTCAGTAACCGAAGGAGCACAACCGTTGAAGCAGCTATGCAAGTTGAATTCCACCGAGGCTGAGGAATATTTATTACTTTTTTAGCTTCTCGGAGTAGTTGATTAACATAACGCCTACTTATACGACTAGTATTTCATCTTAGGTCAAGAGCTGCTTATCTATGGAGTTTTCGCGCTCAGAACATGTATATACCATTACAGATTGGTACGATGGTGCTCGCACAGGCATTGCTGATTATCATGACCAGCCGCATTATTATGAGTGCCTTCAGTGGGAAGACTCGCCTCAGACTGCAGCCACGTATGCTCTGACTCCATTGGATGAGGAAACCTTCCAACTCGCGCTCGAGGACTGGGCGATTTGGCAGCGGTGGCAAGCCGCATTCAAGGCTGGTACGACGACCGAAGCGACGCATCCTGCCTTACCAGAAGACCAGGAGCGCCATGTCGTGCTAAGAGACCTATTGCGGGAGCGGCTACGCACGCGCCAAGACCTACATCATGTGGTGCAGGGCACGTTTCACTATGGCAGTGATACTAGAGTGGAATGGCAAGCTGTTTGACGCCCTCTCTGCTTAAGAGAAATAAGATAAAATCTATTAGCAGAAGGATTGACCAATCTGCCTTGAATCTTGATTTCGGTCATTAACATAACTTTTGATATTGGACTAGTCTCGGAATTAGTCTATGTTCAACTGGCTCGATATACAATCAAAAAATTGCATTCTGTTGCCAACAGCTTTATAACCACTTCTCCCACATGCCGCTTTTATGAATTTAGATTGGCTGGTTACTAATCGATCACAAGTAAAAAGCTTTCTAGAAGAACCGGCGTTTTACAGCAGCCCTTTACGGGAGTTAGCAGCCATTCGCTTGCCCTTTGAGCGTAAGGCTGACTGCGAAAAAGCTTTTGTAAGCGTTCGAAGCTTTTTGCGATCTAAACGAGATGATGGCGAGCAGAAGGAAACGCTGTTATGTTGCTTTTCCCTAGCAATGCTTCAGTACTTGGTTGTGCAAGAGAGATACACCTACGAAATACAGGACATAACCACTGAAAAAGGGAATTTGTGTTATCCTGTTTTGATCAGTCGCTACTTGGGCAATAAGGAAAAAAGTAACGTAATAAGCGCTACGTATAGGGCAATGCTGGTAGCGGGAAAAAGAGACAGTTTCAAGACGTTTTACTGGTATCTTTCTGCGATACCACCACTTGCACAGGTTTAGTTGACAGAGATTGAGCAGCAGTAGATTCATACTTTATTTGGAACGTTGCACAACGAACGTCACAAAAGCTACAGGTACGCTTGTAACATTACTTGAACGTTCTATTGGAAGACGTTATAAGCCTCCTTACACTTAGAAGAAAGCAAAGGCTTCCTTCTCCATTATGGTTTATTGTGCTCTTTTAAGCAGCTAGCTACTGGTACTGCTCCAGTTCGTGAAGCAAGTGGTTCTTCAGCTCGTGTGCTTCTACCACAATGCTCTGTAAGGTTTCAGTAGGGAAAGCCGCCACCTGGATGTTTTCTGCTTGCAGCTCATCTAGCCACGCTAAAAACTCCTCTACAGCCATTTCTTCGGTTTGGTAGGTTTGCCACTCGCCGGTCAAGAGCAAAGCGGCAAATGCTTCCTCTGGCCAGACCGGAATCATCGCTTGTCCTGAGTCATCGGCGAGCATGGTAATTCCTTCCGCATCGCGCAGCAGCCATATAGTTTCAACATCGGCTACCTTCCGAATGAGGTAGCCATAACGTTCTGGGGCCGGTAAGTTGAGGATGGATTGGCGTTTGTGCGGATTCATGTAGTGGGTAGCAACGAAGGAATAAGCAGGAAAATAGTGGAGGCAGTAAGGTAGGCCCGGTCTGCCTTACTATCAAACCGCTGTCTCTGCTACCAAACATCTATTGTAAGTACACTAGGTTGGACATTTTACAAACGGAGCCTTATAAAGTGTCCAGGATAGGTATATCTGCTTGATCTCCTTTCCCAACTGCCCCCTTTTAGGTTCTCCTTATCACAAAGGAGGATAAGATCATTCTGCGCCCTGTGGCTAATGGCCCAAGGTAGCTTGTAAGTGTTTGCGGTAACGCTTGACGCTGGAGAGGCTGATGCCAGTCAAGGCCACGGTTTCGGCCACGGACAGGCCTTTCTCCAGCGCTTTCCGCACTTTGGCTAAGTTCTCCGCATCGACCCCCTTCGGCCGGCCAATATGCTTGCCCTGGGCGGCGGCTAGTTGCTGGCCTGCCCTGGTCTTCTCTAAGATGCTCTCGCGGTCGTACTCAGCCAGTGAGGCGAAGATGGAGAGCATGAACTTGCCGGCCGGTGTGGTGGTGTCGATGCCCAGGTCCAGGGCTTTGAAGTGGATACCACGCTGGTGAAAGGAATTGACTAGGTGAATCACATGGTCGCGGCTGCGGCCCAGGCGGAAGAAGCGCGCCACCAGCACCGTATCGCCCTCGCGCAGCAGCCCCAGCAGCTCATCGAGTGCGGGCCGTTGCAGGCTCATGCCCGTGATTTTGTCCTGGAAGATGCGGTCGCACCCCGCCTTGGTCAGTAGGTCGAGCTGGGTGTCTAGGTTCTGGTCAACGGTGGAGACGCGGGCATAGCCGAAGACTTTGTTCATGGGTCAACAAGTTAGGTTCATAAAGATAACCAACTAGTTGTTTCTGGCCCGACTTGTTGAACCTATTTTTGAATCGTCTTTTGGTGGGCTGGGCTGCTCGGCGCTCGGGTTCAGGAAGCTATGACTTTCTGAGCTTCACCCCAACTAGTACTATTACCCTTTCTCCCCCCTTTAAAGCGTTAAAGCGACACTGGGCACCGGCTACGCTCGCTGGAAGTACCCTACCACAAACCATCTTACCTGACCAAAATCGATCCCGGGGCAGTAAGCCAGCAACGCAAAATAATCCCTGCTTACCCATAAGCCACCCCACAGGACGTCATTTACTATGAAAACGGACGTTCGTTACTCTTCAACGATACTCACCCGATTTTTTCTGTGAGCCAAGCCACAGCTTGCTCCTCCCGGGCAAAGGAGTCGTAAGGAAAGCCGTAGCGATGATGGGCTTCTTTTAGTAAATAGCTCATCCCATTCCGGATGGTGACATCTGTATTAGGCAGATAGGCCCCCTGTTGATAAGGGGTCTGGGTAAGTAAACGAGGGATGTAGTCCAGTAACAGCCAACTAGCATGGTCGCCGTAAGCCATCAGGGAACGGTGATCCACTAGCAGCTTGGAACAGGCGGTTGCGCGTAGGCTCACCAAGGTATACTCTAATAAGGGCCGAATAGCGGTGTGGTAGGAGCGGGCGTGCGGGTACCACGTTAATCGCAGGTACCCCGCTGACTCGAAGAATAGATGACCGGCCGCATTCAGAAAATTAAGTGCCATTTTCAATAAGATTGGACCACGAAGAATGCGTGTGAATGAGCCCATTTCTATCAGTCTGTGCAGAAGTTCTCCGCGGCAAGCAACTCAGGTGAGCGGAGTGCAGAAGAGACCTAAGCCAATAAGGCCGGCAATTCAATGCTAAAGGTGGTCCCTTGCCCTTCTCGGCTGACAACGGAGATTTGTCCCTGGTGCAGCTTGACGATCAGCTGGATGATGGACATCCCTAAGCCCGTACTCTTTTCACCCCGTAAACCGGTTCGCCGCGCCTGAGTAAACCGTTCAAAGAGCACGGGTTGCCATTGGGCTGGAATGCCAATGCCGGTGTCACGGACCGTCACCACTGCCTGTTGCTGGCGGCGCTCCACTTGCACGGTGACCTGGCCGCCATCGGGCGTGAACTTGAGGGCATTCGAGAGCAGATTATTCAGCACCTGCTGAAACTTGTTGAGATCTAGGCTCGCGTAAATCGGTCGCTCGGCGGCTGAGAAGCTAAATTGTACTGCCAAGTGCTGCTGGCTTAGTTGGTACTCGTGCAGAATGAGTTCCAGCCAAGCCACCAAATCCGCACGTTCGCGCTTGAGTTCCACGTTGGCCGACTCTAAAAATTCATGGTCCACAAAGTCTCGGATCAGCTTAACGCCGTCCGTACAGGTGCGCTCCATCAGCTGCAGTAGGTGCTGCGTGGAGGCACTCATCTCCAGCGTTTCGGCGCGCAGATGCTCGGTCAGCTGCTGGATCTGCGTCAAGGGCGCGGCTAAATCATGCGCGAGGATCTCCAACGTGGCATCCTTTTTAGTCAGGAACCGTTGCGTATGCAGCGCCATTTCTTTGGCCTGGGTGATATCTACGACACTGCCGCTCAAGTACTGCTGGTCTTGGCCGAGGCTTACCCGACTCAGGGTCAGAGAAAACCATTGCAGCCGCTCCGCTTCTAGCAGCACGCGTACTTCCACTTCGTGAATACGCTGCTCGCGTAGTACCTGAATAAACCGCCGTCGCAACATGAAACGATCGTCCGGGTGTACGCGAGTCAGCCAGTACGCTACGTTGTGGACTACTGCGCCCGCCGCGTTACCTAGCTCGAAGGCGGACGCGTCACTTAGGTACACGAACTGGCGCTCCCGCGGAGCGTAGGCGAAGTATACGACCTTGCTGTGCGTAATGAGCGGAGCAAAGAGCCTCATAAAATCAGGCATACCAATGAGAAGCAATAGGTGGTGAATGGGATGGTAAGGGCTTAGCCAGCCCTGCGGCTTACACGGGATCGGTTCCGTGGTGTTGGAAGGCCGCAATGCGTTGCCGCAACGTTGCTACTTCCGCTTCTAATGCCGCCGTGCGAAGCGCTACCTGGGTTGCCAGCTCTTGGGACAGGCGCTCCAACTCGTCTTCGCGCTGCCGCAACCTGTCCTCGATTTCCTTCTGCTTGTGGATGTCGACACTAGTGCCAAACCACTGGAGGATCTGGTCCTGGTCATCTTTCCAGGGCAGCGCCCGGCCGAGGAACCATCGGTACTCGCCGTCATGCCGGCGAAAACGGTACTCCATTTCGTACGGCTCCCCCGTGCGGATACAAGTCCGCCATTGCGTTAAGCACCGCGCTACGTCCTCGGGATGCACCTGGGCCTCCCACCCCCAATGCAGGGCTTGTTCTGTGCGCTGCTGCGTGTAGTGCGTCCAGTATGGGTTGAAATAGGTGACGGCCCCATCACTACCTGCTATCCAGAGCAGGGCAGGTAGCGATTCGGCTAAAAGGGCCAGTTCCTGACCCTGGTGCTGCGTCAGCAGCAAGCGTGCCTGCGTTTCCGTAATATCCTTGGTAATTCCTTGGAAATGGATAGGACGACTTCGCGCCTGGTCGAACACTGCCAGCCCCGTGGAAAGCACCCAGCGCACCTCTCCATTGGCTAGCAGCAAGCGGTGTTCCAGGGCCAAGCGACCACTACCGCTTGGATCCAGCGCCTGAGCCAAGTGCTGCTCAACCATTGTCCGGTCCTCGGGGTGCCACGCGCCCCGAATATCCTCCAGCGCTACGGGCTTATTTGTGGGCAAACCGAAGAGCTGTTTACAGCGGGCAGAACACGTGAAGTGACGCCGGAGCAAGTCAATTTCCCACACGCCAATGTCCGCCGCCTCTAAGGCAGCCGCCACGCGTTCCGGAGTTAAAGCAGAATCAAAGGGAATAGACATGCAAACCTATACAGGGAATAAATGGTTAGAAGGGGGTGAGTTCTAGCTCCAGCTCTAACCCTGATGGGAAGTACAGGCTCAGCTGACGCAGGCGCTCGTCCAGGGAACAGCGTAAGCGCGTGACCACGACCTGTACCTTGCCCGTGGGCAAGTGCAGAACGAGAAAAGGTTGTCCTTGCCGCCGGTGGCGTTCTACTTGCCACGTACCCTGGTGAACGCCCGAGGGAGTGTAGAGCAGGAGCACACCCGCCCCCAGTTGTACTCGCGTGCCCTCGCTCCACAAGCGCTCGGGCGCGGGGGCCGGACGCCCGCAACGGATGTTCCAGCATCCAAATAAGTGTTCCGCTGATACAGTCAGCAGATTAACATCGTACAAAAGGGTCAAAGCAGCCACGACTCGTAAACCGTTGAAAAAAATAGGTAGGTATTTCTGTGCTAAGCCAAGCTCGGTTATGCCGCTGCGGTGAATAGTTTTGCGTACGAATATGGATTCCTCACCTTAAGCCGACCTGCGATGAACCCCATGCTAGGTGACCCTTCCTCCGACCCAATCGTACCGCCTCAGGCGGGTTCAAAAGATGCTGAAGAGGCTACGGTTTCATCGGCGGGCAATTTAGGTATTACAAAAATAGAAAAAAGTAGTACACAAACGACGGAACAAGCCCCTGTTTTGCCGCCCCTGAGTGCTGCCCGCCGTCCGGGGCGTCCGCCCCGGGCCACGCCCGCTCCGGTTACCTGGTCGATCCGCGGGGTGAGTCCGGAAACACGCGCCGTGTTGGAGCAAGGGGCGGCGCGGGCGGGCAAAACCCTGGGTCAGTACCTCAACGAAGACGTGTGCCCCTTTGTCCAGCAGCAACTCCACGGCAAGCCCGCGGCAACGCCTTCCTTGCAGGAGGAGATCCAGTACCTGCGGCAGCTGGTGGAGAACCTAACCACCATGATTGCCGCCGGTACGGCCGGCGCAGGTGCTGACCTGTAGCCGTGGCAAGCCAATGCGACCGCTAGGGTAATGGGTTTTCGCCAGCGTCCTGGCACCGGGCACCGTGCCGGGCCGCTGGCGCCGCAAGCATTCGTAACGGGATGGGACCACCACTGGCAATAGATCCCTACCTCACCCCGTAATAAGTAGCCACGGCGTAGAGCCGCTTGAACTTGGCTGGCACAACTTGGTCGTAGCAAGACCTCCCCCAGGTAAGGCCGTACGAGCTGTTCCCGGTGGCAGGCGGTTTCCGGTAAGCCGCTACGTCCTAAATGGAACAACTGAATCAAGATACTCTAGTGGTTACAGTGCTAGATCGTACAAATATATTATTTTTAACAATGTTTTAATACTATCGTTGCACTCCTACGTGGATACGATGTATCTTCACAGAATGAATTATGCTTTCCTGCAACGACTGTTGGCATCTGTGGAGGAGTTTGAGGCACAGCATAAGGAGTCTCCAAGTGATGCGTTAGCGGACTTTGCTCAGTGGCTACATGTGCGCACCAGCCCTTCCTCGGATTTAGCAACGGTCACGCGAGAGGCAACGCAAGCTGCCGAGACTTTGGAATCACGCATCAGCAAGTTGATTACGTTTCTCTACCGCTACGCACGCTTCTACTCGCGCTTGGCGCTGGACGGTTCCGTGCTGTTCGCCTTCGAAGACTTTTCCTACCTGGTAACGGTGAACTGCTACGGCCCCTTGAGCAAAACGGAGCTAATCGCCCGTAATATCCACGAAAAGTCAAGTGGTACGGAGGTCATTAAGCGCTTGCTTAAGCAAGCGCTCCTTACCGAGCAGCCGCATCCCTCGGACCGGCGACGGCGCGAGTTGACGCTATCGAGTGAAGGCCGCCGGACCCTGTACCAAGTCTTCGAACGGATGCATCAGGAGGCCCATATGGTGGCCGGGAATCTGGATACTATTGAGCGTCACCAGTTGCTTTACTTGCTCTTAAAGCTAGACACCTTTCACTATCCTGTCTTCTCGCAAAACCGGGCTCCGACCTTTGAGAGTCTGATCGAAACGCACTTCCCACAATTACGTCGTATGGAGTCCTCCCGCGAAGGGGTGCCTTCTTGACGCAAGCGATCGCTGTGGTAGGAAACCAGGGACAGAGTCCGGCGTTTGCGGGGTCTTCCGCAGGCTAGGTAGTAGATTTTTTTACGCCAATGTGCTCATTTGCCCAGCGCAGCTTCACTCGCCATTTAGCGGGCAGCAAACCGGACAGCGCATACCCGTATTAGCCGCTAGGTGAGCTACGTTAAGGGCGGTACCCAGGACTCAGCAAAGAAAAGCCCCAGTTAAGCAACTGGGGCTTTTACCATTACCTTATCAGAAGCAGATTGCGTTTGCCAAGAGCCACTCTCAACAAAACGCGCAGTAAGTAAGAGATAAAATAATAGTCTTACAAAAAATATATAAAAGTATTACGTAAAATAATTACGTAAGTTAGTTCGGTGGCTGCCGTTCGCTTCCTAAAGTTACGAGATAGTAGGTGGCACTCCTAAATAGCCATCTTAGAGAATAGATCTACCTAAACTACTTAGCAGTTACCCCTTTTCGCGCCCCAGTAGCGGCTCCTGTACGCCCTGTTAACTTCTGCCCGCAAGGCAAGCCGCTTGTTACGCATGCTGATGAGCCTCCACGTGGTGGTACGCTCCTGCTCGTACTACGGCGGGACAGGCGTACCGGCGGTAAACAGAAATCCGGCCGGCCATGGGTCTTTTGCTCTCTTCCCGCTTCTTCCTATAATCTCTCAATGGACCCTGCCTCTACTGCCAAATACTCCTCCCTGCCAGCCTTCACCCACGTGCTACACCAGCACGGGGTGTATGCCGCACTAGGCTACTTGAACCGGGGTACTACCCACCGCTACACAGGCGTGTTTCGCTTTGCTGGCCAGCACTCGCGCAACCTCGTGCTCTTCGACCGCTATGACGCTCAAGTACGGCAAGGAGCCCAGGTACCCTTAGCCGAAGCATTCTGTGCGCTGGTGGGTCGCCAGCGCGAGTCCTTACAAATTTTGAATGCGCTCGCCGACCCCCGTGCCCAGCAGATCAATACCTTGGTCACATCCTACTGTGGGGTGCCCATCTACGATGCACAGGGACAGCTCTACGGGACCTTGTGCCACTACGATTTTAGCCTGTGTCAGGAGTCGCCTTTGAACCTGCAGTTGCTGGAAGCAGCGGCCCCGCTGCTATATGCAGCCTTAACCACGTCCCACTCGTAAAGACACCTAGCAGACGGTAATTTTCTGTGATGCAACTTGTTTACGCCTCTGCCTCGCTGCAGCTGCAACTCTGCCCGGCGCAAGAACTGCTCTACCTGGACTGGCAGCCTGGCGTCAGCTCCGAGGGGTTCCGCCAGGGGCTCACCGCTGCGGTCCTTACTACGCGCGGGCAGCGACTGCGGGGCTGGATCACCCAGAACCAGCACGTCTACCCCTTGGCCCCAGCCGAGCAGCTCTGGCTCCTGGAGCATGGCCTGCTGGCGCTACACCACAGCACGCTACAATGCGTCGCGGTCGTCGTGCCAGCAGACGCCTTTCAGGAGTGCGCGCCGGAATCGCTGATCCGCAGCACTCGCTCGTTGGTCTCCTACGCGATCGATTACTTTCCCACCCTGGCGGACGCCGAGTCCTGGGTGCATGCCGGGCCCGCCCACAAGACGCAGCCGCGCACCCCTACCTGGGATAGTCGCAGCTACTAGCCCCCAGCTTTCACCTGTTGTCAGGGCATCCAAACGGCTTAGCTTGCTCACCAGGTAAAAGCCTGGTTACTTAAACAGACCACGTGGTCAATCCCGGCCGCTGGTTACAGGTCCTGCACGCTGAGTAGAGTGGCTGAGTGCATCTATTCCTCACTTGTTCTATCATTCTGGTCCTGCCGCCCCTGCGGGTACTAGCGCTTTATGCCTACGTACAATTTACTTCCGCTCGTCTTGCTGCTCGCTGAGCCGAATAGGACTTACGAATATGAGTACTTCCAAGCTACACTATGGGAAGCAGTATAAACCCTAGCAGCAGTGACGGGTGTTCACCGCTTCGCACGTGTTATCCCGTTTAGGGTGGCACAGGTTGCGTTTCCACTCCTTTACTGTGGAGGCGCATGCGCCGGGTTGAACTTGGGACCGCCCTCACCGTTCGCTGCTAGCGAGCCGGTACCGGTGGCTGAAAGCGGAACCTTAGCCGTGTATTGGCCCTTGTTCGTCTGGATACTTCGCGTGGCCGGACGCGCCTTACCAGCCGGTCCTTTTACGTATACTGGTGCCGAGTACCTGAGCCGTGTGGCGAGTGCTCACCAGAGAGCTTCGGTGTGCGCGGCACCTGCACGGTGCCGTTCTCAGCACGGGAGTACGGGTAGGGCTGTGTCCAAGGCGTGTGCGAGGGCCTGCATTAGCGTGCGTTGCTGTTGGCGAAAGAGGTCAGGCTGCTGCCGGTAGTACTGGTAGGCGATTAAATACGCTGTTTCCATGGAGCCGAGACCCCGCGCCAGCCACGTACTCACGGGGTACTGCCATGGCGCGTCCGTCAGCGGGGAAGTCACTTGCAGAAGTACCGCCTGGGTACTGGCCGTGACGACCTGCACCCTCACCGTAGCGGGGGGAAGTTCATGCGTAATCATCTTACCGTCAGTAGCACGAAGACTGAGGTCATGGCTAGTAAAATAAGGGTTCGTGGAAAGAACAGATACGTATTGGCGTAATTTACGTAATACTTTTATATTTTTACGTAGTACAAAAAATATTGCTTCAGGCGCTGTGACTACGTACTTTTGCCCCGGCTTAGCTGGAAGCGGTCGCCCAAAGGTTTTGGTAATGTGTTGCTAAAGGCCTCGGTCAGTTGACCGGGGCTTTTATGGCTATACTTAGTGGCTCTCTCCTAAGTTCCGCGAGGTAACCTGACCTTCTTTTGCCTGCTCGTGTTACCCCCTGGAACTTGGTGAGAAGATAGATCCGTTCGCGTGAGTACACTTGGCAACGGTAGTAGGCGGTTAGGACTTAACCTGTTTGGTCAGTGAACAGGGCTGAGCTGGCTTGTGCGTCGGCGCGCAACTGCTGATGATACAACTGGCCGAATTCTGCCGCGGCCGCTAGCACGCGCAAGGCTTGTTGTCCCAGGAACGTGATTTGATATTCTACCCGCGCGGGCACTTGTTGTTGGGGTGTACGTAGCAGCAGACCGGTCGTGACCAGGTGCTTGAGTTCCTGCATCAGGATTTTGTCACTGATGTCGGGCACGAGTTGCTTTAGCTCGCTGAAACGCCGGGGCGTAGTGTCCGCTAATTGATGCAACAGCAGCAAGCACCACTTGCCACCGAGCAGCTCCCAAGTGGTACGGACCGGACACCGGGGTGTGATGTGAATCGGATTAGGGGACATGCTTACAAAAAGGTAAGTAAAGGGACCGAAACAATAGTTGTAAAGGTACGTATCTTGCCCTCCTTAAGGCTCTAATCCCGATTACCAGGGCGGTATTTTCGCTAGATTCTAAGCCGTTTTCTGTATGATTTATCAGCAACCAGAAGCTGCGGATTGCCTCAGGGCTCCGGCACGCCGCGTGTAGAAGTCGTCCCCGCCGTACTGGCGGCAATCATGGTGGTTAGGTTCTCCACCAGCTGCCGCAGGTACTGGATCTCCTCCTGCAAGGAAGGCGTTGCCGCGGGCTTGCCGTGGAGTTGCTGCTGGACAAAGGGGCACACGTCTTCGTTGAGGTACTGACCCAGGGTTTTGCCCGCCCGCGCCGCCCCTTGCTCCAACACGGCGCGTGTTTCCGGACTCACCCCGCGGATCGACCAGGTAACCGGAGCGGGCGTGGCCCGGGGCGGACGCCCCGGACGGCGGGCAGCACTCAGGGGCGGCAAAACAGGGGCTTGTTCCGTCGTTTGTGTACTACTTTTTTCTATTTTTGTAATACCTAAATTGCCCGCCGATGAAACCGTAGCCTCCTGAGAAGGTACTAGGTTCCTTCCTAACGGCTCACTTGGTGCAGCGAGATGGTCACCTAGCATGGGGTTCATGGCAGGTCAGTTTAAGATGATGGATCATGTTTTACTTCTTACGCAAAGCGATCTACCCTGGCAGGCATAATCGCATTTGATTCTGGTTAGCAAAGTTCCTTATTCATTCAGCGGGGCACAAGCCGTCGTTAACTTCTGCTTTTCTTTCCGATGCACGACAACTCCCCCTAGCAATTCCGAAAGGCGTGGTCAATTTATGGCTGGCAACCAGTGCTCCCGCTATTCCGACGGCCGGATAGACTCCCGACTTATCTTCCCCACTACGCGTTAATCGCCCTCACTGCCTGCACTACTAGAAGATACGTGTACTGGCGGCCTGCTAACCAGCAGGGTACTTCTTTCCCTAAGGCTGCTAAGTCCAGCAGGAGCTTTAACAACGATCAGCTACTGGTGCGGGGCACCAGCAGCTCGTGCACAAAGGTAACGGATTCCTCATTCTCAGTTAGACCGCCCCCTTTTCGAACCCACCCCCTCACGCTTGCATGACAACTTTTCTTGATTCTGCATCACCATCTGAACGCGTTGAAGCGGCCCTGGAGGCGGCGGGAATTGGCGTATGGAAGCTGGATTTGCTAGCTCACTGCTTCACCTGTTCCCCCCGCTGCCGACAGCTTCTCGGCTTACCCACGACCAGTCCCGTCACGCTAGCGCAGGCCCTGGGCGTTATACATGCAGAAGACCGCACAAAAGTTGAATACCAGCTGGCACAAGCACTGGACCCGAGCGGCACGGGTCGCTTTGCCGTCGAACACCGCGTGCAGGTACCTGGGGGACAGGTGCGCCAACTATTCTCGACGGGACTGGCTCTATTCGATCCTGGCCGTCGCTGGGCGACCCGGTTGCAGGGCATTATCAAAGATAGCACCGCCGGCCCCGCTACGCCTGGTTGGTTGCCCACTGAGCAGCAAGGATCCGGCGTGGCAGCGGTAACCGAGGTGCTGCCCGTCCTGCTCTGGATCTTAGCCCCGGATGCCACCATCATGTATTGCAATCCCTACTGGCGCCAGTACACGGGCTCGTCTCCGGCGCAGGCTTGGCCACAGGTACTCCACCCCGAGGATTTGCCCCGGTGGCGGAGCCAGTGGAACGCGTGCCTGCGCAACGGCGAACCGTATACGCTGGAGTACCGGTTTCGCCGCCACGACGGCGAATACCGGTGGTTCTTTGGCCGCGCCGTCCCTTTGAAGAACCACCGGGGGCACGTACAGCAGTGGGTCGGGGTCTGTCTCGACATCCAGGCGCAGAAGCAAACCCAGTAGCAGCGTGCCCGGAAACTCAGGTGGGCGTAGCCGATGGGATACGTGCTCGGTAGAAAGCCCGCGCTGCCTTTTAAAAGCTATCGATTTAACCAGCCGGTGTCGGCTGCTGGTCACTCCACTTCTCTCCCTTTGCGGTCGTTACCTATGAAGACCTTCTCCGCCATCGTACTCGTCGACGAGGATCCGATCTCGCGGTTTATCGCCCGGCGCGTACTGGCTCGCTTACGCTTGACGGACCACTTATTCATTGCCCAAAGTGGTGATCAGGCGTTGCGGGTACTGCAACACCTGCCCGCTGGGCAAGTAGCTACCAGCTTACTTCTGGTACAGGTCAGCGTGGTTACCAGCAGTACCATGGCCTTCCTACGGGCACGCCAACGCTTTGGGTTGGCACCACAAGCCGAAGTGATTGTATCCGCTTATCCTATGCCTGCGTGGCAGCTACGTCACTTGGAGGTGAAGCATCTTCTGCTCTGGCCCTTAACCGAGGAGAAATTAACCTACCTATTGCGCGAGTAGGGATGCTGAGTCCCTTCGTTCACGGCTAGCTGCCAAAGCGGCAGAACTTTCGCTGCCTGCGTCGGCTTTTGTTCGCCGCGCTATATAATCGGGCGCTGTCGGGCTGCTGACAAGGCCTCTACGTAAACGCTAGGGGATGTACGACCACGCCATGAGGCGCCACACGTGGCGAGATCACCTGCCAAGGCACTTGCGCAAGCGGTTTGTTGCTACTTCACGTGCTATCTTGCTCCACTAGCCGCATTCTTCCCTCGCCTATGCCAGCCGTAGATCTCGAAGCAGAACGTACCCTATCGGAACGAGCCCGGCAGGACTGGACCTTGGTGCAAGCCGCGTTATTAGGTCGTCAGGCCGCGTACGCAGAGCTCCTGCAGCGCTACCACCGGTCAGTTTACCACGTACTCTTGAAGATGGTACGCACGCCCGAGGAGGCTGAGGATTTGGCGCAGGAGGTCTTTGTCAAAGCCTTCCGTCGCCTAACCCAGTACCAGCCTTTGTTTGCCTTTAGCACGTGGCTTTTGCGCATCACTACTAATCACGGCATTGACTTTCTGCGCCGCAAGAAACGAATTGTGGCCCAGTCGCTGCACACGCCCCTGGCCACGGGCGACGAGGACAAACGCACAGCAGCAGTTCGTGACCCGGTGCCCGACCCGCAGGAGCAGCTAATTCGCCAGCAGCGCGTGGAGCTCGTGCAGCGCGTAGTCGAACGCTTGCCGGCCCGCTACGCACGCTTAGTAAGGCTGCACTATTTTCAGGAGTTAAATTATGAGGAGATAGCCGCCGCGCTCCACCTGCCCGTGGGCACCGTGAAAGCGAGCTTATTTCGGGCCCGGGCCCTGCTGGTAGAACTACTGCCCATGAGCCGCGAAGGTCTTTAAGGCTTGCGGCGGCGTTCCGCGTAAGCGGACGAGGCAGTCCTGCAGGCCTGCCTGACACGTTTGCTCGTGTGATAGGTAAACAAACGCGATCAGTTTCGCAGCTGCTGCTCGGCAATAGACCGAAAAAAAATCTGGCCGATCGCCCGACGTTTGAACGAGTCTACTGGGGCGTCCGAATCCGTGCCCTGACGCCGAGCTACGCAACCGGTTCGCAAGCAGCTCAAGGCCTGAAAAGTTTCGTCTCATGCGCCGCAACGAAGCTGGCGCCGGGTCAAGCCGCATAACCAGACCCTGCAGCCTGGTATAGTCATTGCCTAGCTAAGAGCCATGAAACGCAACCGGTTATCAGTCCCATCGAGCAAGCGCGCACGCTTCTGGTATCGCCCAACGGGCCTCGTCCTGCTAGCAGGATTGGTCACGTTGTTGCAACAGTGCGGGACTTTGTATACCTAACGACCATCCGGTGACCACAACGGAAGCAAGTAGCCTGCTCATGGTAGGAAGCGTTGTGCTCCCGTGCCAATGCATTGCATAAGGTTCTGCTCAGTACCTCTTCTCCAGGGAAAAGCCTAACGATAGCGCGCTTACTGCCGTTCCTGGCTTCGGAGTAAGCCACCCTAACTGGTTACTATCGCGGACGCACCATTCCACGTGAAAGCCACGGGCGCCTCACCGTCACCGGTTGCTGGCCACCCATGCGTTTACCCCCTCTCATCTTGAAGTTATCGCCGCGCCAGAGGCGCCGAACACTCGTGCTCAGTGGAAGCGCATACCCGTGAATAGCAGCCCAGTAGGACAATGAGCATATGGCATCAATAAACCAATAAAAAGTAGGAACAAATTGCTTTATAACAAATACTTATACAGCTTTATGTATAGGCCTTTCAAGCAGTTAGCTAAATCGTTTCGTCCCCTTTTTAGTCTATGTTTCTATGAATGCAACGTATTCCTCTGCTGACTATCCTCCCCCTACCCGTGCTAGTGCTAATCAGGAGCCCAGCATCGACAAAATCCTGCTAGTACTCTGTTGTATCTTATCTTTCTCCACCTTCCCGTATTGGTTTAGCGATATTAGCAGTAATGCCTCGCTTGTGAACGTCTTGCTTCGGCGCAACGGCTTGTTCCAAGAAACCTTGTCTTTCTGGGGGCACTTGCTGTTGACCATTGCCTGGCTCACGCTTTTCTACAAAGCCGGTGCTTCCGAGTGGGTTGGGTGGCGCATTTCAGGCATTCCACAAGTAACTAGCCTGTTCTACCGCAGCCAGAAACTCATGACCTGGGCGGTCCGCATCATTACCGGGCTATTGCTGGTGCTGCTGGCGTATCAACTCTACGCCACCTTACTTGCCTTTGCGGAGGGTGGCGCTTTGCCCCGAGGGCAGGTGCTGTCCGTGCTTTTGTTGGTCACCCTGCTTTTATTAACCTGGCACGTTCGCTACATCAATCCCCAGCAGCTATATGCCACTGGCTTGATTCCGGGCCGCGATCGCCCACTCTGGGTAAGCACGACGCCGGCGCAGATCGTCTACATGGCGGAGTTTACCAATGGCAACCAGCTGTGGGTGCGTCAGCCAACGGGCTTTGTCGATATCTCTTACCGGGACGTGTATGCCTTTGATGCCAACTCGTTATCCCACAAACTTTTTAGTGCCAGCACCGCGCAATCTGTCTTGGGTGATATCCGCTACAATCTCACCCTGTGGCCGGTTTTTGACAACTTCCCCACGCATCTAACGGCCAGCCAACTCTATGACCTGCAGGCGCGTCTGTCCGCTGATGTTGATATCACGACGGAAATCTCGGTCGCCCTCGACCGCCTAACCCTTATTAACTCCGTTACCAGTCGGTATCTTAACGCAGTCAGCGATGTGTACACCAAATCAGGTACTTCGATATTCGATGACGTCAACCGGGAGGTGTTCAGCAACTTTGACAAACTAAAGGCGAGTATCGACTTTGGGGGCTTGGAAGAAGACTGTCAAGCGCGCATCAGACACCATTTATCCCGCTTTACGGGGGTAGACAACGCCTTTGAAGTAGCCGAGTTCATTATCACGGACGTCCAGTTCTCGGACGGTGAAATCCAGCGAATGCTGAACGACATTCGGGAACGCGCGAAAGAGATTGCCAAGGGCCGCCGCAAAATGGAAGAGGAACTGGCAGGGGCGACAATCGTCGACGGCGGACAACCCGGGGTGAACGTGGGCAAACGGGCCGAAGATCGGCTAAAAGGCCTCGGTATCTTGCGCAGTAGCTTTTCGACCTATAAGCAAGAGCCGAAAGTGCTCTCGCCGGCGGAGCAGCAAGCCCAGTTTCAACAAACCGTGCGGCAGGATTCCAGTAAAGTACTAGACGTTTTGTTAGATCCCCGGCACAAACAACTGGGTCCCGATGCCATTAATAAATCGCTCTTAGTCGCTACATCACTGTTTGCTGACTGTAATATCTCTCCCGAATCCTTCGTGCATCGTTTTTTACAAAAAATAGATGGCAAGGAAGAACAGCCGGAGGAAGCGTGGCGTCAAGTAATCGAGGAAACGCTGTTTGAGCTCTTTTACAAGGCAGCCTGATGGACTTCTCCACCCTGAAAGCAACCTACGCCGTCCCGGTAGTAGCGGGCGTAGTGCCGACGCACTGGCAGCAGTGGCTGCAGCGCAGTAGGGCGGACCCGCTGGAGTGCGTAGGGCATGAGGGCTGGCACCAGCGCATTGGCTATCGCATTCTACAAATTCCGCTTTTTGACGAGAGCAGCCACGCGCAGAGCCGGGAAGAATACCACAAGAGCCTGCTGCGACAGAAAGCGTTTTTGGATACGGTTAGTAGTGCCTTTCTAGCGGTGGGTGGCGCCCCAGGCGCCATGCTGGAGCTACGCTTGCTGAACAACCCCGCCACCCGCGTCGTCGATTGCTACTTGCTCTTGCGCAAGTTGTTCACCCGACCGTCGGCCGCGGCAAGCCGCGAGTTAGTAGCCGAGTTTGAACGAATCTTGCCCGACGACTATATTTTGCAGCGGCTCCCCGACGAAGCCGCTATCCAGGCCTTGGTTCGCCTGGGGGATAACCACCTCGTGGAGGTGCGCAAGGACACGCGACTGGTACCGGTAGGCGGCTTCTACTCGCCCGATGATCCGGTGATTGCGCCCCCGAATTTGGGCAGTTGGGATGAAAAAACGCGGTTTTATCTGCCTTGCAGCCACTACATCCCCCCTAGTAGTTACAGTTGGCTCAACTTATTCAAGATGCTGCAGGCCGCTGAAGAAGGCATTCAGGTACGGCTATCGCTGGCAACTACTTCCGTCTTTGAGGTAGAGCGCAACCTGGCCCTGCAGTACCACGCCATGTTGGCGGCGACCTACCGGGGGGTAGCCAATCAGGACGTAGCGAGCTACCAGCAGTGCTACGCCAAGTATTTGTCCGCTAGTTCCCTGTTCACGTTCAAGATTCAGGTAGCGGCCCCGCACGAGACGCAAGCCATGGCCGTGGCGAATGCCTGCTGCACGCAGCTCTCCTTTGGCCAGGAAAAAACCCGGCTCATCTGCCACTCACTGTGCGAGGCCGACCGGAATCTGTGCCGGGGCGACTGGGAGGAAGGAAACCACTATTGCTTCGCCGTACCCGGTCTTACGGATGGAGTCCCGGAGGTTGATCCTACCGTCGCGGCCTTTACCCGTCGTCTCCCGTACTTGGCCGACGAGGTGGAAGCCACGGCGCTATTTCGGCTGCCCGTTGCGAACGCGGGCGGTCTGCCGGGGGTAGCCGCTAAACCCATCAAGCCCTTTTACCAGCCCACCCCGCGTCCACCCGCCGGGCCAGAGATAACCCTAGGCGAGATCGTAACTGCCGGGGCCGTCATCCGGCTGGCCGATGGCACTCCCCTGCCTAAGGACCAGACCTGGGCTGCCCACGCGTACTCGTTCCCGGTGAAAGACTTAACGAAGCACGGGTTAATTGTTGGCTCCACGGGCTCGGGCAAAACGAACACCACGCTGCAGTTTGTCAAAGCGCTAACTGAGCAACATATTCCCTTCCTGCTCATCGAGCCTGTTAAGTCCGAATACTACGCGGAGCTGCTGCCCTATTTCCAAGCCCAAAAGAAGGTCTTGCACCGCTTCAACTTTCGCCGCCCCTTGACCGCTGCCGGCGAGTGCCACCCGGAATACCTGCGGTTCAATCCGCTCCTCCCCATGCCCGGCATTTCGGTGACGCAGCACATCTCCTACATCAAGGGCTGTTTTAACGCGGCCTTTCCCATGCACGGCATCATGCCCCTAATTCTGGAAGAATGTCTGAACCTATTATACCAGGACAATTTCTGGCTAGCCGAGTCTGACTTTTTTGATCCGACGAAATCTCCGGTCTACATCAACCATTCCGCAACGGCTTGCCAGCCTGGCCATGATCGCCAGACCAGCTATCAACGGTTATACCCGCTTAGCTTAGCTTTCTTCGATGAGATAATCAAAGAGTATACGTCGAACGAAGAGTTATTTCCTGATGAAAAAACGCGGCTAGACTTTGGCAGCTATTTACAGCGCCGGTTTGTGCGCCTGACGAGTGGGTTGCTAGGCAACGCGCTCTGCCCCAACAAATGGGTGGATGCAACCGACGCGCCAGCACTCATTCCCAACAATATGCAGACGCTGCTGACGGAGCCCACCATTATTGAATTGGAGGACTTAGCCGACAATGAGGAGAAAGCCCTGATGATGGCTTTTCTGATGACCTACTTGTTCGAGTACCGGCAAACGCAGCCGTCCGCGACCAAGCGTAGCCCCGTAGCGGGCGAGCAACCGGCGGCTGGTCCCCCGTTGCACATTACCCTGATTGAGGAAGCGCACCGCCTGCTCAGTAGTGGCAGCGGCACGCAGGCCAGCGGCGGCGAGGAGGGGACAGCGACGCAGAGCAGCCAAGCGAAGGCGATCAGTCTATTTATCGATATGCTGGCGGAAATCCGGGCCAAAGGAGAAGGAATTTTTATTGTGGAGCAGATTCCCACCAAGCTCATCGCGGATGTCATCAAGAATACAAACCTGAAAATCATGCACCGCATAACGTCAAAAGACGACCGCGACTATTTGGGTACGGCGATGAGCATGAATGACCAGCAAAAGAACTACGTCAATAACCTGAAGACAGGGGAGGCTATCATCTTCGATGAACAGCTCGATAACCCGGTATTCGTTAAAGTAAATCCTTTCCAATGAGCAAGCATCCATCTAGCAGCAAACCGCTGGCCGACTTGAGAAAGAAATTTGGCAAATGGGAAAAGGATAGTTTCCGCCAAATTCCGGGCCTGCCGGTTGATGACCTGGGTAATCCCACAACGAATTTAAGTTTGCGCGAATTCGACCATATGGGGGGCAAAGTTATCGCGGGGTTCGGCTCCGACACGAAAATCCACGATGAGGCCCGGCTGATCCGCACCTATAACAGGCCGGGAGATGCCTTTCAAAAGGTTGCCTCTAAATCGTCCGCTGGCCTAGAAGCCAGAGTCTACCGTGACCGAACGACCGGCCAAATACTGGAGCAAAAAACCAAAGTATCCGATGCCCCCCGCCCAAAAGAACCTTCTTTCACGCTTAGACGCGAAGCTCTCGCGAATCCAGCTACCCCGAAAGAAAATGGGGATCGACAGACGGCCATGAAAAAGCAGGGCCAGGAGATGACGGGTAGTGCGGCGCGGGAGAAAGCCCGCGCCGACAAGGAGAAAGCGAATGAACTAAAAAAGCAGGGCCAGGAAATGAGCGGCAGTGCGGCGCGGGAGCAAGTCCGCGCCGCGAAAGCCCGTGCCGAGAAAGAGAAAGTAGAGGAAATGAAAAAGCAGGGGCAGGAAATGACCAAGCCCAAGGATAAGTTAACGACGATGGGAGAGAACGCCGAAGATACGACGGGGAAGGACGCACGGGCCACCGAACAGCGAGAAAAGAAGCTTGAGCCGTTCCGGGAGAATAAACGTCTCACGGAGCGATAATCAGGCAGGGTGACCGAGCCTGAATAGACGAAAAGACCGGTACTCCAAAAGCGAGCGAACAGCTATAGACAGATACATCAGACATTGCCCGTCTTGTCCTCTCCGGGATCCAGCCACCGTAGGCCCTGTCGACCGCAACATTCTTTTTGCATCATGTTCAGCTTCGTAACAGTATTCTTCCTGGCCATCCCCCATTGCGCCACGTGGGTATTTTCGAGCAGCCCTTGCCCGGCGCCCCTCCCTCGATTGTACGACAACAAGAAAGCACTTATTGAAGCAAAAGGTCCCTTTCTTCCGGCCTTTTCCCTCGAACTGCTTGAGGACCCCGCTTGCCCGGACGAACGCATCTACCAAGTGCGCTTAACCTAAGTAACGCTGGTACGGGGAACGAAGGCGGTCAGCCCGACCATCGTCGTGGTCATGAGCAGGAGCTCTTCTGCTGTGGTGTCCCGAATGTCGCCCAGCAAGTGCAGCAACAGGCTCTGGTCCGATTGCGTAACGTACACGTGCGGGCCGGTATAACGGCGCAAAAAGCGCACATTGGTCAGGTAGTGCGTGCGACTGTCTTGTCCTGAAATGAACTGTGTTAAAAGTCAAGAGTTCGAGGCAAGTTTAGAGGTAAAATCAGCTTGATACGGTACGCCGGATTTGATGATGGCAAAGGCTTGTTTGAGCAGCTTGTTACAGACAGCAATCAAAGCCACTTTACCGTTCTTGCCTTTCGCGACGAGTCGATCATACCAGGCCTGACAGGCTGTATCCGTTTTTTAGCCGCAAAGCTGCACATGAACAGCTTACTGCGAATCAAGCCCCCACCCATCTTGGTGATGCGTACCTTTCCGCGGATGCTGGTGCCCGAACTGTGCTCACGAGGGGAGAGACCCGCTTTGGCAATGAGCTGGCGATAGTTGTCGAGACGGGCAAAGCCGCCCGCAAACAACAGCAGTAGGCCCGCCGTCTTGCGCCCAATACCCGGAATGGAGCACAACAGAGTCATCTCCTGGGCATAGTGTTGCTCCAACAGCCGCAGTAGTTCCGCCTCAATGTCGTGGAGCTGCTGATCGAGTTGTGTCCAAATTTGCTGGAGCCGTTTGAGCGCGAGCTTACTCACCACGGGTTGTTGCTGCAAGGCTTCCAAGGAGTTACTGATCATGGTTTTCTGTTTGAGTAGCTGCTCGCTGACTTGCTCCAGCTGTCGGCACTCTACTAACACGGTTTCATCGGGCTGCCAGGGCTTTACCACCTGCTGCTGGCCGTAGCGCAGCAGCCACTGCGCATCTTTGCGGTCGCTCTTGCCTTTGCCCAGGTGCATCTGGATAAAGCGCTTGATCACTAGCGGGTTGAGTACCGCCACCTGTCCTTTCTGCTTATACAGATAATACGCTAGGGCGAGGTAGTAGCTGCCGGTAGCTTCTAACACGAATACGCAGTGCGTACCACAAGCCTGCACAAGCTGCTGAAAGCCCGCTTTGGTGTTGGGTACTTCTACATGCTTCAGCTGCTGACCGACCTGATAACAGACCGCGAGCGAGGCTTTACTCACATCAATACCGACGACAGGCATAGGCGATGGCAGGTTCATGCTGAAAGGCTGAAAAGATGAACAGAAAGGGCGAAAAGGAGTTCTAGGGAGTCTTTATCTATCCTGATACAGGCTCGCCGGCCTTATGGAACTGTCCAAAGTAACCCTAGAAGAAGAAGGGGATTGTCATTTTAGACGGGCTGGCAGAGCCGCCCCATAGGTTGAGGGATCTTACGCCTTCTCCTTCCTTCTCAATAGCCTCCCTACGGCGGGTAGGCGAACATAGGATAAAGTTGCTTCTCAGACACTTTTTGGAAAAGTGACGATTTTCATGACCTTCCTGTCTTCGTTTAAAATTAGATTTTGCTTTGATAAAGCCGATACCTGCACCTCAATGGGAAACCTCAGAAGCTCGGCAATGGGTTGCCGAGCAATTGAATCTTCCTTATCACACTGGCATGCAGGACTGGCCTTGGGAAGTTGCTGATTCAGAACACTTAGACGATTACCTCCAACTGTACGCCCGTGCTGCTGATGCAGAACGAGTAGTGATTATGGAGATGCTTTTACAAGCCGCTACTGAGCAACCTAACGCTGAGAAATTACGCCTTACTTGGGTGAAAGTAGAAGCACTCCTAAACCAAAACCCTCACTTACATGCCTCCACTGCGCAGTACTGGTGCATCTGGGGTTACAAGGAGCAAGATTTGGACGTGTATGGTTTCTCTGTATCGCCTTACGTGCGAGCTTGGTGGAGAGCTAATTACCCTGTTCTCAACGATTGGACAGAATAATCTTCCAAGTTTTACATGTTAGAAACCACCGTGGCTGTTGCAGAACTCCCAATCGTGAATTTGCTGAATAGAACCCGCGTCTAAAACAGGCTAAAGAGCCCGTCTGCGCCCATCATTTTCCGTAAAAGAGAGCTTCTCTGGAATACAGATAGAGTTCTGCAACAGCCACCACCATTCACAGTATATCAGCTTATTTTAAAGCACCATTAATATGAACAAGTATGCAGAGTGAGGATGGGGTAACGAAGGTTTCCTTCACTTGCAAAACAGTTGGGCCACAAAGAGCAATTCTCTTTGTGGCCCAACTGTTTTGCAAGCAAGAAGTATGTTGACGCATCCAGCGGACGTTGCGGGACCTGCTGCTTCAGTTCACTTAAGCGACTAAGCTGTCAGTTTCGATGTTCCAGAACTTGCCGCTTTCGGGCCGGGCCTGGATGCCGCGGAACAGCCCGGCGGCCGATTGCTCTACTGTAAAGGGGGCGCTGTCGCCGCCCATGCGGGTCTGCACCCAACCTGGGTGCATGGGCGTCACGGTGATGCCGCGCTCGGCCACGCGCTCGGCCAAGATGGCCGCGTACATGTTGATGGCCGCTTTGGAGACGCGATAAGCCGGGCTATCGGGCGCAGCGAAGGCGGGCAGGCCCATCTTGGAAGAGAGGAAGATAATCTGACCGCCGTCGCGCACCAGCGGCAGCATGGGCTCGGTGAAGAGCATGGTGCCGTCCACGTTCGTGGCGAAGGTGTCGCGCAGGAGTTGACGCTCCGGCACGATGGTGCCTAGATCGGAGCCTACGCCGGCGTTGTTTACGAGCACGTCAATGCTTGGTGCCAGCTGGCCGATTGCGGCCACGGCCTGGACGATACTCTCATCGCTGGTTACGTCCAGGGTTACAACGGATAAGTTGGGGTGGCTGAAATCGGCAATCTGGCCCGAGCGGGAGGTGCCGACAACACGGTAGCCTTCGGCCAGCAATTTTTGGGTGAGGGCTAGGCCGATGCCACTATTCGCGCCGGTTACGACGGCCGTTTTAGTTGGGGTAGTCATGGGTAAATGAAAAAATGAAGAAGGTTAGCCAGGCAGGACCTTCAGGGAGTTGGGGTAATCTTCAAATCGGAGAAAAAGCCTTCCGTGCCCACATCAACCCACAGACCGATACCGCCGTTGGCAGCAGGCCCGTGCTTCAGGTCGTTGACGAGTAAGGTAGGCTGCTTGTTATCATTAAGGAATAACTGCGCTTGCGCTTCATGCACCACCAGTCGCAAGCGTATCCATTCATTGAGACCCATATCGGCATATGACTCGTAGGCCCCGGGGGCTTCCTGACGCAGTCGTTCGAAACGATAATCGGGGTACGAGAAGTACTGGACGGAATGATTGCGCTGCAATTGATTGGCCGCCCGTCCATTAACTGGGCGGATATATACGTTTTCGAACTGCGAGTTAGCCGCATTGATTCGAAAGGCGAGACCAATGAAGCCGCGAGCCAACGCCGGAGCACCCGGTAGAAGCCGGCTCAGTACCTTCACCTCAATGGTGCCGTTGTGAAAGCTGCTGCCAATAAGCCGGGCAAAGGTGGCCTCGTCGAACGCCGTCACGGTAGGGCTCTTGGTTACTTTCTGCACTACTTTGCCCGCCAGCTTTTCGCGGGTGGTAAGCACATTGATAGCCTCGAAGCGGTCGGTAGGGGAGGATGTAGGACGCGAGCTACCCAGGCCTAACAAGCTCGCAAAGCAAAGCGTCAGCGGTGTTAAAAATGGCAGAGACATAGGAGAAACAAATAATGCGGTCAAAAAGCAAATACTAGTTGTCGGCTCACGGCCCGAAGCCGCGTTAGGGAATTACGACCAACTTGCCCCCGGCCGCATTGCTGTCCATCAGGTGGTGGGCGGCCACCAGGTCGTCAAGTGAAAAGGTGCGCCCGATGCCGAGCTGCACCCGATCCGCTTCGACGGAGTCGATAAACGCCTGCAGCGCCTCGGCGGGAGCCGTTACCTGACCACTATCATAAATGGTCAGCCCCACCGTGGCCGGGATGAACTCCATCGGGGCAAAGTCGGGAATGGTCCAGCTTTCGGAGAGCATACCCGTCATGCAGCCCACGCCGCCGGGCTTCAGGCTGGTGAGCGTATCGCGCAGGGTGGTGGCCCCCACTAGTTCCAGCGCGCGGTCAACGCCTTGTGGAAACAAGGCCCGCACCTGCTCGCGCAGCTGGCCATCATCGACCAGCACGTGGGCCGCGCCGTTGGCCGTGAGCAGGGCCGCCCGATCAGCACGGCGGGTAGTAGCCAACACCGTGAGGCCATCGAGGTTTGCCAACTGCGTGGCTAGCAGGCCGACGGACGAAGTGCCCCCGCGAATGAGCAACGTCTGACCCGGCTGGATTTGCAGGGCCAAGTGCAGCGAGCCATACGCCGTCTGAAACATCTCCGGGATGGCTCCGAGCTGGGCCCAAGGTAGCCGGCTACGAAAGGGATACAGGATGGTCTTGGGTACGACCGTATACTCGGCATAGCTGCCGTCGAAGTCCCGGCCCAAGCCGCCCATCAGCGCTGCCACCTGCTGGCCGGGCTGATACGTACCCGAAGGATCCTGGACCACTTCGCCGACGCATTCGATGCCGAGCACGCGGGGAAACTGCACGCCCGGCGACAGGCCTTTGCGAGTCATCAGCTCCGAGCGGTTTAGCCCGAAGGCTCGCACCCGGAGCAGCACTTGCCCGGCAGCGGGCACCGGTACTGGCCGCTCTTCCAAGCGAAACTGCTCGGCGGAACCGGGACTATATAAAACAGCTGCTTTCATAACCAAGGGAAAAACAGGAGACAAGACGGATGCGGCCAACGACTTAGCCGCGCTGCCATAGTACATCGACGAAGCGTTGTTGCGCATCGAAAAAGGTGTGTACGGAAAGGAAACGGGCCGTTCGGCCTAGTTCCTCTATTTCCGCCACGCTGTACTTCTGCGATACCTCCATGTAGATGGCCTCACCCGGCGCGAACTCAAACGCGGTGCCGTCATCTAGCGTGACGCGCTGCGCACACTGGCTGATAAGATAGCTTTTGCAGGCTCCCGTGGCCGGGTCACACACCGGGTAGTGCGCGAAGGCGCCTACCTCAAAATTTCCCCCTAGCTCGTCGTTGATGTGCTGGAGCAGGTTCAGGTTGAAGGCGCTGGTGAGGCCCGCCTGGTCATTGTAGGCGGCCAGAATGGTAGCCGGATCTTTTTTCAGGTCGAAGCCCACTAACAGCAGGTTGCCGGGACGCAGCCGCTCGCGCAGCTGCCAGCAAAACGCCCACGCCTCGGCTGGCAGCAGGTTGCCGATGGTGGCGCCGAGAAATAGCACGAGCTTGGGACGCTGGCTGGCCGTCAAGGCCTGGTCTAAAGCTGGTAGATACTCGCCTACAATGCCTTCGATAGCCAGCCCTGGGAGCTGCGGAGCCAACGTGTGGAGCAGGTAGTCCACGCTGCTGGCTGGAATATCAATTGGGATATACTGGTGGATGCAGCCTTGCTGCAAGGCTTCGCGCAACAAATGGACGGTTTTGGAGCCGTCACCAGCCCCTAACTCGACAATGTCGAAGTAACCGAGGCGTTTGGCGCAGGCGCGCACCATAGCCGCGCTGTGGTCGCGTAGCAACTGCTCCTCTGCCCGGCTCAAGTAGTATTCCGGGCAGGCCATAATTTGCCGGAACAGCTCGTCCCCAGCGGCGTTGTAGAAATACTTGGAGGATAAGGTCTTTTGCGAGGCGGACAGGCCCTGCACTACGTCCCGGCGAAAAGCGGATTCCACGATGGTATCGTACATAAAAAAGGACTTAGGGGCCAGCAGATTAGTTGTACCTAGCCAGGCGCAGGCCCGTGAACTGCCAGCGCGCCGGCGCTTGAAAAAAGTTGCGGTACGTGGGGCGGCTGTGGCCTGGCGTGGTGGCCTCGGAAGCCCCTCGCAGAACCAGCTGGTCGACCATGAACTTGCCGTTGTACTCGCCAATGGCACTTTCGGCTTTGGTGAAGCCCGGGTAGGGGAGGTAGGCGCTTTCCGTCCACTCCCAGCGGCTACCCCAGTTAAGCAGTGGCGCGGCTACTTCCCACTCGGCTTCGGTGAGCAGACGCAGGCCGCGCCACTGCGCGTAGGCCCAGGCTTCGTAGTAGCTGAGGTGACACACGGGCTGGCCGAGAGACAGCGGGGCAAGACCCTCGGGCGTGTAGTAGTGCCACTGGCCAGCGAGTTGATGCCAGTAGAGCGGAGCCTGAATTCCCTGCGCCTTCACCCATTCCCAACCGGCCGCGTGCCAGTAACGAAAATCGGCGTACCCCCCGGCCTCGATGAAGGCTAGGTACTCAGCGTTACTGACCAGCTCGCGCTGCAGCTGATAGGCGGGCAGATACACCTTGTGGCGGCCTAGCTCGTTGTCAAAGCAAAAGTCCTCCTGGCCCGTAGCACCAATTTCGTACACGCCTTCCGGCACGCTCACCCACTGCCCGGCTGCCACGTCCGGTACCGCCGGCTTGTCGTAATGCGTGGGATACATGGGCAGCAAGGGGTTGTGGCCCAGGATGTACTTGATGTCCGTGATGAGCAGTTCCTGGTGTTGCTCCTCGTGGTTCAAACCAAGTATCAGCAGCTCGCGCAACGCGGAACTAAAGGCCTGCTCAGTGGTCAGAAACACGCCCATGGCGTCGTCCACGTAGGCACGGTAGCGGCGGACATCGGCTACCGTCGGGCGGCTGAGGTTGCCCCGGTCGGTGCGTACCACGCGGGCCCCAACCGTCTCGTAGTAACTGTTGAACACGTAGTTGTACTGCGCGTTGAAAACCGCGTAGCCCGGCGCGTGGGGCAGCAGCACGAACGTTTCAAAAAACCAAGTGGTGTGCCCCAGGTGCCACTTCGGTGGGCTCACGTCCCCAATGGGCTGCACCACGAAATCCTCCGCTTCCAGTCCCTGGCAAATGGCTTCGGTGCGTGCCCGCAGGTGCTGATACTTTTCTCGTAATGTCATAAAAACAACCGATCAATGCGCGGCCCCAGCCAAAAGCCGGAGCCGCTGCTGCCTACTCCCGTACGCTGTTGAACAGGTAGCGGTAGATTTTCCAGTCTTGGCCTTCCTGGCGCAGCACGAAGAAGTCCCGGCTGGTGCGGGTCACTTCCTGGCCGGTGGTTAGGTCCGTAGTGGCGGTGCGGGCCGTGGCCTGCACGAAGGCATACTCGCCGTTCCCGGTCACCTCCTCCACCGCGTAGCGGATGTGCAGGCGCGACTTGGCGAAGAACTTCTCGCCCTGGCCCGGCAACACGCCGGCGGGCAGCGAGGCCACGCCATTGGGCATAAACACGCCGTCGGCGGTGTAGAGGGCGGGTAGCAGGAGGGGATGAGCCGTATTTAGGGCCTCGGCGTACTGGGCCAGCAGTTGCTCGGCAGCCTGCGTGGGGGAGTGCGGTTGCATAATTCTGGTCTCGGGAGAGGGGAGAAAGCCCACGGCCGAAAACCGGGGCTGGTGAAGATTACTTGGTTAATTCTGGATCAATGATGGCCGCATCGAACTCGGTATTGAGCTTCTTGTAGAGCGGCGTGGGCTCCACGGTCACAAATAGCTCCACGGTGGGGCCGGAAACCAGCTCGAACAGGTGCCCGCCGTGGAGGAGGCCATCGAACGTAGCTAGGTTAACGTGCGTGTGGGCCACCGGCTTGCCGTTGTACACGGCCACGTCGCCCGTTAGCGAGGTCACCTCAATGGGATCGTTGAAGGGGATGACCTTAAAGGCTTTGCGGCCGTAGTCGAACACTCCCACCTTGACCGATAGAGCATCGCCAATGGCCTGGTAGTGCGCGCTCTTGACGTTGTATTTCTGCGCGAACTCCGTCAGGCCCGACACGATTTCGTCGCCCTTCGAGAAAATCAGCACGTAGGTTTTTACCTGCCCGCTGGTGCTTAGCAGCTTTACTTTCATGTTAGGCGCCTTGCCCAGCTCCACGGGCTTGCCGGTGGTGAGCGAGATGTAGTCCTGCGCCTGGGTGGCCAGGGCGCTGCTGGCCACGAGCAAGGCCGTAGCGGCGAGGTGTTGGAAGAAGGAAACGCGCATCGGAGTACTTACTTAATGAACGGTACCACCCCGGCCCACACGGCCGGGAAGTTGCTGAGGAAGGCGCCGTGTCCGGCGTTCGGAATGATGCCGAGCTGGCCGCGGCGTAGGTCCTGGGCCGTGCGGTACATCCGGTCCACGGGGTTGCCTTCGTCCCGGTCGCCGGCCATCACCAGCACCGGGCACTGGATGGACTGCATGAGGGCGCGGTCCACGGTCAGGTGGTTGTACAGGGTGGCCACCTGGGTAAACATCTTGCCCAGGCGCTGCGGCTGAAGCATCAGCGACTGCTGCTGGCGCACGTAGGCGCTGTCGAGGGCCAGGGCCTGCTGGGGGCTGAAGTCGAACTGCCGCTGGCCGGCCGTCACCTCGCTGGCGCCGATGGTGATGAGCTTGCGCACCCGCTCGGGGTACATGCTGGCTAGCTTGTAGCCCGCGAAGCCTCCGTCGCTGAAGCCCAGCACGATGGCGCTGTCGCGGGTGGTGGCCTTGAGGACGGCCAGCACGTCGCCTGCCCGCTGCTCGTAGGTGAGCGGCGCGGTGCCCAACTCCGACTTGCCGTGGCCGCGCGTGGAAATGGCAATCACCTGGTATTTGCGCGAGAGGCTGTCGATGAACTGGTGCATCTCGTAGGTCGAGCCTAGCATGCCGCCGTGCAGCAGCACGAAGGGCCGGCCCTTGCCGTACACCTCGTAGTAAATCTTGGCATCGCCAGCCTGGGCGTAGTGCCCGGCCTTGGGATTATTACCGTACTGAATGGCGCCCTTTGGGGAGGGGGTGGCCTGCATAAAAGCCCGTAGGGGCTTGGCCGGCCGTTGCTGGCCGAAGGCGACAGTGGTTAGGAGAAGAAAGAAAAACAGCAGGTGCCGTGACATAACGAACAGAGAATGGCGAGTGAAAATGATGATGCAAAATTGGGTTTGCCACCCCCCGTCCCGGAATAAACTAGCGTAAGAAATACCCTTAACCTAGGTTAAGCGTTCAGGCTTTGGTAGCCCGGTCTTTGCGGACTTTGCTAAGGAACTCCGGCGTGATGCCGAGATAGGAAGCAATCTGCGTGTTGGGTAAGCGGTTGGCCCAGTGGGGGTACTGCGTTAGGAAGTTTTGATATCGCTCCTCGGCCGTGGCACTGATGCTTTGCAGTATGCGGTTCTGCAGGTCGATGTACCCTCGCTCGACGAGGATGCGAAAGTTGCGGTCGAACTTATGGTAGCGCGTGAACAGGTCGAGCAGATCGTCGCGCTTGATTTGCAGCACCGTCGCCGGCTCCACGGCTTCGATGTACACACGGGTGGGCTGCTCGGCGTAAAAGCTGGCCAAATCGGTGATCCATTCATTTTCCACGGCAAAGAGCAGGTTGTGCTCCTTGCCGCTCTTATCGACGGCGTACAGTTTAAAGCACCCGGCCACTACGAAGCTGGCGTACCGGCACACCTCACCCTCCTGTAATAGGAAGCTCCGGCGCTTCACCTTCCGCTCCGTAAAATGCCGCGTCAACTCCTCTTCTTCTTGTTGAGTGAGGGGAAAATAGTCGTTGCGGAAATACTGGCTGAGCGCCTTGAGCGGAGAAGGAGATGTATCCAAGTTGCTGGCAAAGTAGTAGATGGGTGGCGCCGGGCATAGCGCCGAGTTAGCTGGGTGTTAACCCACCTGAAACGTGCGCATACTGATGCCCCCGAACGTCACGTCCTCAAACGTATGGGTGATAGCCTCGGTTGGGTGGGCCAGGCCGGCGCTGTAAAGTAGCGGCAGGTAGTGATCGAGCGAGGGCACCGCCAGTGCACCGCTGCGGCCGGTTTGTTGGTAGGCCAGCAGGCTCTTGAAGTCGCGCTGGTCGAGTCGGCCCTTCACCCACTGGTCGAACTGCGTGGCCCACTCGAAGGCGCTGTCGTCACCAGCCATGAGCTTAGACATGCTTAGTTGCAGGTTGTGCACCACATTGCCAGAGCCAATGAGTAGCACGCCCCGCTCACGCAGAAACTGGAGTTGCCGGGCAAGGTCAAAGTGCTAGGCCAGCGGCTTGCTGTAGTCGAGGCTGAGTTGCACCACCGGGATGTTGGCCTGTGGGTACAAGTGGTGCAGGATAGACCAGGTGCCGTGGTCAAGGCCCCAGTCGGCCGCGCCGTGTACCTCATGCACGTGCTCCACGATGGCCTGCGCCAAATCGGGCTTGCCCGGTGCGGGGTACTGCATTCGTTCCAGTGCCGGCGGAAAGCCCTCAAAGTCGTGGATGGTCGGGGGGCGCTAGTTGTTGGTCACGAACGTGCCCTTGGTTTGCCAGTGCGCCGAGATGACGACAATGGCCTTGGGCGGCGTGAGGCGTGTGCCTAGCTGGTGCAGGCTACGTGTAAAGGCATTGTCCTCAAGGGCATTCATGGGCGAGCCGTGCCCCACAAACAGCACCGGCATTACAGCCGTGCGCGGCGAAGCGGCAGCGGCAGCAAACAGGTTCTTCAGGTTCCGGGCCGATGGTAGCAACGGAGCCAGGGCCAGCGCTTTGAGAACGGAACGGCGTTGCATGAGGGGCAGAGGAGGGTTGAATCAAAGCCCAAAACTACCCGCCCTAACAGGCCATAACCTTGACCTAGGGTAAGAAAGCACGCCCGGCCGCAAAAAAAAACTGCCCTGCAAGCGTCTGCACCGCCCGTCAAAGGCAATGCAGGCGCGGCAGGGCAGGCTGCTAGTAACTTGCCGGCTTGGGGCCGACTATTTCGTTTTGTTGTACATGTAGCGGGCAATTTTCCACTGGCCCCCTACCTTCTGGAAGACGAACAGCTCGCGGTTCTCTTCCGGCCCGGTCTGGCCGTTGGCGTTGACGGTCGCCGTGCCTTTCGAGGTGGAGCGAACAAAGGCGTTGTTGCCGTTTACCACGATGTCGTCGATGGTGAAGTTGATGTCCAGCTTAATGGCATTGAACACGTACTCGTAGGTGGCTTTCACCTGCTGCTGGCCCACGGCGGTGGGAGCGGCGGGCGGCATCAGCACGGCGTCTTTGGTGTAGAGCGCCACAACTTTGCTCACGTTGGCTTCCTTCAGCGCGTCGCGGTAGGCAGTAATGACTTTCTCGATGGCTGCTTTGTCGTTGTCGGCAACTGTTACCGCAGCAGGTAGCTTATCTGACCGGCCGTTGGCGTGGCTGAAACCAGTGGTTAGAGACAGGAGAAGCGTGGCGGCAATGAGTGAGGATTTCTTCATATAGGGTTGAACGCTAGAAGTTGGATTGAATAGGGCAAAGGTCCCGCACCAGAGCTTGGCAAGCCGTTGAACTAGCGTAAGAAATGGACTTAATCTAGGTTAAGCTTCCTGTCAACAGCCTGCGTTAATACCCTTCCGCATCCGAGGGAAAGGCCCTGCTTTTTACGTCGCTGACGTACTGAGTCACGGCTTGGTGCATCAGGTCGCCCAGCTCGGCGTAACGACGCAGGAAGCGCGGCTTAAATTCTTTGGTGATGCCCAGCACGTCGTGCACCACCAGCACCTGCCCATCTACGTGCGGGCCGGCTCCAATGCCGATGACGGGAATGGTCAGCTGCTCAGCTACCTGCCGGCCTAGCGCGGCTGGAATCTTTTCCAGCACCACGGCGAAGCAGCCCAGTTCCTCGAGTAGCTTGGCATCTTCGAGGAGCTTTTGGGCTTCGGCTTCCTCCTTGGCCCGCACCGTGTAGGTGCCGAATTTATAGATGCTCTGTGGCGTGAGACCCAGGTGGCCCATCACCGGAATACCCGCCGCTAGAATGCGTAGGACGCTGTCCTTAATTTCGGCTCCGCCCTCCAGCTTCAGGCCGTGCGCGCCGCTTTCCTTCATCACGCGCACGGCCGAGCGCAGGGCCTCCGACGAATTGCCTTGGTAGGAGCCGAAGGGCAAGTCCACCGCCACAAAGGCCCGCTGGGTGCCGCGTACCACGCTTTGGGCGTGATAGATCATCTGGTCCAAGGTGATGGGCAGTGTCGTTTCGTGGCCAGCCATGACGTTGGCGGCCGAGTCGCCGACGAGCAATACATCGGTGCCAGCCTCGTCGAGAATCCGGGCCATTGAGTAATCGTAAGCCGTGAGCATGGAAATCTTTTCGCCGCGCTGCTTCATGGCCTGCAACTGGTGGGTGGTAATGAGCTTAACTTCTTTGTGTTGGGACATAGTGCGAGGAGCGGAGCAGAGAATGAAGTAGAAGAGATGATCAAGAACCCGGTACGCCGCCCTACAAGGGCCTTTGCCGGAACGTGACGGCCTGCCGGTGTAGCGGCGGCAGCACCAGCAGCACCACGAGCAGGGCCATAATACCCAGGCTGACCAAGCCGAAGTAATTCAAGCAGTAGCGAAGTAGGGTTTGGGTTTCGAGGGTGCGGGCTAGCAGGCTGGTGGCACCGCGCTGGGCCGTTTCCAAGGCCAGCCCCTTGCCCTGCAAGGTTTGCTGCAGGCCTTGCACGCGGACAGCCACTTCACTGGCGCTGGGCAGCAAATCGGCCCGGAACCGGTCAAGCTGGGCCGTACGCCAGTAGGGCTGCAACACGCTGGTGACGGCCAGTGAGCCTACGAAGCCCAAGTTGCGAAACGCCACCGCCGCGAAGGTGCCCGCTGTGGCCAGCTGCGGCGGCAGCCCGCCCATCGTGAACAAAGCCAGTGGGACCAGCACAACTCCCACGGCCAAGCCCTGCAGCAACATGGGAAGCAGGAAAACGCTTAGCCCCTGCGCCGGTCCAAAGAGCAAGTACATCCACACGTGGTGAGTGAGCAGCAGCACAAATCCCACGACTAGCAGCCGACGCAAGGGCGTACCCAGCAGCACGAAACGAACCACCACACTCACCCCCAGCACAATACCAAGTAGCGTGGCGGCTTGTAGCAGCACCATCTGCCGGGCATCAACGTGCAGTACTCCGGTGAAGTAGGCTGCCGCAATGTTGGTGGTCCCCCGAAAAAAGTAGAACACCATGAACAGCGCCAGCCCCACGCGAAAGGTACGGTAGCGAAACACGCCAAGGTGGATGTAGGGCCGCTTCAGGTGCCATTGCCGCCACCCGAAGGCTCCGCCGCCTACCGTGACTAGCCCCAGCGCTAGCCAAGCCACCGGGCTTTCCAGCCAGTAAAGCTGCTGGCCGTAGGAAGCCAAATAAGATAGCCCCAGCAGCGCGGCACTCAGCAGCACCCAGCTAGGCCACTCCAATTGAGTGAGCGGTAGGCGCCGGCGGGTGCGCACACCATTGAGGAGTAGCAGCAACAGTAGCGCACCGGGCACTACCAGCAGCAGAAATACGTGAAAGAGAGCCGGCACGGGGTAGCGGTCAAGCACCGACCAACTCAGTATGGTGCCCAGCGGTGCCGAGGCCAGCAGTCCCCCGTAGAAAATGGCATAGCCCATGGCCCGGGCCCGGGTGGTATGCAGCCGCGAAAAAATCAGCGACAGCAGCGGCGTGACGATGGTGCAGGCCACGGTGCCCTGCAAAAAGCGCAGCACCAACAGCAGCCGAAAATCGCGCACCCAGCCAGCCAGGCCCACTAATGTCACCAATAATACTACGCTCAACGCCAAGTAGTCGCGCAGGCGCAGGTAGCTACCCAGATGCGGGTCGAAGGGCAGAAACGCCACTAGGCCTGCGTAGTAGAGTAATATCGAAAACTGCACGTCGGCCGGTTCCACCCCGTAGTAGCCCGCCACCTCGGCCGCGCTGCCAGCGTAGAGACCCAGCAGCAGAAACGGTGGCAGCAGCGCCCAAAAGAGTACGGCTCGGATAACCCACTCGGGCACCCACGTCTTGAAAAGCGGCAGTGGTTCAGCTTTTTTCATCAGGTAGCGGAAGTTACTTGGCCACCGTCACGGTGGCGTTCATGCCCGCCGCGAGCTGCGCGGTCTTCGCCGGCTGGTCGATGAGCTGGATGCGGATAGGCAGGCGTTGGATCACCTTGATGAAGTTGCCGGTGGCGTTGTCGGGCGGAAGCAGCGAAAACCGCGCGCCCGTAGCTGGCGACAGCGATTCAATACGACCCGCAAATGTTTGGTCGGGGTAAGCATCGGTAATAATGCGCACCGGCTGTCCTACGTGCAGGTACGATAGCTGGGTCTCCTTGAAATTGGCCGTTATCCACTTGCCCGCTTGCCGGTTCACGATATAGGCCAGCGGCTGCCCAGCCTGAATCAACTGGCCCTCCTGAATGGTCTGACGGCCCATCACGCCGGTGTAGGGCGCCGTCACGATGGTGTAGGAAAGGTCGAGTCGAGCCTTGCGCAGCAGGGCCTGCCGCCGCCGGATTTCGGCTTGCAGCACGGCGCGCTGGCCCTGGCTTTCGTTCACCCGCGAGAGGGACGTCTGGTAGCTGCCGGCTAAAGCTTGGTAGTCGGAGCGGGCTACAGCAAGGGCTGACTGCTGGCGCTCAAACTGCTGGCGCGTCACGGCCTCATCGGCCAGCAGCTGCTGGTAGCGGGCAAAGTCCTGCTCCTGCTGCACCAGCCGGGCCTTAGCCGCGCCAATTTGGCTTTGACTTACTTGGGAGCTGCGTTGCGAGGTTTGCACAGTGCTGGCCAAGTTGAGCAGTTGAGCCTGGGCGTTAGCCAAGGCGGCTTTCGCCTCGGCAACAGGCACCTCGAAGTCGCGGTTATCGAGCACCACCAGCGTGTCGCCAGCCTTCACGGCCTGGTTCTCGGCGTAGCGAATCTGGCGAATATAGCCGCTAACCTTGCTGTTGATTGGATTGATGTATTCTTCCACTTGGGCATCATCGGTGCTTTCGTAGTGGAGCATCTGCCACCCAATGCGGCTGCCCCACACGAGCAGGGCCAGTACCAGCAGGCTGGCTATGGTGGTCGTAATGCGCGCCACGAGGCGATCAGTGCGTTGCGGTGAGGTCGTCGGCTGAATCATAATTTAAAGGAGGCCGATGGCTTTTTGCAATTGATAGTAATGGGTGGCGGCTTGCGTTTGGGCTGTCACCAAGTCGAAGCGGGCTTGCAGGAGCTGGTTGTCCGCGTCGAGCAAGTCGGTGAGCAGCGCCAGTTGGTTAAAGTAAGTGCTGTTCACAATGCGGTAATTCTCGGTGGCCTGCCCGATACTCTGCTCGGCAATGCGGATGCGCTCCAGCGTTTCCTGGTAGCGCACGTAGGCCGTTTTCACTTCTTGGCGCTTGTCATCCAATACTTTTTCCTGGCCAATGCGCTGGTGTTCTATCCCAATTTCAGCGGCCTTCTCAGCGTGGCGGTCCAGCCAGCGGGCCGTAATGTTGTAGGATACCCGCACGCCGACCTCGCCCACGCCGTATATCTGCGACACGTTAGGGAATACCAGCCGATTAGGGTAGGTGTAGGCGTAGCCCGTAAACAACCCCACTTGTGGGCGCTTGCTCACCTTGGTGGCCTCCAGTCGCAGTTCGCTCAGGCGGGTTTGCTGCCTAGCCACCCGTAACTCCGGGGCTTTTGCCTGAGCCTGGTTAAGGTAGTCAGCGTAGGAATTATCCAGCACCGCTACCGGTGGGCTCACTGGAGCGAGTTGGTTGACTTGGTCTTCGGGGGTGCCCAGCAGCAGGTTCAGGCGCTGGTTGGTGAGCGTGAGGGTGTTCCCGATCTCGGTGAGCAACAACTGTTGCCGCGAGAGTTGCAGCTCAGCCCGCAGCAGGTCGCTGCGCAACACCACCCCATTCTTGTACAGCGCTTGAATCTGCTTCAGCCGCTGCTCCGATTCCTTCACGTTGTTAACGGTCAAGGCTTGGTACTCGCGGTTGCGCTGCACGTCCAGGTAAGCGGTGACCACGCGCAGCCGTACTTCACTGGCTGTCAGGGCTAAGTGCTCGGTTTCCAGCACTTCGTTGACGGCCTGAGTGGCAATCTGGTTGTCGATGCGCCCGCCGGTGTACACTTCCCAATCGGCCGCTACGCCGAGGCGGTAAGCGTGGGGACTCGGTGGCACGGCGAGCCGCTCGGGGTTTTGTAGTCCGGCGTAGGGCTCGAAGGCCGTCAAGCCCCCTAGATAGGCGTAGCTGCCACTGGTCGTCACGCGGGGCAGGCGCTCGTTTTGACGATCCTTGACCAGTTCAGCGCTTTGTGCTACCTGCTGCCGCTGCATCTGCACTTCCTTATTGCGCGCAGTGGCCAGCGCCCAGGCCTGCTCCAAGGTCAGAGGTTCGACCGTATTGCCGGCCATTTGCGCGGCCACCAGGTAAGGGACTGCTAGTAAAAAAGCTGCGGCACCTAACCGCAGCCACCTTCGAGAGTTCATGAGGAGTTCTTTGTAACGGCACAAAAGTACGTCCCCACTGCTCGGCTCATTTTATCATATTAGTCATAATCTTGTTCAAACCAGCCATGCCATTTTTTGTCCCTGGCACATTTATAAATCAACAAGACCACCTCAGTCCGTTTTCGGGGCTTAGCTGGTCCTGTTGATTTGTAGTTGTTCAATATACTTAAGGCTTGGTGGCAGCCCACTTAACCCCTTCTTGCCGCCGGCTACGTGTTGCGCGTGGCTTATGCCTCCACCTTGCCAATGCGCAGCACCGGCTTGATGGTGATGCCCTTTTCCGAGTCTTCGGCAGCCTGATTTATCTGGTCGAACTCGTAGAATTTCACCAGCTTGTTGAAGGGAAACTGGCCTTGCTGGTAAAGGGCAATCAGGCGCGGAATGAAGATGCTGGGCACCGAATCGCCCTGCAGAATGCCCTTAAGAGTCCGGCCGGCCACCATGATGTCGTTGGGACCAAAGCTCAGTTCTTTGTCAGGAGCCGTCACGCCCACCAAACCGCACACGCCGTGGGTGCGCAGCCCTTGTACGGCCGTGCGGATGATTTCGGGGCGGCCGGTGGTGTCGAAGGCAAAGTGCGTGCCCGGGCCCGTGAGCTGCTGGATCTGCTCCACCACGTTGCCCGTCTTGCTGTTGATGGTATGGGTAGCTCCTAGTTCCTTGGCCAGCGCTAAGCGCTCCTCGTTGATGTCTACGGCAATGATAGTCGTGGCTCCAGCCACGCGCGAGGCCATGATGGCCGACAATCCTACGGCTCCGGTCCCAAAAACGGCAACACTGGCGCCGGAATGCACATTCAGGCTATTGAGAATGGCACCGGCCCCGGTCTGGATGCCGCAGCCCAACGGCCCGAGCAGCTCCAGCGGCACGTCCTTAGGCACTTTGATGGTGTTGTTTTCGTGGGCCACGGCATAGGTAGCAAACGACGACTGCGAGAAGAAGCTGTCGTGCAAATCGGGCGTGCTGTGCTGATGAATGCGGTGCGTGCCATCAGGGCGGCTGCCGGCGAAGTTGTGCTCCAGCATGTGCTCGCAGTAGGTAGGGAATCCTTCCCGGCAGCTGCTGCACTTGCCGCAGTAGCCGAAGGTGAGGACCACATGGTCACCCACGGCTACTTCCGTCACTTCATTGCCGATAGCTTCCACCACGCCCGCGCCTTCGTGGCCGAGTACCATAGGCAGGGGCGCTGCCATCTGCTGATTGCGAATCACCATATCAGTGTGGCAAATGCCGGTGGCTACGATGCGCACCAACACTTCTTGGGGTTGTGGTTGGTCCAGTTCGGCTTCTTCGAGCAGAAATGAGCCGCCTTTTTCTTTGACGACAGCAGCTGTAATCTTCATGGGAATAGTTGGATTGAGATGAGAAAAAGAACGTCGCCCAGCGCGAGTATTGACGAGTCGAGCGAAACGTCGAAATGAGTTCACCCTTAGCTTGCCCGTAAAAGGGGGGCGCGGTTAGTAAACAAGTAAAACTACCTAATGAGGAAGGAGCTTTATTTTGCAAACCAGCCATACATTTGTTCAAACAAGTCAAACCGTATGCTCACGACCCAGGAATTTCTGGTGGAACTTGAAAACATCGACAGCCGACCTGAAACCATGTTCGTGCAGCAGCAGCACAGCGAGGAAAACTATCCCCTGCACCAGCACCAGAAAACGCAGCTGGTGTACGTGCGCAGCGGTGTAGCTTACCTTATCACGCCCAGCAAAACGTACTTTTTGCCGGCCCGGCACTATGTGCTCGTTCCGCCCCGGCTAGCGCACCGCGTACTATTTCACTCCCCCCAACATATCATAACGGGCTTATGCTTTGCTGAGGCTCGCGACACCGACCACCCGTTCTTCGGTAAGCTGGGCATCTACCCGGTGACGGACCTATTGTACGAGATGCTGGGCTACACCGAAAGCTGGTACGGGCACTATGGGCCTGAGCAGTACGAACCCTATTTGTTTTTGCTGAATCTCAAGTTGGTACTGCCCCGCATCAGCCATCATCCGCTACCACTGGCCTTGCCTACGACGGAAGACCCGCGCTTGGTGCCGGTACTGCGCTATATCTACGAGCATATCGGCGAACTGCTGGAGCTCGGCGGACTGGCCCGGCACTTCGGCTTCAGCCCGCGGAGTTTGTCGCGCCTGTTTCAGGAGTGCCTGAGCATCTCCTTCGGCCAGTACCTGAAACTCCGGCGCATGATGGCGGCCATGGAGTTGATGCTGAAATCCCAGCAGACCATCAGCGAAATTGCCTACGCCGTGGGATATAATAGCTTGGCCTCGTTCAGCAATACCTTCTACAAGCTGGTCGGTCAGCGGCCCTCGCAGTTTGCAGCCCGCGAGCAGTAAACGACACGTAAGGCAGGGGAGAATACAGAGGCCGCTCCGGTTCTCCTCCAGGCGGGAGAAAGCCGGGGCGGCCCATTGGCTTAGCGCGTAGCGACGCCGTTACCTTTGGCAATAACGTTGAAGCTCAGCGTGAATACGTCATCGACTGCTTTGTCAGCGGCGGTGCCAAACAGAGTTGAGCCAAACGTGACATTGTATTTTGTACGGTCGATACTCGCAGTGCCGGAAGCAGCGGCCACGCCGTTTTTCACGCCTACTTTGGCCGGAAAGCTGAGCGGGTTGGTTTTGCCCTTGATGGACAGGTTGCCGGTGATGGTAGCGTTGTTGCCGTTGGCGTCACCTTTCAGCGGTTTGACGCTAGTGATGACGAACGTAGCGGTGGGGTTCTTTTCGACGCCGAAGAAATCGTCTGACTTGAGATGGCCCACCAGTTTGGCGTTGTAGTCGGCGTCCGTCAGGTCAGTGTTCTTGAGCGAGGTCATGTCGGCCACGAACGTGCCGCCCACAATCTGGCTGCCTTTTACCTGCACGGTGCCTTCTTTCAGGTTGATGGTGCCAGCGTGCTGGCCGCCGATTTTCTTGCCCGTCCAGCCGAGCGAGCTCAGTTGCGGCTGCACTTTGTAGGTTTCAACTGCCGCGCTGGCCGTAACCGGCTTACGGGTGGCGGGGTCTTTAGCGGCTTGCACAGGAGCCGACAGTACGGTAGCGGCTAGCAGGAGGGAAAACAGGAGGTTTTTCATGATTTCTTGCGTGAAAAGCGATTAAGTTGAAAGGAGCGAAAGGGAAAGCTTGGTCGCGCGTTAGGGCTGCTGGGTTAGCCACCGGTGAGCGGCTGCCAAGCCGCTCACCGGTACTTCGTGCCCGCCTTCGAAGGCTTCGTAGTGCGGGGTGATGCCTAGGGCTTTCAGGAACGTCACGGCCTCATCGGCATAGAAGGCCGGGAGTTTGTCGTCGTGGCGACCGTGGCTGAGGAAGAAGCGCACCTTCTGCACGTCGGCGGCCGGGGCGTGGTGCTGGCGCGACTCGATCAGCATGCGGCCGCTGAAAGCCAGCACGCCCCGCACCTGCGCCGGGTGAGTCAGGGCTACGTCGTAGGCCATGATGGCGCCCTGGCTGAAGCCCAACAGATACACCTGGCCGGTCGGAATGCCATATTTAGCGGAGGCCTCGTGCATAAAGTTGAGCAGTAACCGCTGCCCATCCAGTTGCTGGGCTTGGTTGAAGACGGGCTTACCCGACGAGAAATCAACCTGATAGAAGCCAAAGCCCATGGGGCCAAACACCAGTGGGGCTCGCACTGAAAGCACTAGCGTGTGGGCATCGGCCAACTGCTCGCCCACTGGGAGCAGGTTCAGTTCGTTGCCGCCCACGCCGTGCAGCAGCAGCAGGAGTCTTTTGGCCCCGGTAGCTTGGGCCGGGTTTACTGGGCGGTAAGCCAGGGATAAATTAGTGAGCAGCGGGGGCTGCGTAGTGGCGGCAATCGTCATGGAAGTTGGTGGAATTAGCAAGAGAAAAACAACCAGCCACGGCCAGAATCGACGGCTCATGCCTGGGGTTGAGCTTCGGCGCGCAGCAGCACCCGGATGTTCCAGGGGTCAGTGGCAATCGGGCCTTCAGGGGTTGAATCCACCGCGTAGCCAGCGGCTTGCAGCCGAGCGGCGGCGGCATCACGGGTGGCCGTATCGGGCAGCCACAATTCCCAGTACAATAGGCGCGCATCGGCGTCCGTGGCGGTCGGTGAGCCAGCCGCCCACACGTTCAGACCCAGGTGGTGGTGATAGCCGCCCGCCCCGACAAAGAGGGCTCCCGACAAGCTCCAGGTTTCAATGGCGAAGCCTAGGGCCTGATGGTAAAAGGCGGCCGCCACGGGCAGGTTGCCGGTATAAAAGTGTAAGTGGCCGATGGTCGTACCAGCGGGCAATCCCTGCCAGCGCGTAACCCCAGCCGCTTGCAGCACCCCGGCTTCGTCGAGCGGGTCGAGGGCCGATTGAATCTCTCCCTCTGCGCTCACCTGCCACTCGTTGCGAGGCCGGTCACGGTATACCTCAATGGTGAAGCCATCGGGGTCGGTCAGGTAAGTGGCTTCGCTGTAGTTGTGGTTCGAGGAGCCTACGTGTACCCCCAGGGCCCACACATGCTTTAAAAATCGACCCAAATCAGCGCGGGTAGGCAGCAGCACGGCCAAGTGGTAGATGCCCAACCGGCCCCGCCGCGGAATAGGGCGGGCATTGGATTGTTCTTGCAGCCGTACCAGCACGTGCGGGCTACCGGCCACGCCTAGGTCGGCTACGGCGGCTTGGTTTTCGGTGGCTGGGACTTGACTGAGCAATTCAAACCCGAGCACGTGCTGGTAAAACTCCAGCGAGCGGGCCAAACTGGCTACCAACAAGTACACGGCACCCAGGCGAATGGACGCCGGTAGCTCCACCGGCGGATGCACGCCGATGCGTTCGGCAGGCAGCGAAGAATACGAAAGTAGGGCAGTGTTCACAACAGTGCGGGAAGTAGCGGGTGAGGACAAACGAAGCAGCGGCAACCGGCGGGTTTACTGACCCAAGCCGAGCTGCTTCAGGAAAGATTGGTTGTCCCAGTAGAGATACTCCTCCACCATCACGCCATCTTTCCACACGCCGACAGTGGACATGGGCAAGCTGAATTTCTTGCCCGTAGGCTGAATGAACTTGCCGTCGCCGGTGGGCATGGGCTTGGTGAAAGTGCCGGTCATAATTCCCGATACAGACGTCAAGTTGCCCTGGCCCAATTTGAAAGGGTGCTGCTTTATCTTAGTATCGGGGGCATACACGAACATGGCTTTCAAGTCGGTGATGTGCTGCTCGATGCCGGTGGTGGTGTGGCCGTCGGGCCAGTGTACGATGATGTTCTGACCGTGGCTTTCGTGCAGCCGATCCCACCTGGCGTTGCTGAACACGTCGTAGTCCAGCTCGTCGAAGGTTTTTAGGTGCTGGGCTACCTGGTCGTTAGCTTTGGCGGCCGGCTTGGTAGTGGCTTTCTGGGCCGAGGCCGTCAACGAAATGGCGAACAAAGTAAGGGGCAACAGAATCTTTTTCATGCAGCAGGACAAGTACTTGTCAGAATTCTCTCACGGCGAAAGAACAGGACAAAGGTCTTCCGAGGCTCCCTCTTGGCGCATTATCATAGGATAAGAAATGAGGATAGCTCGAACTCTTGCCCCTGGCGTCAGCAGCATCTTCTGCGCGAAAACACCGATCACAAAAGCAAAGCGCCGACCTATGGATCGGCGCTTTGCTTAAGAAATTGGGAACAGACGGCCGAAGCTTTCGACCCGGTGCCATGGTGCCCTTGGATTTGAGCAGCGCCTAGCGCAGCGCAGCATCCGATGTTATAATTGCCGCCGTACGCGGCTCAGTGATTCGGGGGTAATTCCTAGGTAAGAAGCGATTAAATGCTGGGGTACACGCTGAGCAATACCGGGGTATTTGCGCAGAAAATCTTGGTACTTTTCACTCGCTGTCTGGCTCAGCGACGCATTAACCCGCTCCTGCAGGGCCACGTAGCGGCTTTGCATCAAGAGCCGGAAGTACCGTTCGAAAACGGGAAACCGTGCGTAGATGGTCTCCATATCTGCCTGAGCTAGGAGCAGCAGTTGCGCGTCTTCCAGTGCGTCGATGTTCAGGCTGCTGGGCTGCTGGGTCAGAAGGCTGTACATATCTGATACCCACCAGTCTTCAGGGGCAAACTGCAGCGTATGCTCCTGGCCCTGCATGTTGAGCGAGTAGCAGCGCAGGCAGCCCTGGGTAACGAAGGCTAAGTGAGTGCAGGGCTCGCCGGCCAGCAGCAAATGCTGCCGCTTGCCCAGCGTGAAGGGACGTAAGTACTGCTGAAAATCGGCGAAGCAGTCATCAGTCAGCGGCACGCGGGTCTGCAGGTGGGCACGCAAGAAATGATAGGCAGCGAGAAATTCCATGTGTTGAAAGTACAGGAAGCGACGGATTTGTCCTTCGCTCCAGCTAACGAGGCAGTACCTTGTACTCACTGTATACATTCATACCTAGTCCACCTCCCGTACCCAAAGAAGTAACCCTAATCTGCAACAGATACAGCCTACATCCGCGCCGCTGAGTCACTCCTTTATATCATTTTCGTGAACCGAAAAACGGTAAATAAGCCTGATGAAAAGGCGCACCTGGGTGACAAGAAACCAGCTTTTAGGTAGATGGTTCAGCGAAATCACCATTTTGAGAGTAAAAACGGTCCTTTCTTTTTTGAACTAGGTCCTTACGGTTTTGCTTGATAAGTAATTTGGGACGAGGTAGCCAAGGGTGAGATGGGTAATGCCTTTACTTTGCTACCGTTGAATCTCTGATAACTAGGTGAGTCTTGAGAATTACTTGCTGAGCAGGCATCTTGGTTTTAGCGCGCGTCTTCTTCAAAAAGAGGTGTGCGGCTTCCTGACCTATCTCAACGCAGGGATGCATGATAGAAGTGAGCGTTGGCTCTACTACCGTTGCGTGAAACTCGTCACTGAAGCCCACCAGTGCTACATCAGTTGGAATACGTAGCCCTTGCCGCTTGATTTCCTTCATGGCAGCAAAAGCAGTGGTGTCATTCACCCCAAAAATAGCATCAGGCTGCTGCGGCAGCGTTAGTAACTGTCGAGTAGCAGCTGTTGCACTATCTATACTCATATCACAGTGCACGAGTAGCTCGTCCTCGAAGTCGAGTCCCATGTTGGCTAGCCCGTCTTTGTAGCCTTGTATACGTTCACAGGTAATATTGAGCTGCGCTGGGCCGGCGATGTGCGCGATTCTGCGGTAGCCCCGCTCGAAGAAGTGCTCGGTGATGTGACAAGCAGCCACCTGGTTATCTACCACCACCGTATCCACTTCGGCTGTGCGGCATACCCGATCAAAGAAGACTAACGGCATATCTTCTTCAATTAAGCGGTCGAAGTGCGTGTAGTCGGTTGTTTCCTGCGACAAACACATGATGATGCCTTCTACGCGCAGCTTGAGCAGGTTTTCGAGGCATTCTTTCTCCTTCTCGTAGCTCTCGTAGCTGGAGCGGATTACGATGTAGTAGCCATTTTCCTCTGCTACGCTTTCAATGCCGCTGATGATAGAAGAGAAGAAGTAAGTCACCAAATCCGGTACAATCACGCCGATAATGTGGGTCTTGTTTTTTAGCAAACCCATGGCAAGCGGATTGGGACTATATTGGAGCTCCTGCGCTAGCTGTTGCACCTTTTTGGTGATTTCCGGGCCAATATCGGGATGGTTCTTGAGCGCACGGGACACCGTCGACATCGACACATTTAAGGCTTGGGCCAACGTTTTCAGGGAAACAGGGTGCTTACGCATAGACTTCTTCTTAAAACCTTAAACTTAAAGAAGAAGCTGGATTTGACACGTAATCTCAGAATCCCTTGCCTAGCTAGGCAACGCATAGAATCACTGCAAAAGCTGACCTAGGTCTAGATTTAAATACTTCCGCAAAGGTTTGCGCAAACCTTTGCGGAAGTATTTATAACTAATTGGTTGCGAGCTATCTCTGAGCAAATAGATTTGTTCGAACTACTTAGGTGCTCAACGCGCTCTAGTGCCCTTTCACAAGCTGAAAACGGGTACAAAAAAGAGCCACTATCCGATTGAGCAGTTGAGGGAATTAAAGCCCTCCTTTCAAAAGAAGAGTTGCGAATGGCTACTGATGCTTTCTATCGGCGGCTGCGCGACAGCCTGGATTCCTTTTTCACCATATTCCCACATTCCAGCCAATGAATCCAACTCCTACCCAACCTAGTGAGCAATTTGCGCGCGTATTATCAGTAACAGCTGGTATACTGCTCTCAACTACTCCTAGCCCAACAGCTGCGGCATCGTACCTAGCTTCTGTTCATCAGCTTAGTTCGTCTTTTCTCCCACAAAAGACTTCTGCGCTTACACATTGGGCAAACCGATCCACTGAGGCCGTTATTTTCTCCTCGGCCAAAAATTTCACTGACTCCGGAATCGATTCCGGAGTTCAGGACGTGACCGTAGCAGGACGCGTGGTAGATGCTAAAGGCAATGGACTGCCTGGGGTAACGGTGGTGGTGAAAGGATCTACGATCGGCACCGGCACCAGTCCTGATGGCGGCTTTTCCCTGCAAGTACCCGAAAACAGCACACTGGTATTCAGCTTCGTTGGTTTTGCCCGCAAAGAAGTGGTCGTGACGGGCACAACCAGCAGCCTTACGGTGACCCTAGCCGAGGATACCAAGGCCCTCGATGAGGTAGTGGTGGTAGGATACGGCACGCAGAAAAAGGCGGATGTAACGGGTGCAGTCTCAACCATTTCGGCTAAGGACTTCGAAAACACCGTCACCACCAACGTTGGTCAGGCCTTGCAGGGGCGCACCGCTGGGGTGCAAGTGACGCAGAACACCGGCCGCCCCGGCGATGCGCCCCTTGTGCGGGTGCGTGGCGTGGGTACTACGGGTAACAGCAACCCGCTGTACGTCATTGATGGCGTCATTACGAACCCTGATGCGACGGGGGTAACCGGCGCGTTCAATAGTACTGGCGGCACTAGCACCGCGGGTGGCATTGCCAACATAAACCCCGATGATATTGAGTCGATTACGGTGCTGAAAGATGCCGCTTCTTCCGCTATTTATGGGGCACGGGCAGCGAATGGTGTGGTGCTCGTTACCACTAAGCGCGGCAAGGCAGGCCTAGGTCGGGTGACCTTCAACAGCTACGCGGGCGTGCAGAAAGCGTGGCGGCTGCCGAAAATGGCTAATGCTACCGAGTTTGCTACGTTGCAGAACGAAGCCCGCGTTAATGCAGGATTGACGCCCAACTGGAACCGCGTGGATACGCTAGGCGTCGGCAATGAAAAGATTGCGGAAATCTTTCATCCCGCGGCTATCCAAGACTACCATCTGTCGTTCTCAGGCGGGTCGGAGAAGTCGCAGTACGCGGTTTCCCTGGGTTACTTCAAACAAGATGGCATTGGCATTGGGGTAAAGTACAATCGTTACTCGCTGAGCGTCAACTCCGATCATCAGGTTCTGAAAAAGCTGCGTGTGGGCAACAGCCTTTCGCTCACGCGAGGCGCAAGCCGCAGTGGGCTGTGGAGCGAAACGTTTGTCAATGCCATTCGCTTTTCACCCACTATTCCGAAGTACATGCCGGATGGCAGCCCCGGCTACGCTACCCGCCTCGGCGAGCAGCTAGGGTACCTAGCTCCCCTGGGCGCGGCTTACCAGTTTCAGAACGACCTGACGCGCTACCGCATTCTGGGCAACGTGTACGCGGAATATGCCTTCACCCCGGCCTTAAAGTTCCGCTCTACCCTAGGGGGCGACTTCATCATTGAAGATGGTATTTCTTTCGTGCCTGTCTATACCTTCGGGAGCCGCACGAATACGCTGAGTACCCTCGACCGGAACTACGCCATCAGTGGTACGTGGTTAAACGAGAATACCTTATCATATAATAAAACCTTCGCCGGTCGGCACAACGTGTCGGCGCTGGTGGGGGTGACGCAGCAGGCGAACCGGTCGGAGAACATCAGCGCCCACCGGGAGAGCTTGCCCAACAACGACATTCGGGTGCTGGATGCCGCTTCGCTCAACGACCGGGCCCGCGGTGGTGCCTCCGAGTGGTCGATTCGCTCCTTTATTGGTCGGCTGAATTATAACCTGAACGAGAAATACCTGCTCTCGGCCAACCTGCGGGTCGATGGCTCCTCCCGCTTCGGCGCAGGCAACCGCTACGGGGTGTTTCCTTCGTTTGCCGCCGGCTGGCGCTTATCGAGCGAGAAGTTCATGGAGAACATTCGCGCTATCAATGACTTGAAGTTTCGGGCCAGCTGGGGGCAGCTTGGCAACCAGGAAATCGGCTTGTACTCGTTCACCAACGGCCTGGACCTAGGGCAGAACTACGTGCTTGGCACCGGGCAGACGATTGCCTCCGGGGCGGCACCTATCGCGCTCGGCAACCCCAACATCAAGTGGGAAACGACTACCATGCAAGATGCAGGGCTCGACCTAGCTTTGTTCAACAATGCCGTATCGGTGACGGTCGACTACTTCGTTAAGACCACCCGGGATATGCTCGTGCAGGTGCCCATTCCGGGCACCACGGGCGTGACCACCGCGCCTTACCAAAACGCTGGCTCAGTGCGCAATTCGGGCTTTGAGCTGGCGGTGGGCTACCAGAAGTCCACCGGAGATTTTCGCTACGATGTCAACGCAAACATCTCCACGCTCAAAAATCGGGTGCTTTCTTTGGCTGGCGTGCCCATTGTTTCGGGCGTGTTCAAAACGGCGGAAGGGCAGCCCATCAACTCCCTTTTTGGCTACGTGCAAGAGGGCATTTTTCAGACCCAGGAGGAGATTAACACCCATGCCACCCAGGCCAATGCCAAGCCCGGCGACATCAAGTGGAAAGACCTCAACGGCGACGGCACCATCAATGACCTCGACCGAGATTACATCGGCAACACCATTCCCCGCCTGACCTACGGCTTCAACGGCAGCGTGAGCTACAAACGCTTCGATTTCAGCTTGTTCGTGCAGGGCGTGCAGGGCCGCGAGGTGTTCTTGGACAAAACCGGTGGGCGCCGCCTGGTAGACAACTTCGACAACACCACCGTGGATTACCTGAGCCGCTGGACGGGCCCCGGCACCAGCAACCACGTGCCCCGGCTCGTGTGGGGCGACCCGAGCAACAACCAGCGCACCTCCGATTTCTTCGTCTACGATGCTAGCTACGTGCGCATCAAGAACATCCAGCTAGGTTACACGCTGCCGAAAGACTTACTCGGCGTCAACCGCATCCGCGTGTATGTGAGCTGCCAGAATCTGCTGACGCTGACGCCCTATCCGTGGTTTGACCCGGAAGTGGGGCAGGGCCGCGACAACAACTTCACGGACCTGATGACTTACCCGCAGCCCCGTACCTTCTTGGGCGGCATCAACCTCGAATTCTAGTGCCCCTTTCTCGATGACTACTAGCATGAAACGAATCCTACTAGCTGCTACGGCCGCCCTGCTACTCACTGGGTGCGAAAAAGAGTTTTTGGAGAAGGAGCCGCTGAGTGTGGTTACGCCCGATAACTTCTACAAAACCTCCAACGACGCCGTGCGTGCCATTAATGCAGCCTATAAGCCGCTCACTCTGCAAGGCGTGGGGCAATTTGGCCTCGACCGTTACGGCAACTACATGTCGGGCGACGCGCAGTCGGCCAACGACGACGCCAACTGGAGCCAGATTCAGGAGTTCACGGTGACCTCAGACAACCAGAATGTGCGCAACAGTTGGAACGCTTTCTACCAAGGTATCTTCCGGGCCAACTTGGTGCTAGACCGCGTGCCCGCTATTGCGATGGACGAGGGTCTGAAGCAGCGTATTCTGGGGGAAGCCGCATTCCTGCGCGCCATCAACTATCACTACTTGGTGCTGCTGTTCGGCGACGTGCCGCTCATCACCAAGCCCCAGTTTGATGTAAAAGAATTCCTCGTTTCGCGCACACCGACGGAACAAGTGTACCAGCAGATTATCAGTGATTTGAAGATAGCTGAAACCAGCCTGCCTCGCACGTATGCCGCCGCCGACGTAGGCCGCGCCACGCAAGGCGCCGCCAAAGCGTTCTTGGCCAAGGTGTACTTGTACCGCAAGCAATGGCCCGAGGCCGCCGCCAAGGCTAAAGAGGTCATCGATGCCAACACCTACAGCCTCTTTGATCGCTACTTCGACAACTTCGAGCTAGCTACCGAGAACGGCAAGGAATCTATTTTCGAGATTCAATATGCATCCTTCTTAGGGGGCCTCGGTAACGCGACGAACAACTACGATGCGCCCCGTGGCCTGGGCTTCACGCTCGACGGGGGCTACGGCTACGGGTCGCCCACCAAAAACTTCGTGAACTCCTTTGCTCCGAACGACCCTAGGCTAAGCTACAGCGTCTTCCGGGCAGGGGATGTATTCCAGGGTATTGCGTACAACCCGGCGGCTTCTCCCACGGGCTACAGCCCTCGCAAATACGTGGTCGGGAAAGGAGCCAACATCGGCAAAAGCGACGACCCGAAGAACTTCATCCTGATGCGCTACGCCGATTTGCTGCTGATGTACGCCGAAGCGCTGAACGAAGCAGGCAAGCCCAGCGAAGCCGCCGCCCCAGTGAACCAAGTGCGGGCGCGGGCCGACGTGAAGCTAGCGCCGCTTGCTACCACGTTGTCGCAGAGTCAAATGCGCCAAGCCATCAAGGATGAGCGCCGCGCCGAGCTAGGTCTGGAAGGTCACCGCTGGTTCGACCTCGTGCGCTGGGGCGATGCCGCCACCTACCTGAAGTCTATTGGCAAAACAGGCTACCGCGACGGGGTAAGTGACCGGCTACCCATTCCGCAGGCCGAGCGCGACATCAACCCCAACCTGACGCAGAACAATGGTTATTAGCCTAGCTCAGCGTCGTTAATAAGCAATGCTAGGTAGTTTGGTTGTCCAAGAAGCCTCATTTTTGGCAACTGGCTACCTAGCATTGCTCCGTTTCTACTCGTTACTCCTGAATCTTACCCGCTAAATGATTCGCTTCCGTCACAGAACCAATCTGCCATTAGTCGTCTGTTCATTACTTCTCTCGCTCCAAACGCGGGCCCAAAATCCGCTGACGTTGTGGTACAATAAGCCCGCGGCGAACTGGAACGAAGCCCTGCCCATTGGCAACGGCCGCTTGGCCGCCATGGTCTACGGCACTCCGGGCCGGGAGCGGCTGCAACTCAACGAAGAAACCGTGTGGGCCGGCGAGCCCGGCAACAACGTAGTGCCGGGCGTGTACGAGGGCATTGTGGAAATCCGCAAGCTTCTTTTTGCGGGAAAATATAAGGAGGCGCAAGACCTCTCGAACAAGACCTTTCCGCGCCAGGCTTTGCCTACCAACAACTATGGCATGCCCTACCAAACCGTGGGCAACCTGCTGCTGACCTTTCCCGGCCACGAGGCGGCTACCAACTACTACCGGGACCTTGACATTCAACAGGCCGTAGCCAAGGTGAGCTACCAAGTTCAGGGCGTCACCTACACCCGCGAGATGTTCGCGTCGTTGCCCGATCAGGTTATCGTGGTGCGCCTGACGGCCAGCAAGCCGGGCAGCATTACTTGCCGACTCGGCATGAGTAGTCCGCAGCTCAGTCGTAGCATCAAGACGGAGCCGACCAAGCTCGTGCTGGCGGGCGTCGGTGGCAGCAATGATAATAAGGTCGGTAAGGTTAAGTTTCAGGCCCATGTCGTGCCGAAAGTGGAGGGTGGTACAGTAACCGCCACAGATAGCACCCTGCAAATAACAGGTGCCACGGCCGCGACGATCTACGTTTCCATGGGCACGAACTTCAAGAGCTATAAGGACCTAGGGGGTGATGAGACTGCCAAAGCGGCTTCGTACTTGCCGGCGGCCCTGGCCAAAACGTACCCGACTGCCAAAGCGGCCCACGTAGCCAGCTACCGGCGCTACTTCGACCGGGTGAGCCTGAACCTAGGCAGCACCGACGCAGTGAAAAAGCCCACTGATGTACGCATTGCAGATTTTGCTACGGGCAACGACCCGGCCCTCGCCGCCATGTACTTTCAATTCGGGCGCTACCTGCTGATTTGCAGCTCCCAGCCCGGCACCCAGCCCGCCAACTTGCAAGGTAAATGGAACGACAAACTCTCGCCGCCCTGGGACAGCAAGTACACGGTGAACATCAACACCGAGATGAACTACTGGCCGGCCGAAGTCACGAACCTGACGGAGCTGCACCAGCCACTGTTTAGCATGCTCAAGGACTTAGCCGAAACGGGTAAGGAAAGTGCTTCGGTGGTGTACCACGCGCGCGGCTGGAACATGCACCACAACACTGACTTGTGGCGCATCACCGGCAACGTGGACGGGGGGTTCTACGGCATGTGGCCCATGGGCGGCGCCTGGCTCACGCAGCACCTCTGGCAGCACTACCTCTTCACCGGCGACAAGGCTTTTTTGCGGGAGTACTACTCGGTGCTGAAAGGCGCGGCCCTGTATTACGTGGATGCCTTGCAGGAAGAACCGAGCCATAAGTGGCTGGTGGTGGCCCCCTCCATGTCGCCGGAAAACACCTACCAGAGCGGCGTCGGCATCACGGCCGGCACCACCATGGACAACCAGCTCGTGTTTGATGTCTTCTCGAATGCTATGCGCGCCGCCGCCATCCTGAATACCGATAAAGCCTTTGCCGACACGCTCCAGGGCATGATCAAGCGCCTGCCGCCTATGCAGATTGGGCAATACAGCCAGCTGCAAGAGTGGCTGCAAGACTGGGACAAACCCGATGATAAGCACCGGCACGTCTCGCACTTGTACGGCCTCTACCCGAGCCAGCAGATCTCTCCGTACGCGAATCCGGAGCTGTTTGCCGCCGCCGAAAACTCACTGGTGTACCGGGGCGATAAATCGACGGGCTGGTCAATGGGCTGGAAAGTAAACCTCTGGGCTCGTTTACTGAACGGCAACCGGGCGTACAAGCTCATTGCCGATCAACTGAATCCGGCTGGCACGGAAGCTTCCGGCCAGAATGGCGGCACGTACCCCAACCTGCTCGACGCCCATCCTCCGTTCCAGATCGACGGCAACTTTGGTTGCACATCCGGCATCGCCGAAATGCTCGTGCAGAGCCACGATGGGGCCATCGACATCTTGCCGGCTCTGCCGGATGCGTGGCCCACTGGTGAGGTGAAGGGATTAGTAGCCCGTGGTGGATACGTAATCGACCTAGCCTGGAACAAAGGCAAAGTGACGCGCTTGCAGATTACCTCGAAGCTAGGCGGCAACTGCCGCCTGCGGGTGCACAGCCCCGTCACGGCAACCGGCACAGCCAAGCTAGCTGCTACGCGGGGCGCAAATCCCAATCCCTTCTACCAAAACACGGCAATCAAGGCCCCGTTGGTGTCAGCCAAAGCTGCCGTCAAAAAGCCTACGCTACAGCCCTCATTTGTGTACGACCTAGTTACCAAAGCGGGCACTTCTTATACCCTCAATGGCCGCTAAACGGCTCGCTTCTCTGCTATGCCTCGTCCTCGCAACAGCGTATTTGCCATCGGCCTTATTACCTCATTATTCTTCTTGTGGGGCTTTGCGCTTAACCTAAACCCGATTCTTATACCCCACCTAAAAAAGGCCTGCCAACTTACGGATGCGCAGTCTGCCTTCATTGACTCGGCTTCGTACATTGCCTATTTTGTATTAGCCATTCCGGCGGGGCAGTTCATGAAGCGCTATGGCTACAAGGGCGGTATTATCGTGGGGCTGCTGCTGTTTGCGGTCGGCGCTTTCTTGTTTTATCCTGCGGCCGCAACCCGCTCCTATACCTTCTTTCTAGGGGCGCTGTTCGTTATTGCCTGCGGGCTTACCTTCCTGGAAACGGCTGCCAATCCTTACATCACTGTACTTGGCGAACCCGAGGAAGCTGCACAACGCATCAACTTTGCGCAGTCATTTAACGGATTAGCTGCCACCCTAGCTCCCTTGCTTGGTGGCATGTTCATCTTATCGGGTAAAAGTCTCTCGGCTACCCAGATAAGTGCTATGTCACCGCGACTGGTAGCGGACTACCTAGACCGCGAAGCCGCCGCAGTACAGGTTCCGTATCTGCTCATCGGCGGAATTGTGCTGCTGGTCGCGTTGCTGCTATTTCGCACGCCACTGCCCGAGCTAGCAGAGGAGGAAGAGGCTGATAGGGCCGAAGGCTCCTTACTACGGGAGAAAAACCTGCTGCTAGGTGTAGTTGCGCAGTTTTTTTACGTTGGGGCGCAAGTGTGCGTCAGTAGCTTCTTTATTCGCTTTGCTGAGCGCGTGGGAGGAATTGAAGAAAAATCGGCGGCGCTTTACTTATCCGGCGCGCTGCTAGGCTTTATGGCTGGGCGCTTCATCGGAACCTTCCTCATGAAGTTTATCGCCCCACCCCGGCTCCTGGCCCTTTACAGTAGTATCAACTTTGGGCTGGTACTCTTGGCTGTGCTCCTGCACGGCAAACTGTCGGTGTACGCGCTGATGGGCGTGGAATTTTTTATGTCTATCATGTTCCCCACCATTTTCTCGCTCAGCATCCGCGGACTAGGCGCAAAGACGAAAGAAGGCTCCTCCTTGGTCATTATGGCCATTGTTGGCGGCGCTATTTTCCCCGTGATTGCCGGCTGGGTATCCGACGCTACCACGATTCAAGTGGCGTACATTGTGCCAGGGCTGTGCTTCCTGGTTGTCCTTTATTTCGCTTGGAAGAATATCAATGTCAGAAAAGTTAAACTCGTCGCAGCACATTGATTTTAGCTGCGGCCCACTTACTCCTTCGGCGCAAGCACGCTGTTGAGGTAGCAACACTATCGGAATTTACTAAGCGGTAAGCAAACATGCATTTAGAGCTACAGGATAAAGTAATTATCGTGACGGGCGGGGCCAAAGGTATCGGTGAGGGCATCAGTCACGTGCTTGCCCGGGAAGGTGCAATTCCAGTAATAGTTGGGCGCAATGAAGAAGACAATCGAAACACCATGGCAGCTATTGAAGCGGCAGGTGGCCGGGCTTGGCAGGTGGTGGCGGAGCTTTCTGATCCTTTGGCCTGCGAGCAGGCTGTGCACGCTGTTTTGGCGCAGTACAGCCGCATCGAAGGCCTAGTGAACAACGCTGGCATCAATGACGGCGGCAGCCTGGAAGCCGGCAGCTATGAGCAGTTTATGCTCAGTCTGCACCGTAACCTAGTGCATTACTATCTGATGGCCCATTACGCGCTACCAGAGTTGAAAAAGAGTAAGGGCGCTATCGTCAACATCACCTCCAAAACGGCCGAAACTGGCCAAGGGCATGCCTCCGCGTACGCGGCCGCCAATGGTGGCCGGAACGCCCTGACCCGCGAATGGGCTGTAGAGCTGCTTAAATACGGCATGCGCGTGAATGCCATTGTCGTAGCCGAAAGCTGGACGCCAGCCTACGCCACTTGGATCCAAACGCTACCTGACCCAGAGGAGAAGCTGCGCGAAATCGTTTCCCTGATTCCGCTCGGTAATCGTATGACCACGGCCGAGGAAATTGCCAACACCACAGCCTTTCTACTTTCGGAGCGCTCCAGCCATACTACCGGTCAAATTATCCACGTGGATGGTGGCTACGTACATTTAGATCGAGCCTTGGCAAACGCGCAATAACGCACTTAGAATGATGAATACATTAGTGTGTGAGCAGCCTGGCCGGTTCGCCTACCTGGATCGGGAAACGCCTGTGGCGCCCGAAGGCTACAGCTTATTAAAGATCAAGCGCATTGGCATCTGCGGTACTGATTTGCACGCCTACGAAGGCACCCAGCCCTTTTTTGCCTACCCGCGCGTGCTGGGCCACGAGCTAGCTGGCGAAGTAGTCGATGCGGGCGGCGCAGCGGGTTTCGAGCCGGGCGAGGCCGTCACGTTTATTCCGTATTTCAACTGCGGTACCTGCATTGCATGCCGCTCGGGGTTGCCCAATTGCTGCACCCACATCAATGTGTGCGGCGTGCACATCGATGGGGGCATGGCGGAGTACCTGGCCGTGCCTTCCTACTCGCTGGTGCACGGCGAAGGCTTGAGCTTCGACGAGCTAGCTTTGGTCGAGCCGCTGGCGATTGGCGCCCACGGCGTGCGCCGCGCCCAGGTGCGGCCGGGTGAGTTCGTGCTGGTAGTAGGAGCGGGGCCGATTGGCCTGGGCATCATGGAGTTTGCGCGTATTGCCGGCGCCCACGTCATTGCCATGGATATCAATGAGCAGCGCCTCGCCTTTTGCCGGGAGAAGCTGCGCGTGCCCTACACCGTGAATGCCCTGGCGAAGGATGTAGCCGAACAACTCCGGCAAATCACCAGCGACGACATGCCTACGGTGGTCATTGATGCCACGGGTAGTCAGCGGGCGATTAACAATGCGTTTCAATACCTGGCCCACGGTGGTCGCTACGTGCTGGTGGGGTTGCAAAAAGGCGAAATCAGCTTTTCGCACCCCGAGTTTCACAAGCGCGAAGCCACGCTCATGAGCAGCCGCAACGCCACCCGCGAAGACTTCGAGCACGTCATTGCCTCCATGAAGGCTGGCCAAGTCGACCCTACCACCTACATCACACACCGTGTGCAGTTCGGGCAGGTGCAGCAGGAATTTGCCAGTTGGCTCAACCCCGCAACGGGTGTTATTAAAGCAATGGTGGAGCTAAGAGAATAATTGGCTTTGCCTCTGGCATCAACTACTGAACAATGTTGAAATAACAAGCCCAAAGCAGGGACAAAAATAGGGTGCTTCGGAAGGTTCCCCTTTGCCTATCTTGCAGGTCTAGTAGCTGGCTGAGCTGAGCCAGTAAAGACAACTGACTGCTTCATGGCCAAGGGAAATAAGCGCCTGTCTATTGCACACCTTGCACAAGAATTGGGGTTATCTGCCTCTACTATTTCGCGCGCGCTGAACAATGCTCCGGATGTCAGTGAAGCAACCAAGGCGCAAGTATGGGTGCTGGCCGAAAAGCTTCATTACCAACCGAATGGCCTAGCTGCGGCCCTGCGCCGGGGGCGTAGCAATGTGCTCGGGGTTATTGTGCCGCACATTACCGGGGCCTTCTTTCCCGCGGTCGTGCACGGCATGGAGGAAGAGGCAAGCAAGGAAGGGTTTAACGTGATGATTTGCCAGACGAGCGAAGAAGTAGCCCGGGAAAAAAAGCAGGTGGAAGTCCTCCTAAAGGGGCAGGTCGACGGCATCTTGGTGGCTATGTCAAAAACCACCCACGACTTTGCGCACTTTGAGCGAGTCCGTAGCCAAAATATCCCCTTGGTTTTCTTCGACCGCATGCCCGACCTAGCTAACGCCTGCGCAGTCGTTTCCGACGACTACCGGGGGGCTTATCAGGCAGTGGAACATCTGATCAAGCAGGGATGCCGCCGGATTGCGCACATGGCCGGCCACCAAACCGTCAGTACGACGCATAACCGCTACCGGGCGTACCGCGACGCGCTAGCTGCCCACGGGCTGCCTTATGAGGAGGAGCTAGTTATTCATTTGCCCAACCCAAGTACGGAAGCTGGCGCCCAGGCAATGACGACCTTGCTGCAACAGTCCGTATGGCCCGATGCCGTGTTCACTGCCTACGATTTTCCGGCCGTTGGCGCGCTAGAAGTGTTAGACGCCCGCGGCATCCGAGTGCCCGAAGACATTGCCCTCGTTGGGTATAGCAATGAACCCTTTACCACGATGCTCAAGCCACGGCTAACCTCTGTCGATCAGCGAGCAAAGCAAATGGGCGAAGCCGCCATCCAGCTATTTTTACAGCTGCTAAAGCGCTCAGGTCACGAGGCTGGTCAACGTATTACCTTGAAGCCTCAGCTTCTTATCCGCGAGTCCTCTTTGCAAAAAAGCGTCTTCGCTGAAAGAAATGAACAGCACCCTCAACGGTGATGCGGTTGTGTCCGACCTAGCAGGTGTAAACAGTAACCAGCTTAGCGCTTTTCTTTGAGGTGGTCATTCGGCAGGTTCCGCATGACCACTTTTGTTGTTTATTGGTCATACAGCCTGCCTATAAGCTCTCTTGATGGAAAGCTAGGTGTAGCGGAGTGCTGGCTGCCCGTCATTCATTCGTACAAGTAAATTATTGCTGCTTCAGACCTAGGTTTAGCGTAGGATTCTACGAAGGTTGTCGAGCAGTCAATCTTATCTATCTTGCATAGCTAGCTACTGTATCGAAGTCAATTTAAAATACTCACACCTAGTTTGTTTCTTTCATGGACAAGGCCAACAAGCGCATCTCTATTGCTGACCTTGCGAAAGAACTAGGCTTGGCCCAATCCACCGTTTCGCGGGCGCTCAACCACGCCTCCGACGTGAGCGATGCCACCAAGGCGCAGGTGTGGGCCTTGGCCGAGAAACTAAAGTATCAGCCGAATAACCTAGCGGCCGCGTTGCGTAGTGGCCGCAGTCACGTGCTCGGCATTATCGTGCCGCACATCAATGGGGCCTTTTTTCCAGCGGTGGTACATGGTATTGAGGTGGTAGCCAGCCAGGCCGGCTTCAACGTGATGATCTGTCAGTCTACGGAAGAAGTAGAGCGGGAGAAAAAGCACGTAGAGGCGTTGCTCAAGGCCCAAGTGGATGGTATTCTGGTGTCCATGTCCAATACCACGTCCGACTTTACGCACTTTGAGCGCGTATTTGATCAGGGTACGCCGCTAGTTTTTTTTGACCGCATGCCGGAGTTGCCCAATGCCTGCGGCGTAGTAGTCGATGATTACCGCGGCGCCCTGCAAGTAATGGAACACTTAATTGAGCAGGGGTGCCAACGCATTGCACACTTTGCTGGACCGCAGAATATTAACACTACCCACAACCGCTTTCGCGGGTACCAGGATGCCTTGCACATGCACGGCATCGCGTACGACGAAAGCCTCGTGGTGCAGCTTGAGGGGGCAAGCACGGCTGATGGGGCCGCGGCTATGCAGCAGCTACTGTCGCTGCCCGAGCGGCCCGATGCAGTTTTCTCCGCCTACGACTTTCCCGCCGGGGGCGCTTTGGAGGTGCTAGAGGAGCAGGGCATGCGGGTACCCGAAGACATTGCGTTGGTAGGCTTTAGCAACGAGCCGTTTACGACTATGGTGCGGCCCCGACTCACATCAGTGGATCAGCGCGGCAAGCAGATGGGCGAAGCCGCCGTCCAGCTCTTCCTGCAATTGCTCAAGCGAACCGACTTTTTCAGCGGGCAACGTATTGTGCTCAAACCCAAGCTCGTCGTCCGAACTTCGTCCCTATACGGGCAGCTAGCTCCCGAGAAGTACCAGTAGCCTATCCGTACGTAATAATACAGCGCCGCTCCAGCGCCGAAAAGTGGGCGATGTACGCCTTCGTTGGCAAAACGGCGCTGTATTATTACAGTTCTGAACCTAGCTTATTGCGGCTGCGCGCCTGCCCAGCGCAGCATATTCAAGAGGAGTTGTTGGCCCACGATGTTGGCCTTGTTGCTGCCCGATGCATTGAGGGAGGTTAGGGCAGCATTTTCCCCGTCGCCTTCGGCCCGCTTGCTCACCTTCACACCCCGCAGGGTCGAGAAGATATCGAGGGCGCAGAGAATGATATGGCCGCGGCCGTGCGGAACCACGCTCAGCGCCGAGTACACTTCTTTCTTATGGTCCGACAGGCAACCGACAACGGTTTCGCCGTTAAATAGGCGTAGGCCTAGCCGGTTGCGGTCGTAGGTTGCGAAGCACTGGTACTCCCAGTTGAACACGCCAGCCGGCGGCAAGCCCGTGAACAGCGGATGGCTTTTCGCGAAGTAGTTGCCGCCGTACCACGAGGTACCTAGCTCTTTGTAGCCGCGGTAGTCCACTACTTCCTTGCGCCCTAGGTGCGTGGCCCACTTGTCGAGGTTGCCGACCACCACCAACGTGTTGCCCTCGTTCACCCATTCCAGGATATCGGTCACCAGGGGGTTGCCGGTTTGCTGTGGATTGAAGGCGCCGACCAACAAGTACTTGCCCTGTGGCCTCCCTGATTTGAACTCCTTAAACGAGTTCACGCCCACTGAGCGCAGATAATTAGCCAGCACCCCGCTGGTATCGGCCACCATGCCAGCCGCCGGAATTGCTTGTGTGTTGAGCTTTACGGCGTACAGCTTGTCGTCGCCGGTAGCCACGATGCTGCTACCGCGCAGCAGCTCGGCTTTGATGGTAGTATAGCCCGCACTAGTAGGAATCAGCGGCAACCCGGCCGACAGCAGCTCCCCATACCGGGTGCCACCCGTCACGCGCACCGGCAGCGTTTTATTGAGTACCGTGCGGCCTTGCTCATCGGTGGCCTGCACGCGCAGGCGGTAGCTGCCTTTCAGGTTAACTTCATTGATAAGGTGAAAGTCTACGCGCGACGTGTCGCCGACGCCCAAGACCTTGCGCGTGGGCTTCACGGCCACGTACACGGGGCGGTTGTAGCGGGCAATCAGCTGCACGTCGCCCTTGGGGTTGCGGTAATTGTCGACGATACCGGAGTGGTTTTCCAGCATCATGCTCTCCCAGCCGTTCACCGCGTAGCCGTCGACGGTGTTGTTCAGGCGGATGTTCTCGATGGCACGGCCCTGGTAGTAATAGGCCGTATTGCCCATGGCTGTCGTCAACGCGTCGACCGTGGGAAAGATTTGTGCGAAGCCGGGAGTGTTCTTCAGATACTGATCGTAGGCATCGTACCAAGCTAGGTAGCTGGCGCTTTCCCATCCGATGTTTTTGCCCGTTCTCAGGATTTCGTCGCGGATGAGCTGCAAGCGCGGGGGCGTGCCAATGGCCCCTTCCTCACCATAGTAAACGATTTCATGTTTATGATCTGTGAAGCGCAGGTATTTACCAGGCCCCGAATACAGGTTGTCGTGGTACACTCCTGGGCCGCCCGCGTGGTGCTGGTCGAACCAGCCGTAGGCGCGAAACGTGGTATCGTACGGCAGCAAGTGCAGCTTGAAGCGCGGATTTGGCTTTAATGTGGGGTCGCCGTTCGACGAGTTATACGTCAGTAGGCGCGTCGGGTCGAGCCGGTGCGCGGCGCGCATTTCGGTGCTGTCCTTGGCTTGCGGCGGCGCCCCGCGCTCGTTGTGCAGGTTGTAAATGACGAGCGATGGGTGGTTCCGGTCGCGCCGGATCATGCGCATCACTTTCTCTGTGCGAGCGGGAAAGTAGAAGTCTGCCTGTTTCTTGCCGAGCGAATCGGTGGGGTTGAACCCGTTGGCTGGGTACTGATTGCCGCCCGGCTCCTCGAAGTAGAGCAGACCTAGCTCGTCGGCGTAGTCCAGCACGTTCGTCTGCCCAATGGTGCGGTGAAAGTTGAGCATGTTCAACCCTAGCTTTTTGGCCGTCTCTACTTGCTTGCGGGCAAGTGCATCGCTCGGCATAATGCCGTTGACGGGCCAGAACCCCCACGAAATGGAGGTGCGCAGCACGATGCGCTTGCCGTTCAGAAAGAACTGCCTATCCCCGCCGACGACGTCCCGGATTTCAAACCAGCGGAAGCCAAACCGCTGCCGGTAGTTGTCCTGCGTGTTATCGGTGCCCTTCCAGCTAGCTGTCAGCATGTATAAGTTAGGCTGGTTAATGCTCCACGGTTTGGCGTTTTTCACGCGCACGGTTATGGTATTGGTACTGAGCCCCGTCGGGACTTGCGTGAGCGGGTAGTCCTGGGCAAACACCGTTTGCTGCACGCCACCTTGCTCTTTCACTTCCACGTGCAGGGTGCCGGCGGTCGGCTTCTTGGTCTGATTGGCCGTGGTTACCTGCACGTCTACTTCGTCGAGCCTAGGCTTGTTCTGCACGAACACGTCCTGCACGTACACCGGGTCGGTAGCCACGAGTTCGACCTTGCCCGTGATGCCCCCAAAGCCGTGCGTCGGCTGAATGCGGTAATCGCCCCACATGAAAGTTTGCGAGTCGCGCCAATCGAAGTTGCCATTGGGGTCCGTGATGCGCACGGCCACCTCATTGTCCTGCCCGTAGCGCACGAACTTGGTGATGTCGATTTCAAACGGCGTGCTGTTGACCAGGTCGTAGCCCGCGAGCTGCTGATTGACAAAGACCTCTGCCCGCAGCCGCACGCTCTCAAAGCGCAGCACCACGTGCTTGCCCTGCATCGTGGCCGGTACGGCCAGCTTGGTACTAAACCACGACACCCCTAAGTAGTTGCCACTCAGCCCGAACGTGTTGCCGTTGGCCCCCCAGTAATATTGCTCCACCGTAGCGGGCAAGTGCACAATCGGATTCGAGGTGCTTTGCAGCACGCCCCAGCCGCCCGTAGGCGGGTTAATGGGCAGCTTGGCTACGTTTACCGGTGGCGCATACAGGCGGTCTTGTACCCACGGCGCGGCCCGGTCCAGCCACAGCCGCCAATCCTGATTCGACAAGTCCTGCACGACGCGGACCGATTGCGCCTGGGCGGTTACACTCAACAAGGACAGGCCAACTAGCGGCAGCAGGCGGGAAAGCGAAACCCCTAACACGTAAGCAAAGCGGTGATAAAACATGGTAGCGATTAGTGATAATCAGGTAGTTGTTTTGAAGAGAGCATGCCCGTTCTTCTCCGCCTTTGCTGGTCTAGAAGCAAGTTCAGCTTCTTCCTTACCCACGTAGCAACTTGCTCGAAAAGCAAGTAGGAAGGTTTCTCAGGTATTCCTAGCATCCGCTGAGAATGGCCGGCTTCCCGTTTTCAGCGGCGAAGCTACCTACTCCACCCGAAACCAATCAATATCGGCGTTGCCAGCATCATTAAACTTGGCGGCACGGGTGCAGAACAGGCCCACTTTGGCCCCGATCCACTTACCTTCCCGGGCCTGAAACATGCTTCCTACCGGCTGGAAACGCTGCCCATCCAGGCTGTAGCTGAACTGACACTTGGCTCCCGCCTGCACGGCCACCCGCAAGTAAATCGGCTGACCCGCGGCAGCAGCGGGCAGTTCAAGAGGTGCCGAAACTGTTTCCGCCGTGAGCTTATCCGCGTTCTGACACACCGCTTGACTCACGTAGAGCTTGCCGCCTTGGCTGGTGAGGCTCAGGTAAGCGTAGTCTAGCCCCATAATCACCAACCCGAGCTTCTCGCCTTCTACGCGCGGGGTGAAGGTGAGCTTGGTGGTCGTGGTAAACACCTCCGCCGGCAGCTTCTGCAGCAGCAAGTTGGGGACCTGCCAGAGGTTCTTATAGTTCTCCGGCAACAGGACGGAGTAGAGGCGCAAGTAGCCCAGCGGGCCGTTCAGGTAGGCCCAGTAGTCCTGCGGATTAGCATGCCACTGCCATTGCAGACCTAGGGTATTGCTGCTGAACTCGTCAGAGGTAGGCGGCGTGGCCAGCGGCTGCGCCTTGCCCTTGATCGTGGGCTTGCGATGCATGAGCACGGGCTGGCCTTTGCCGTCGCCGTCCGGATCTTCCCCGATGATGGGCCAGTCGTTCTTCCACACCATGGGTTGCAAGTGCACCACCCGGCCATACGGACCTTGGTCCTGGAAGTGCAGAAACCAGTCCTCACCGGTATTCGTATCGACCCAGGCGCCTTGGTGCGGGCCATTGATGGGCGTTTTGCCCTGGTCTATGACGATGCGCTCCTCGTAGGGGCCATACACATTTTTGGAACGCAACACCAGCTGCCACCCGGTGGGCACCCCACCGGCCGGGGCAAAGATGTAGTAGTAGCCGTTGCGCTTATAAAACTTGGGGCCTTCCAGCGTGGGCTGGTCTTTGTGGCCATCGAACACGAGCCGGTCGTCGCCAAGCAGGTGCAGGCCGTCGGGCGACATCGGGCTCACAGCCAAGATCGTCTTGATGCCGGCGCGCGAGCCGGCGAAGCCGTGTACTAAGTACGCGTTGCCATCTTCATCCCAGAGTGGGCAGGGATCAATCCAGCCCTTGGCTTCCTTCAGGCACACCGGCGTTGACCAGGGTCCGGCCGGGTTCGTGGCCGTGGTGACGAAGATGCCGAGGTCCGGGTCAGGATAGTAGATGTAGAACTTTTTGTGGTGGTAGCGAATGGCAGGGGCCCACACGCCATTACCGTGTTGCGGCTCTCGGTAGCGCGCCAGCGGGGGCTGCTGCTGGAACACGGCCCCGATCAGCGACCAGTTCACCAGATCCTTGGAGTGCAGGATCTGCAAGCCGGGGACGGCATTGAAGCTAGAAGACGTCAGGTAAAAGTCCTCGCCCACGCGGATGGCGTCCGGGTCGGAGTAATCAGCGTAGAGCACCGGGTTTTTGTAGGTGCCATTGCCGAGGTCCGGCACCCACACCTTCGACAACGTTGATGCGGCTTGGGTTTGCGCTTGAGTGCTACAGGGCAATACTAAAGTGCAAATAGCGCCAACAAGTAAGCGGCTCAGATAGCTGAGAAGCCTTCTCCAATCAAAGATAGGGTTTGTATGAGGATGTATAAGTATGCTGTGCATGGAGTAAACTCGATTTTTCAAAAGATCGTCAAGGATGTTGGGCAAGGTAAACGATTACTGTTGATAAATCCTATTCGGAATCGATACCGCTGCAATCATAATACAGTATGCGCAATCTTAAAGCGAGCTTCTATATGCTCAAGGCAGAGTACAGCCAAATTGAATATTTTCAAGTATATAATGATAAATAGCTGGCTGTATTGGCAAATGTGTACTTTCTTCTTCTTATACATAAATTGCTTATATAAAGACAATTATATAATAAATCACGATAAATAAGACATTTTAAAGCATGTTAAAACAAGATTAAAATGACATATTATACACTTGCGATTAACTCTCGGCATCGTTCCCGGGAACGATGCCGAAAGTTATTTACAGTAAACAGTTGACAAAAGGATAAGTCCTATTCATATTGTCGTATCGGAATCGATACCGGTATAGTTTTCTTTTATAGTATTTCTAGGTTTTCTATGATGCATTTAATGCTCAGAAGTACTTGTTTTTTCTCCTCTTCAAAAACCTTGATTAATAAGCATACACATACCACGCAGACAGTAGCTTTTCTGCACGTGTATCTGCACACGTAATAAAAGTACCACAACCTTAACGAGACTAATTGAGCTGAGTTAGGGGTGACACGCCCATTGTTACTCTAGTCGTGATGAGCCAAGTAATTCCACCAACTCACTTGAATCTGGAGCTGGATACTGAGGTCAGTACGACCATAAATAATCAAACCCCGGCTGAGTAGAGGACTGACCAACCGAAGAGCTAATAGTGGTAATGACAGCCATTAAACTACTTACTAGGTCACCAAGGAATGGTAGCAGTGATGCCGGCTTCTTGATCACGCTGCTACCGAGCAAGCAGAGATATTTATTCCACGGCCCAGAGCCTGTTGGTTTTCTTCGCTAAAGTCTCACTTCCAGAGCTTAGCCTTCAGAAAAACACCTAGCTCTTTCTCGCGTCTCTTTCTCATTCTTTATCTCTTTTCCCACCTGTTCCCACTTATGAGAAACCACTTACTCTTGCTTACCCCGTTAGTGTGTGTCGCCACCTTGGCGTCGGCGCAGCAGACACGGCGCATCCAAGGTACGATTACCTCTGCCGACAGAAACGAAGCTCTACCCGGGGTAACGGTTGTCGTGCAGGGCACAACGGTTGGTACCACTACCGATGGTAAGGGGCAATTCAACTTGTCTGTTCCAGCAGGTGCTACTGCCCTGCGTATCAGCTATGTTGGGTTCGTCAGCCAAGATGTGCAGTTGAGTGATAAAACCAATTTCACTATCAAACTCGAAACGGATAGTAAGACACTGGATGATGTGGTGGTTATTGGCTACGGTGAAATTGCCCGTAGCGAGGTAACAGGTGCAGTATCCTCAGTAAACGCGCAGCAGATAAAGGATATTCCCGTCAACTCAGCGGCGGAAGCCCTAACTGGTCGCCTTGCCGGCGTGCAGGTGACTACCTCTGAAGGCACGCCCGGGGCTGATGCACGCGTACGGGTACGCGGTGGCGGTTCGATCACGCAGGATAACTCGCCGCTGTACGTGGTCGACGGTATCCAGGTGGAAAATGCACTGTCGGTGATTTCGCCGCAGGATATCAAGTCGGTCGACGTGCTGAAGGATGCGGCTTCTACGGCCATTTACGGCGCCCGCGGGGCGAATGGCGTCGTGATCATCACCACCAAAAAAGGCTTCGAAGGGCGCACCACCGTTACGTATAACGGCTTCGCCGGCTTCCGCAAAATCACGAAAACGCTGGACGTCCTGAAGCCGGGCGAATTCATTGATTTACAGTACGAACGGGCCTCGCGCAGCAGTGCCGACCTAGCTTCGTTCCGTAGCCTCTACGGCTCGCGCAACTACACAGGTGATACACTGAACCTCGCCCGGCAGTCGCCATTCACCGATTGGCAAAAGGAGGTGTTTGGGCGCGATGCCTTCCAACAAACCCACAACGTGACGGTAGCCGGTGGGGGTAAAGGCACCACTTTTTCGCTGAGCCTGACCTACAACCGGGAGCAAGGGATACAGCTGCAATCCGACTACAACCGCAAGCTGGTCAACTTCCGCTTCGACCACAAAGCCAGTGATAAGTTTCGCTTCGGCTTCAACGTGCGCGCCAACGACCAAAATACGCTCGGTGCAGGCACGGCCAGCGGCGGCTTGTCGAGCTCTTCACGCTTGAAAAACACGGTGCAGTACCGTCCCTTCACTAACAACCTAGGTTCGGGGGTTAGCATCGACCCCACGCAGCCCGATGAGGAATATTATCTACTCAGCGGCGGGTCAAGCGGGCTAATCAACCCGATTGTGATAGCGCAATCCGAGTACCGGCGGAACAACTCGCGCTTAGCCAACGCCAGTGCGTTTGCGAGCTTCAACATTCTCAAGAACCTGACGCTTCGCTCGACGGTAGGCATTGATTACCTAAATAGCCGTGCCGAAGCGTTTAATAACAAAACCACTGGCGTAGCCCGGCAGAACGGGGGCTTCCCGACGGCGTCGTTGAACACCGGTTCGCAGGTGACGCTCAACAACTCTAACGTTCTGACTTACAACATCCAGAAGGGCAAACATACGTTTGATGCGCTGGTGGGCCATGAGGTGTACCAAACGCAAAGCACGAGCTTGAATGCTTCGGTGTTTTACCTACCCCTGGACATCACGCCCACGAGCGTGTTTGCGAACCTCAACCAAGCGCAGGCTCCGGCGGGCTTCATTCAGCCCTCGCCCACGACCAGCGACGAGCCCAACCGCATCCTATCCGGCTTTACTCGCCTGAACTACAGCTTCGACGACAAGTACCTGATAACGGCCACGATGCGCGCCGACGGATCCTCTAAGTTTGGTCCCGGCAATAAAGTTGGCGTCTTTCCGGCGGCCTCGGTAGCGTGGCGCCTCTCCAAAGAGCCGTTCATGCAGTCGCTCACCAAAGTGTCGGACCTCAAGCTGCGCCTAAGCTATGGCCTAGCTGGCAACAACCGCATTGGCAGCAACCTCTACCAACGCAGCTTCACCACCAGCGGGGTTGAATACGCTATTGATGGTGGGCGCACGCCGGGCTTAGCAGCTAATTCTTTGGCTTACAGCGATCTGAAATGGGAGAGCACCACCTCTCGCAACGTAGGTATCGACCTAGCTTTGTTCGATAACCGGGTGCAGTTTACCGCCGATGCCTATCTGAACCACACCTACGACTTGTTAGTGGCACAGCCCATTACGCCTACTTCAGGCTACACCTCGCAGCTGCGCAACATTGGCAAAACGTCGAACCGAGGGCTTGAGCTGCAACTGAGCGGTAACGTGATCCAGACGCCGGAGTTCTCCTGGACGGCTACCTACAACATGTCGTTCAACCGGAACCGGGTGGAAGACCTAGGTGGTCAGCCTTACCTGCCCGGTATCAACTCCGGCTGGACCAGCGACACGGGCCAGGACTACTGGGTAGCCCCGGGCCAGCCCGTGGGCATGATGTATGGCTACGTCTCTGATGGCTTCTACACGGTGGATGATTTCAACGCGACGCAGGCCACCAACGGCACCTGGAGCTACGTGCTGAAAGAAGGGGTGCCAAGCAACAACGGCGTAGTGGCCGACAACATCGGTACTTCGGTGAATGGCATTATTCAGCCCACGCCGGGAGCCATTAAGTTCAAGGATATCAATGGTGATGGAGTCGTGAATACCAATGACCGCACCATTATTGGGAACGCCAACCCTAAGTTCACGGGTGGCCTGAACCAGCAGTTTACCTACAAAGGCTTTGATGCCAGCGTGTTCCTGAACTTCGTGTACGGCAATGATATCTACAACGCCAACAAGATAGACTTCACCAGCGCTTACCTGCCCAACCAGAACATGTTAGGCTTGGTGCGTGACCGGTGGCGCACCGTCAACGCGGATGGCGTGGCGGTAAACGACCCCGACGGGCTACGTGAGCTGAACAAAGACGCCAAGATCTGGCGCCCTACCCGGGGCCGCTACCTGCTCCACTCATGGGCTATCGAAGATGGCTCGTTCCTGCGCGTGAACAACATCACGCTCGGCTATACCCTGCCGAAAGCGCTGACCACTCGCGCCAAGATTCAACAGCTGCGCTTCTACGTGACGCTGAACAACCTGTACACCTTCACGAATTACTCGGGCTTCGACCCCGAGGTGAACACCCGCCGCGGCACACCACTTACGCCCGGCGTCGACTATGCGGCCTACCCCCGCAGCCGTGGCTACCTCTTTGGTCTGAACCTTTCCCTGTAAGCTCCCACCGCTACTTCATATGAAACGTTATTTTTTCCGCGCCCTCTTGGCTGCGACTTCCTTGGCGGCGGCAGCAGGCACTTTCTCCTGCAAAGACTACCTCGACGTTCTTCCGGGTTCGGCCTACACAAACGAGATGACGTTCAACAGCGTCTCCAACGTGAATAGCGCCGTCATCGGAGCCTACGACCCACTTTCTGGCGACAACGGCTACGGCGTGCGGCTTTCAACGGGCTATGCCTATGACACCGATGAAGGCCAGAACCGCGCTGGCGCGCCAGACGGTGGCAGCCGCGACGTGAATCGTTACCGAGTCACGGCTGGTACCACAGAGCTAACGGCGCCGTTTAACACCCTGTATCAAGGTGTGGAGCGGGCGAATATCTGCATCGAGCAGATTCCCAAAATGGCCCTGTTTACGAGCGGCACGCTGCAGGAGCAACAGCAGCTACGCCGGCTGTATGCTGAGTCTTTGGCGTTGCGCGCACTCTACTACTTGGAAATTACGCGCAACTGGGGCGATGTGCCGGCCCCTTTCGAGCCGGCGCCACTGAACGGTGATGTCGCCATTGCGTCTACCGACCGCAACATCATCTACGACCGACTACTAGACGACCTAGGTCTAGCTTCACGCTACTTGCCCTGGCGCAATCAGGCTGATTATAATGCGTATGAACGCTTCACGAAAGGGGCCGTGAAAGCTTTGCGCGCACGCATTGCCTTATACCGCGGCGGCTACCAGTCGCGGGAGGGCAAGATGGTGCGCGCCGGCGACTACCTTGATGCGTACCGCGTTGCGCGGGCCGAGTGCGATACGCTCATCCGCAACCGCGACCAGCATACGCTCAATCCTAGCTTTGAAACCATCTGGCGCAACGTTTCGGGGCTGAAGTTTGACACGCAGTACGGCGAAATCATGTTTGAGGTAGCCATGGGCTCGGGCTCGGCGGCTTCCGACAGCAAGCTAGGTTTCAACAACGGACCGCGTCTCTCGCAGCTCTCGCGCTGGGGCCAGACGGGTGGGGCCATCAGCATTCTGCCCACCTACTTCTACGCCTTCGACTCCACCGACACCCGCCGGGATGTGACCATCACCCTGTACCGGTCCGTGGATGCTACGCCCAACACCCTCAACAGCGTGACGGCCACTAGCATCACTGACGGCAAGTTCCGCCGCGACTGGCGCGTGCCGCTGCTGTCCGGCACCTCACAGAACCTAGGGATGAACTGGCCCGTGGTGCGCTTTGCCGATGTGCTGCTGATGTTTGCCGAAGCCCAAAATGAGTTGGCCGGCCCAACGGCGGCTTACAATGGCACCACGCCGGTGCAAGCCTTGGAAGAAGTTCGGAAAAGAGCCTTCCCTGCCGCCACTTACAAGGCGCTGCCCGTTAGTCAGACGGGAACGAAAGATGCCTTCTTCACAGCGCTGGTGAACGAGCGGTGGCTGGAGTTTGGCGGGGAAAGCATCCGCAAGTACGACCTGATTCGCTGGAATTTGCTGGCTACCAAGATTGCTGAGACCAAAGCCAACCTGACTGCCTTCATGAGTGGCACGGGGGCTTACGCCAGGGTGCCGCAGTACCTGTATGAGTACAACATCATGCCGGAGCAGCTGCGCTACGCCCGTTCCTTATACCGGCCTGCGCCCAGCACGGCCACTACCTTCAACGTGACCGTGAACGGCACGACTTACGCCGCTCGGCGCGTGAGCTGGCGACAAGCCGTGACGGCCACCAGCATTGCCGACGTAGCCTCGGCCTACGTGCCCGGCACCGGCGACGAATTGCTCGCCTTCCCACAGACCGTCGTGGATACCAATCCGAACCTGAAGCAGAACTACGGCTACTAGTGGCCCTCGCGGTGGGACGCAGGAAAGCCACTACCTAGGCAGCCTTGTAAGGGAATTCTTTATAAGGCTGCCTTTTATTTTTTAAGCCTAGCTGGGCTCTTCTACAGCTCTAATAGCTTGCGCGATTCGCGAAAATCGCCTAAGCTATAATGGGGCCGGTATCGACACTAACAATCTTTCTCACACACAGCGCCCACTAAAATCCCCACTATTATGAGAAGAAAACTACTTTTACCAATGAGGCTAACGCCTGCTCGCCCCACGGGAGCTTGGCGAAACCTAACCTGTACATCATTTCTTTCGCTGTTTTTGGTGGCTACTTGCCCGTCGGTTTCGCTGGCGCGTGGCAGCCACGAAGCGAATGAATGGGCAGCCGAAGAGGCTGCCCATTCATTCGCTGACCGGGTGATAACCGGTTTTGTGACCGACGAGAAAAATGAGCCGTTGCCCGGCGTGACCGTCGTGGTAAAAAGCACAAAGCAGGGCGCGACCACCGATGTAGCCGGCAAGTTTCAGGTGACGGTGCCCGAAACCGGCGAGGTGGTGCTTACTTTTTCCTACATCGGCTACAAAAGCCAGGACATAGTGGTCGGCAATCGGAAAACGATTACACTGGCCCTAGCTCCCTCCACTAATGCCGTCGACGAGGTCGTGGTAATCGGCTACGGGGCCGTGCGCAAGAAGGACCTGACCGGAGCTGTATCCCAACTCAAGGGCGAGGAGCTGAAGGAAATTCCGGCCGCCAACGTGCTAGAAGCTGCCCAGGGCAAGATTGCGGGGGCCGATATCACCCGGAGCAGTGGTCAGACTGGGGCGGCCGTCAACATTAATATCCGCGGCAACCGCTCTATCGGCGGCAATAACTCGCCCCTGATTATTGTCGATGGCATTCAGTACAACAGTCTGCAGGACATCAACGCCAACGACATCGAGACGATGGACGTGCTGAAAGATGCCTCGTCGACTGCCATTTATGGCTCGCGCGGTTCGAACGGCGTCATTCTGATTACCACCAAAAAGGGCAAGTCGAGCAAGCCGGAAATCTCCTTTAACACCTACGCGGGCGTTTCGGAGGTCACGATGTACCCAAAGGCCATGGACCTGTACGGCTACCGTGACCTGAAGCGCGAAGCGTGGCGCGCGGCCGGCGTGTGGAAGAGCCCGGCCGACGACCCCGCCATTTTCACCAACGGAGCCGAGTACCAGGCGTTGCAGGATGGCGTGTGGACGGACTTTCAGGATGAGCTCATTCACAACGGCTTCCAACAAGATTATCAAGTGGGCGTGCGGGCCGGTACCGACCGCCTGAAGGGGTACGTTTCCGTCGACTACTTCAACGAAAAGGGTATCCTGAAAATGGATGAACTGAAGCGCTACACCGGCCGCCTCAACGTCGACTTCATCGCCACCGATTGGCTGAAGGTGGGCCTGCAAAGCCAGCTGACGTACTACAACCAAAGCGTGCGGCGCGACCCGCTGAACCAAGCCAACAAGATCAGTCCCCTAGGTCCGCTCTACGACGCCAACGGCAATTTCAACTTTATCATGCTGGACGGCCAAACCGCCAGCCCCCTTTCGGACGAGCAACCGAATGTGTTTAAGGGGCAGGTGCTGACCACGCGCACGCTGACCAACGGCTACGTGGAACTGACGCCCGTGCAGGGCCTCATGATTCGCAGCACGCTAGGGGTCAACCTGTCGTCGGCGCGCGACGGCGCGTATATGTCGCCCAAATCCATCGACCGGTCACTCTCGGGCAAGTCGCTGGCTACGTACAACACCAGCAACAGCCGTGGCATCAACTGGGAAAACGTGGCTACTTACCAGCGGGAGTTTGGCAAGCACGCCCTCACCGTGACGGGCATCGCCAGCTACCTAGGTAACACCTCCGACAACGCAGCGGCCTCGGGCGTCAACCAGTTGCTGCCTTCGCAGCTTTTCTACGCGCTGGGTAGCGCCACCGAGGAAATCAAGATCAACTCGGCTTATTCGCAGAACAACCTGGTATCGTTTGCGGCACGCATCAACTACGCTTTCCGCGACCGATATTTGCTGACGGTGACGGCCCGCGAAGACGGATCGTCGAAGCTGGCGGTGGGCAACAAATGGACGTTCTTTCCGTCGGCCGCCCTCGCTTGGCGTATTGTGGATGAACCGTTTATGCAGGGTATCAAAGGTCTGACCGACCTAAAGCTGCGCACCAGCTACGGCGTGGCCGGCAACGACCCTTCCGGGCCCTATGCCACCCAGACCACGCTCACGCGCATTGCCTTTGGCTACGACGACGTGCCGTATCCGGCCTACACGTTTTCGCGCAACGTGGGCAACGCGGCCCTCGGTTGGGAGCTGTCGTACACCAAGAACATCGGCTTAGATGTGGGTGTATTCAATGGCCGGCTGGCGGGTTCTGTCGACTACTACGACACCCGCACCCGCGACCTGCTGCTGGATCGGGGCCTACCTCCCACGACGGGCGTAACCACGGTGAAGCAGAACATCGGCCGCACGCGCAACCGGGGCGTGGAAGTCTCGCTGACCAGCACCAACATCAAAGCCAAAGACCTGACCTGGACCAGCACGCTCACCTTTACGCGCAACAAAGAGGAGATTACCGAACTCGTAACCAATGGCAACGACGTGGGCAATGGCTGGTTTATCGGGCAGCCCATCAGCGTGCACTACGACTACGAGAAGCTAGGTATCTGGCAAACTAATGAAGCCGACCAGGCCGCCAAAATCCAGCCCACCCAGGTGCCGGGCGAAATCAAGGTAAAGGACCAGAATGGCGACGGCAAGATTGACGCCATCAACGACCGGATCATCTTGGGCAGCCCGCGCCCGAAGTGGAGCGGCGGTCTTGATAACACGATACGCTACAAGGGCTTTGACCTGAACTTCTTCATCTACGCCCGCATCGGCCAGATGATTAACTCCGACCGCTCGGCGCGCTTCGACTACCAGGGCATTGGCAACAGCACGGCCGGCCTCGACTATTGGACGCCCGAAAACCCGACCAATGCCTACCCGCGCCCCAACAAGAACGGGGGCGGGAAATACCTCTCCACGCTGGCTTACCAGAACGGCTCGTTTGGCCGCATCCGGAATGTTACGATCGGCTACAACTTCTCTAAGACGTTGCTGCCCAAGGCGATTAGCGGGGTTCGGTTGTACGTGACGGGCAAGAACCTGTACACCTTCACCAAGCTAAACTACGACCCGGAGCGGGGCGGCGGCGAAAGCTTCCCCATGACCAAGCTGTATGTAGTTGGTCTGAATGCCACGTTCTAACCCTAGCATCCCATCCATCCCATGAAAGCTTTTTTCACTAAAAAGGGGGTGCTAACCCTCTCCTTGCTCACGCTGTTTTCGTGCGACAAAACGCTCGAGGAATATAACCCGAGCGGGCTGACCGCCGACACCGTGTACACCACGCCCGAGGGCTTCGAAACCTTGGTCAATGCGGCGTATTCGTACCAGCGCTGGTGGTACGGCAAGGAGGAAGCCCACAACATTGCCGAAATGGGCACCGACATCTGGACCAGTGCCTCTGGTGACACCGACCGAGGCCTGAGCCAGTACCTCAACCTGCAAGGCACCAATACGTACCTGGCCACCGAATGGCGCGAGCTGTACGCGGCCGTGAACCTGTGCAACGGCGGCCTAGCCCGCATTGACAAAGCCGGCCTCTCGGCCACGCTGCGGCCCATTCGGGAGGGCGAGCTGCGGTTTCTGCGCGCCTTCTACTACTGGCACATCGTGGAAACCTGGGGCGGCGTGCACTTCACCACTGAGGAAACCAGTGGGGTAGTTTCTACCGCTAACCGCACGCCCGAAAGTACGTTTTACGAGCTGATTATCTCAGACTTACTCGCAGCCGTCGACAAGCTGCCCGCTACCCAGCCGCAATATGGCAAAGTGACCAAAGGCGCCGCGCAGGCCTTTCTGGCGCGCATTTACCTGACGCGGGGCATGAACCAGGAAGCCCTGACTATGGCCCAGGCGGTAATAGCCAACACTGCGTATCGGCTCGAACCCAACTACGCTGACCTGTGGAAGATGAGCAATCTGAAAACCCGGGAAGCCATCTACGTCGTGGATTACTCGTCTAACCTAGCTCTCAACGACCTCGCTAACACCACGTTTAACCCCTACGGACACGGCCGAGGCGGCAACAACGCCCACTTGCTGTACATCATGAAGTACGACGACCGGCCCGGCATGGTGCGCGACATCCCGAACGGGCGTCCCTTCAACCGCTACATGCCCACCCGCTTCCTGCTCGATTTGTACAGCACCAACGACGCCCGCTACGAAGGTTCCTTCAACGAGGTGTGGTACGCCAACTCTACCACCCGGCCCGCCGGCATGGCCCTGGGCGACACGGCCGTGTACTGTACCCGCCGCGAAGTTCCGGATGCGTATGAGGCCACCCGCAAGTACCAGACGGTGGACCGCAGCAAGATCTACAACGCCAACGGCACGGTGAAAGACGGCCTGCGCTACCCTAGCCTCACCAAGTTTATGGACCCCACCCGGCCCAGCTTGAACGAAGCGCAAAGTGCCCGCGACGTATTCGTCATCCGACTGGCCGAAGTGTACCTGATTGCCGCCGAAGCGCAGCTGAAGCTAGGTAACACGCAAGCCGCTGCCGACTACGTGAACGTGCTGCGCACCCGCGCCGCCAAACCCGGCCGCGCCGCCGCCATGCAGGTGAATGCCGCGCAAATGTCCCTGGACTTTATGCTGGATGAGCGGGCTCGTGAACTGGCCGGCGAGCAGCTCCGCTGGTTTGACCTAAAGCGCACCGGCAAGCTAGTGGACCGCATCAAACTCTACTCGCCAGATAATGCGGTGAACATTCAATCCTATCACACGCTACGGCCCATTCCGCAAACGCAGCTAGATGCCGTGACCAACAAGAGTGAGTTCACGCAAAATCTTGGTTATCAATAGGCCCAATTGACTAACCTAGCTTTTATAGGTTAGTCAACTGTCCGTCATGCTGAGCCTGTTGAAGCATCTCCAGCCTGACAATGAAAAGACTGCCTACTACGCCGAGTACCAGTCGAAGGGTCCCGGTGCTAACACCAAAGACCGAGTGAAGTGGAGCAAACAGCTTACCAACAAGGAGGCCAAACAATACACGCTCAAAAACATCTTCGCGGGCGCTGAGCCTTGGCTGCCCGAAACAAAACCAACGCCGTCCTCAACGGCTGCCCAGCAATAGCTCAACCTAGGTTTTCGCCATGAAGCTTTCTCTCTCCCTGCCCGTGGCGCTGCTGACGGCCGCGCTGTTAGGCGCTGCACAGTCAACTCACGCACAGTCGTCCACCGAGTTTTCCTGGTCGCACCTGCCGACGGCGCAGCAGCCCACCTTCAAAGCCGATACGTTCAACATCACGCGCTACGGCGCCAAGCCCGACGGCCTCACGCTGAACACGCAAAGCATCAACGCCGCCATTGCCGATTGCAGCAGCAAGGGCGGAGGCGTGGTGCTGGTGCCGCAAGGATTGTGGCTGACGGGGCCCGTTGAGTTGAAAAGCAACGTGAACCTGCACTTGGTGCGGGCCGCCGTGTTGCAGTTCTCCGCCGACTTCAACCAGTACCCGTTGGTGCTGGGCAGCTACGAAGGCCAGCCTTCCTACCGCAACCAGTCGCCGCTTTCGGGCACGGGGCTGGAGAACGTGGCCATTACCGGGCACGGCATCGTCGATGGCAACGGCGATGCCTGGCGCATGGTGGGCCGCGACAAGCTGACGGAACGGGAGTGGAAAAGCAAGGTAGCCTCGGGTGGCTCGGTCAGTGAGGACGGCAAGGTGTGGTACCCTTCGGAAAAGTCGCGGCTCGGTGCCAAAACCCCGAATGCTAGCGCGCCGGGCCGGACCAAAGCCGAGTACGAGGCCGTAAAGGATTACCTGCGGCCCAACATGGTGGTGCTCACCAGCTGCAAAAAGGTGCTGCTTCAGGACGTGACCTTTCAGAACTCGCCGGCCTGGTGCCTGCACCCGATCATGTGCCAAGACCTGACCGTGCGCAACGCGCTAGTCCGCAACCCCGACTACGCCCAGAACGGCGACGGGCTCGACATCGAATCGTGCCGCAACGTGCTGGTGGAAGGCAGCACCTTCGACGTAGGCGATGACGGTATCTGCATCAAATCGGGCAAAGATGAGGAAGGCCGCAAGCGTGGCATCCCCACCGAAAACGCGCTGATTCGCAATAATGTGGTGTACCGGGCGCACGGCGGCTTCGTCATTGGCTCGGAAATGTCGGGCGGGGCCCGCAACCTGTTCGTGGAGAACTGCACCTTCATGGGCACCGACATCGGGCTGCGCTTCAAAACGGCCCGCGGCCGGGGCGGCGTGGTGGAGAACATCCACGTGCGCAACATCGCCATGAAGGACATTGTGCACGACGCCATCTTGTTCGACATGTACTACTTCATGAAGCCGCCCGCTAAGCTAGCCGACGGCCAAGCAGCACCCGAGTCGGTTCCGGCTGTGACGGAAGCCACCCCGCGCTTTCAGAACTTCACCATCCGCAACGTCGTGTGCGACGGGGCTGAGCGTGGCATTTTCCTGCGGGGCCTGCCCGAAATGAGCGTCCGGCAAATCAGCCTCGACCACCTCGTCTTAAAGGTTAACAAGGGTGTGGAGCTGATTGAGGCCCAAGACATTCGCATCAGCAATCTGCGGCTCGAAACCAAAGCGGCAGCACCCGTGGTGTACGTGGAAAACAGCCGCAACATCAGCTTCGACGGCATGCAAGTAAACGCGCCTACTAACCAGGCTTTGTTCAGCGTGAGCGGCAACCGCACCGAAAAGATTACCGCCGCTCGCACCGAGGCGGGCAAAGGACGCACGCCCATCGAGGCGAAAGCCGGCGCGAGTGTCAAGGCGCTCAAGGTAAAAAGCTAAGATGCAGGCGGCATTTAACACTGGCTACGGCTCTTTACCAGCTAGGCCGAACAAAAACAGCTCTCTTTCAACTAGAGGACTATTTTCAACTGTCTTGTTCACTTAAATTAACATGGCTGTTGCAGAACGCTCAATAGGGAATCTGCTGGACAGAAAAGCGTTTGAAACAGGCTAAAATAGACCTTGCTGCCCTTGTTCTCCGTAAACAATGGATTAAACATAGTTTCTCAGAATACCAATAGATTTCTAAAACAGTCACAATACTTTGCTGAACGCTTTCGTTCCTAAGCAAACGGTCCCTAGAATGCAGATTTTAGGAACCGTTTTTCGTGGGTAATTCGAACATTTCTTACAAGAGAACAAGCTAGCCGTGTATGGCCTTTCAGGGACGTTGCTGCTGAACTTGTAGCCAGTTAACAGCCGCCGCTTCTGTATCGTAGAACACTGGATAATAGTGGTGTGTGTTGGCCTTGGCGACTAAAGTGTGCATAGCTGAGCTGTCAATATTCTCCTGCTGATGGGGCACGGTCACAAACGCGGCATACACCGGTCCGCCGAGCGTGGGGGCGAGGGTAGATTGGTACACCTCCACGGCCCAACTCAGTAGCAAGGGTGGGGCCGCCGCCAGGCGCCGCACATCCAGTAGCCAGTAGCGGCAGTTCTCATGCTGTTGAGCGATCGGCAGTAAGGCCGCGTATACCTGCTGTTGCTGTTCGGCTGTAAGCGAGCGTTGCCAGCGGGCAATCAACATCTTAAACTGTGGATGGAATTGCCACGTCACATGATCGGCCAGTAAATCAGAGGGCATACAGAAAAGCTTTATAGAATAGGCTGAACACGCTACCAAACGAGCGTGTTGCAACTGCGCAAAAAACGAGGCCGAAGTTAAGCCAAGAAAACCGCCTTTACAGCTTGTTTAGGAGGATATTGAAACTGCGTATAAACCGTTTATGGCTGTTGCAGAACTCAGCCCAAGACCTCACGCAAGGCTGCTCGTGCCTAAATTAGTCCCGCAACCTAGCCTTAAATCTGTTTTTAGTCAATTTCTGTACTCGTTGCGCTCGCTTATCGAATGAGCCGCAGAGTTCAGCAACAGCCACGTCCCTTTCTCGAAAATTGCTATTTCTTCTAGCGTATCAAGGCGCCGTATAGTGAACGGGGTACTTCGTTCGTTAGATAGGGATGAAAACAAAACGGTGGTCTAGCGGAGTGTTCGTGCTAAGGCTGCTCCTAGTCTGGAGCGGCTGGTCAACTAAAACTATCTTGTTATGAAGTAAATTGACAATTTCCACCTGTTTTGTTGGTTTAGTAAGCCTCGTTTGGGTGAACAGCTAGTCTCGCATCGGCAGTACCGAGAATCTACGTCGCTGTAGAATAGGAGCATTTTTTCGCCTCAGTTGCTCAGTAAAACTATGATCTTCCATGAACAAATTAGCTTACAAAGAAGCTTTTTGTCACCTGAAAGCCCTACCCGCAGCGGCTTCAAAGACGAGTTAGTTGTTCAGCGAAACGAGCGAATTATTTACACACGCTTACTTGAAACGCACCACCACGTCCCGCAGCGCGCTGTTTGACCGTAGCATGGGACGCATTTCGTCAAAGCTCATCTCTACTGTCTGCGGCCCGATGACGTAGGGGCCAATTTCGTATTCTCCCCATTCAAATTCTATCCCCGCCGGCGTGAGACAAAAGCTATTGTGGGGCAAAGGCACCAGTGTTTGGGGGCGGCCCGCCTTGTCCAGCCATCGCTCGAACGGCTGGCCGGGGAGACCGCCCTCCTCCTGGTAAAAATCGCCGTAAAGCGCATCTTGCTGCAAACGCTTCGTGAGCAGACTCCGCAGGCGCTGCTCGTATCCGGGCCGCAGCAGATCCCGCAGGTACACCTGCTGACCCGTGCGCAGGTCAAAGGTTGAGGGCGTCATTTGGTGACGTGGGTGGTCGGCGCCCGCCTCGAAGTACGCCTCGAACAAGTTGACGGAAAGCAGTTGGTAGCCGTTGTAAGTGACTTGCGCTTGTTGCTTGGTCTCGGCACAATTCCCGTTTCCGTTTGCTACTTGCCCTTCCACGTACGCCTGCAGCCGCCCGTACGGCGCGGGCAGCAGCCGCTGCTGCACCCGTTGCAAGGCGGGGCGGTGTTCGCTGTCCAGCAAGTGTACCACATCCAGTTCTAGACTCGGGTTCACGCCGGTACGCCCACAGTCCGCGCTATCCTGGGCCTGGGAGGACTGAGCGGAGTATGACTCGTACGCGTAGCGCACGGCGTCGCGGTAATCTTCCCGCAGCGCGAATGGCAGCGTGCGCTTCCCGTCAGCGCTGCGCCAGGTGCCCCGCAGTTGTGGGCCAGCGGCGATAGCCACCTGCCAAGTAGCCAGCAGACTATCGCCGACTACTTCCCGCAAGACCAGGGGCTTTCCGAGCAGGTTTCGCGTCGCGCGCAGTTCCAATGGTTGCCCATGTCGCGGGTAATAGTAGGAGCCGGTAGTAAGCGTATCGCCAAATGTCAGCTCTATTACCACCGGGTACGAGCCTACCTGGCCCGTGTAGCGTCGGGTTCCTAAGAAAGGAGTTGCTACCGGGTGCGCGACGTCGCTGTTTGCTGGAATTTCTTGGGTAGGGGTATCGGCCCGACCCGTCTGTTCGGAGGGTTGGTTAGGCTGGCAAGCGCTGGCGAGCAAGACAAGACATAGGCCCTCAAACCGACAAATCGTTAATCTATTAGGTACCATTACGCACTGTTTGAAAGTTCATTGAAACGGTCCTACCACTAATTAATCGATCCTTCCCTCATGTCAACCCCGAAGAATATCCTGGTCCTGTGCACAGGCAACTCGTGCCGTAGTCAACTGCTGCACGGCTATTTGCAACAAGAACTAGGTGACCACGCAACGGTCTACAGTGCTGGCGTCGAAACGCACGGGCTCAACCCACGGGCGGTACAGGTGATGGCCGAGGATGGCCTTGACATCAGCCAGCACACCAGCAATCACGTCGACGAGTACGCGCACGTGCCCTTCGACTATGTTATTACAGTGTGTGACCATGCCAATGAGGTCTGCCCAGTCTTCCCTTCGACCGCTCGGAAACTATACCATAACTTTCCGGACCCTGCGAAAGCAACCGGCAGTGCGGGAGAGGTGCTGAATCAGTTTCGCGCCGTACGCGATCAGATCAAAACGTATGCACACGATTTCGTTCGGGCTCAGTTTGTTCAGTCGTAATCCGTAGGGGATCATTATGGGCGAGGCCCTAAAAATCGCTATCCCTAAATATTATGAAGACTGAATGGTGGCGCTTTCAGCAACACAGCACCACGCTCAGCCACCAGGGGCGGTAGGGAAGAAAACTAGCACAGTTAACACCATGCATAGCGTTAATAGGAGGACAGGCCTGGGTGGGCTTTGAGCCAGCGCTGATACTGCTTGACTTCGGCCTGTTCGTCGCGAACAATGTCGCGGGCCGCATTTTTTAGCTCCGCACTTTTGCCGAATGCTAGTTCCGTTTGTGCCAGCGCTACCCCACTCCGATGATGCAGCTGCATAAGCGTGGCAAAGTCTCCATCCATGGAGCCAGGCAGGGGCGGCAGCTGGCGTAGCGGCGCTAGCGCTGCCGCGATGCGTCGCACAAACGGGTCCTTGGCATTCCCTGGGCGGTATTCCTGACCTACGGGCGGTTCCCGGGTCAGCGCTAGCGTCAGCAGGTGGTTATCCCGTCATGATACCGACGAGTACGTGCTGGGCCAGGGTCTTTAGTGTGGAGTCTTTGCCATAGGATGCTTCCACGCCCGCCAAGCGTTGGGCTCCCGCGTGGTGGACTTCCAGCAGCCGGGCAAAGTCCTTGTCCCTGCATCCGATGCGCTGCACCGTATCGAGTTGCTGAACCAATAACTTGCAGCGTGTCGCGCAGCGAAGGAGGCGCTTCCACAGGGGCTGGCTTCAGCTTTCCCTGGACTTTAAGCTCGTGCTCGTCGGTATCATGACGGGATTGGCAGCTGCTACCGCTAAGGCCAAGGACCAGCAGCAGAGCAACATAAATGGGGCGAAGGCTCATGCGTGAAATGAAAGAGGCCTACGTAGTCGATTCGATGTGCACCAGCACGTCATAATTATAGCCTTACGGCTTGCTGGAAAAGTTCATGCGCTGAATACGTACGGCATTGAGGATGGCCAGCAGGGCCACGCCCACATCAGCAAACACGGCCTCCCACATGGTCGCCACGCCGCCGGCTCCCAGGGCCAAGACGATACCCTTGACGAGGAAGGCCAGCCAAATATTCTGCCAGACGACGTTGTGGGTAGCCCGGGCAATGCGGCGGGCGGTGGCAATCTTGCTCGGGTGGTCGGTCTGAATCACCACGTCAGCCGTTTCGATGGTCGCGTCTGAGCCTAGCCCGCCCATGGCAATGCCCACGTCGGCTAGGGCCACCACCGGCGCATCATTTACCCCATCACCCACGAAGGCCAGTTTGCGGCCCTCGCGGATATACTGCTGCACGTAATGGGCCTTGTCTTCGGGCAGTAGCCCGCCGTGGGCTTCGGTGATGCCTAGCTCCTGGGCCACGCGCTGCACGATGCTGTCCTTGTCGCCCGAAAGCATCACGAGCTTGGTGATGCCGTCGGCTTTGAGCTCTTGCACGGCTTGGGCTGCGTCCTCTTTCGGAGCGTCGGCTACGGTGAGGTAGCCAGCGTACTGGCCGTCTACGGCGGCCACCACGATGCTATCCACTACCTGGTCAACTTCCACCGGGTAGGCCACGCCGAACTTGGTGAGCAGCTTGGTGTTACCGGCCAGCACGTCGCGGCCGTCTACTTGGCCGCGCAGGCCGTGGCCGGCGATTTCCTCTACGTTGTTAACAGGCATGCTGGCCACGGCTGCCCCCACATGGGCGACGACCGCCTTGGCGATAGGGTGCGTCGATTTTGTCTCCAAGGCCCCGACTAGGCGTAATAGCTGCGCCGGCGTAGTGTCCGGGGTGGGCTGCACCTGCTGCACGGCAAACACACCCTGCGTGAGCGTGCCGGTCTTGTCCATCACCACCGTGTCGATTTCGCGTAGCACGTCCAGAAAGTTGGATCCTTTAAATAGAATGCCCGCTTTCGAGGCCGCACCGATGCCGCCGAAGTAGCCCAGTGGAATGCTGATGACCAGCGCGCAGGGACAGGAAATGACCAGAAACACCAGGGCCCGGTAAAGCCAGTCGCGGAACACGTAGTCGCTCACCACGAAGTAGGGCACCACCAGAAGCAGCACGGCTAGCCCCACCACGATGGGCGTGTAAATCTTGGCAAACTTGGTGATGAACTGCTGGGTCTTGGCCTTGCGGCCCACCGCATCCTGCACCATCGCCAGGATTTTCGAGAGCTTGGTATCCTTAAAGGCGGCCGTCACCGTGACCTGAATCAGGGATTCCAGGTTGATCATGCCCGCTAGCACCGCTTCGCCAGGCTGCTTGGTTTGCGGGGCGGACTCGCCCGTGAGCGCCGCTGTGTTGAAGTTGGCAGCTGTCATGTTCAACGTCCCGTCGAGGGCCACCTTTTCACCGGGCTTCACTTCCATTACGTCGCCCACCTGCACCGCTTTCGGGTCGAGCACCAGGGGCTGGCCGCCGCGCACCACGGTCACTTCGGTGGCTTGAATTTCGAGCAGGGCCTTGATGCTGCGCTTGGCGCGGTTCACGGCCGCGTCCTGAAACAGCTCGCCGACCGTATAGAAGAGCATGACGGCTACCCCCTCCGGGTACTCGCCGATCGCAAACGCGCCGAGCGTGGCCAGGCTCATGAGCAGAAATTCGTTGAAAATGTTCCCCGAGGGAATGCTGAGTACCGCAGCTTTCACCACATTCCACCCGACCAGCACGAAGGCCAGCCCGTACCAAATTAGGCGCACGTAGCTGCTGAAAAAGTCAACTTTGTAGTAGTCCAGCGCGATGCCCAGCAGTAGCAGCGCGAAGCTGATACTCGGCAGCAGGTAGGGGTTGTCGCCAGCTGGGCCGTGGTTGTGTCCGTCGTGGTCGTGGCCCACGTGGTCATCGTCCTCCTCAAGGCTCAGCTCGCCGGGGTCGTGGTGGTGACCGGCATGGTCGTGGTGACCTTCGGCTGGGGCATGGTCGTGGCCAGCCACGTCGTGGCCCTGGGGAGTCGTCGCCGCGTCGGGTGTGAGCTGCGCCCGGGTGAGCGCGCCCGCGTTCTCGGGCTGCACCTGCTTGGCGGTGTTGAGCTCTTCGTCGAGGTTATTAGATGAAGGGTCAGGCATGAGGGTCAATAATGAAAGGTCAGAATAGGAAAGGGTGAGGCACTTTGGGCACTACCAGTCCATGAAAAAGGCGGCCACGCCCACCAGCACCAGCACCGCGCCCGTCAGCTGCCGCTCGTAGCGCGCTACGCCATCCAGCTTGAGATGTCCAAGGCCTCGGTGAGCCAACGCCACCAGCGCGCACATGGCCGACATGGATGCCAGCAGGTACACGCCCATGAGCAGGGCTAGCGCGGCCGGGCCGTGGGTGCCGGCTGCCAGGAAGAAGGTCTGAATTTCGAGGCAGGGTGCCAGGAACATGGTGGCTGCTAGCCCGAGTACCACCCGCCACCGGGTGCGGTGCGGGGTCACAGGAACCGGATCGGGGTGCGTATGGCCCGGCCTGGAAAAGGCGTAGAGCAGGCCGATACCAATGAGCAGCAAAGGCGCCAGTCCGCCTGCGGCCTGAGTGAGCTGGCTAGACAACCGCCAGCCTAACAGACCGAGCCCCAAGCCGATGAGGATGGTGCTCAACACGTGTGCCAAGCTGGCTACGGCTGTTACAGCTACTGCCCGCCGCACCGGCCAGCCTTCAGCGCGTGCCACCGCTAGCACCGGCGCCCAGTGGTTGGGAATCGTGGCGTGCAGCAGACTGAGCAAAAGGGTACCGGTGAGCAGTTCAAGCATGAGGCGGGGGCGTCAGGGAAGTGTACCGCCGGTTGAGCTGACAAAATTCGCTCGCCCGGCAATGCAATACTATTGCATTGTTTCAGTCGCTGTCAGCGCAGCGGGGGCACCGACCTTTCATCACCAGGCTGGTTTCCTGCACCTGATACGCGCCGGGGAGGGCAATGGTCGGCACGGCGACCGTGGGTAGGCAGCTGGTTTCGCGGCAACTCGTGCAAAAAAAATGTACGTGCAGGTCCTGATGCAGCTTGGGTGTGCAAGTAGGCTCGCAGAGCGCATACTTGGCGGCTCCGCTACCGTCCTCTATGCGGTGTACCAACCCTTTGTCGGTGAAGGTTTTCAGGGTCCGGTGCACGGTAATTCGGTCCGCGGGCTGGAGCAGCTGCTCTACGTCGGCCAGGCTGAGAGCCGCCGCGTGTTGTTGCAGCACTTCTAGCACCAGCAGGCGCATGGCCGTGGGCGTAATCTGCTTGGCGATCAGGATATCTTCCAGGGGGCTCCTCATGGCTTACTCTTCTTCTTCGGCGTTTTTCATTTTGGCTAGTAGCGAATAGGCGCCACCGGTCACGAACGTCGTGGTGATCGGCACCGCGTCGGGCAGTGTGACTTCCGTGAAGTTATCCTCGCTACGGCCCAGGGTGACGGGCACCATGCGGTAGCGCCCGGGGGCTTCGATCGCATACGCGTAGTTCTTGCCTTCAAAACGCACCAGGGCCGCGTCGGGCAAAGCAGACGCCTCACTACGGCCCGTTTCAATGGTAGCGCGCACGTACAGGCCCGGCAGCAGGGCGGGATCGTTTTCCTGATCCAGGTGACCATGCACGCGCACGGTGCGGTCGGCGCCAATGGCCCGGCCCACAAGGTACACGTGCGCGGTCCGCTCGCGGCGGGTGCCCGTGGAATCACTGGCCAGGGTAAAGCGAATCAGCTGCCCTTTCTGCACCCGCGCCACGTCGCGCTCGAACACGGTCAGCTCCACGTGCAGGTGCTCGGGGTCGACAATTTCAAACAAGGCATCAGTCGGCGTCACGGCCTGGCCGACGGTCACGTTCACGGTCCGCACAAAGCCGGCCCGGGGGGCACGAATAGCCGCCGTTCGCACAATCGCTCCGCCCACGGGCAGATTCGCTAGCCGCAACCGGGCGGCCTGCGCGTTGGTTTGCACCTGCAGCACGTTGAAGTCAGCCAGGGCCCGCTGATAGTTTTTCTGCGGGGCGACTTCCTGCTCGTAGAGCTCCTTCTGCCGGGCCAGCTCGGTACGGGCGTACGCTAGGCGAGCCCGCGTCTCCAGGTACTCCTGCTGCAAGGTCACGAATTCGGGGTTGCGGATGGTGGCCAGCACCTCGCCTTTACGCACCCGGGTGCCTTGCAGCAACTGCGTGTTGTCGACGAAGCCCCCGAGTGGGGCGGTGATGGACACGGCACTCTCCGGGGGCACGTCCAGCGTGCCCGTTACCGTGAGGCCCGCCCCCATGGGTCGGCCGGTGACACGTCCGGTTTGAATACTGGCCGCTTGCTGCTCAGCCGGCGAGAGGGTCACCAAATCAGTTTCTTCGCCTTCCGCCGCGGCGGCCGTTTCGCTGGCTTCGGTGCTGGTAGCGAGGGTTTCTTTTTTATTCGCCGTGCAGCCGGCCTGCAGGGTCAGGCCCAGTAGCACGAGCACTACAATCTTTTTCATGGGATAGCAAGTCAGAACGAACCGGAAACTTACTGGGCGGTCGCGCCCAGCAGGTACTCCAGCTCAATGATGGTTTGGTTGTGCTGAAGCACGGCGCTCAGGTAGGCGGTGCGCACACTCAGGGCCCGCTCCAGGTTGAGCAGCAATTCGGAATAGGTGGTTTCGCCCGCCTTGTAGGCCCGCTGGCTGAGGCGCACGATCACGTCCGCTTGGGGCAGGCCGGTCTGCTCATAAAACTGCACCCGCTGCTGCTGCTGCTGCAGGCGTAAGCCCAACTCAGCGAGCTGGGCGGCGGCTTCGACCTGGTAGCGTTGATACATGCTGGCCACGACTTGCTCCTGGAGCCGGGCCGCCTGTACGCGGGCCTTTTGTGGCCCCCGCAGCAGCGGAACAGCGACGCCTGCTTGCACGCTCTGAAACCGGTCGCCGGCCCCGTAGGTAGTCGTCCGGCCCTCCAGTTCGTAGGTCCCCCGCAGCGACTGGTTGGTGTAGCCCACCGTGAGTTGTGGTAGTCCTTGTGCTTGTTCCACCCGCGTGGCCGCGCGGCGCTCGGTTAGCTGCTGTTGCAGCACCCGGGCCTGGGGCGTAGCCGCCAGCGCGGCCGTGTCCGCTGGGGTGGGGGGAAGCGGCAGCAGGTGCAGAACGCTGTCGGCGATAACCACCGGCTGCGGGGTTTGCAGCAACGCTTGCAGCTGCCGCTGCGCAATGGCGTAGTCTGCCTTTGCTTGCGCCACGAGGTTTTGTGTTTCTCCTTGTTGAATCAGGGCGTTGGCGGGTTCCAGGCGGGCTACCTCGCCAGTCTTAAAGCGGAGCTGGGCCGAGCGGAGAAACTCCGAGTAGATGCTGTCTTGCCCGCGCAACGTTCGCAACTGATGGCGGGCGTACACGGCTTGCTCGTAGCTTAGGCGTACCTGCCGGCGTAGTTCGGCCTGCACCTGCACTAGTTGCTGCGCCCGCCCCCCGATCTGCGCCTGGCTAAGCGCTGCTTGCGCTTTGTAGTAGCCCGGCAGGGCCAGCGTTTGGCCAATGCTGAGCACCTGATCGGGCAGCGGAGAGTTCACTTGCCCGTAGGTGCCGACCAGGGTGGTGCGGCCGACGTCGAAGGTGGTGCGACGCAGCGTCTGCTGCGCTTCCAGCGAGCGCTGGGCCGCCTGCACCGTACTATTCGCTTGTAGGGCCTGCCCCACCGCTTGGGTAGCCGTCATAGGCCCTTGGGCACGGACTGGCGCGGCCAGCAACCCACCCAGCAAGAACACCACAATGCCTGGCACCGGTACGGCCGCCGCTGGCTGCGCCTGTTGCTCCCCCTTCGGTATAGCCGTTCGCTCCGCCAGCGCGTAGAGCACCGGCAACACGAGCAGCGTCAGCAGCGTCGCGGTGACCAGCCCCCCGATGACGACCGTCGCCAGGGGGCGTTGTACCTCGGCTCCGGCCGAGGTGCTCAGCGCCATGGGCAGAAAGCCCAGCGAGGCCACCGTAGCCGTCATTAACACGGGTCGCAAGCGTACCTGCGTGCCCGTCAGGATGCGGTGATAGAGATGGGTCAGCCCTTCCGCCTTTAGGTGGTTGAAGTAACCAATGAGTACAATCCCGTTGAGGACGGCTACCCCAAACAGCGCAATAAAGCCGACGCCGGCCGAAATGCTGAAGGGCATGTCCCGCAGCCACAAGGCTAGTACCCCGCCAATGGCCGACAAGGGAATGGCGGTGAAGATCATAACGGATTGCTTCAGCGAGCCGAACGTGAAATAGAGTAGCACGAAAACGAGCAATAGGGCCACGGGCACCGCGATGCGCAGGCGTTCGGTGGCTTGCCGTAGGTTCTCGAACTGCCCGCCGTAGGTAGTGTAGTAACCCGGCGCCAGCTTCAGCTGCCGGTCTATTTTGCCCTGCAACTCGGTCACGACACTTTCCACGTCCCGGCCGCGCACATTGAAGGCCACCGAGATCCGGCGCTTGGCATCGTCGCGCTGGATCTGGTTAGGACCTTCCTGCACCTCCACTGCCGCTACCTGCTCCAGGGGGATCTGCTCGCCGGTGGGCGTGGCCAGCAGCAGCTGGCGCACGCTGCTGATGTTCTGACGCAGTTCCGGTGCCAAGCGCAACACCACGTCGAAACGACGCTCCTGCTCGAACACCTGCCCGGCGCTCTGCCCGGCGAATGCGGTCTGCACGGTGCGGTTCACTTCGTCCGCGTTTAGGCCGAAGCGCGCCAGACGGTTACGATCCAGCTTAACGACAATTTGGGGCAGGCCGGTGACTTGCTCCAGGTACACGTCCTGGGCACCTGCTACCCCGCGAGCCTGCGCCGCTGCCTGCGCCGCATAGCGGCTGAGCTGCTGCAAGTCCTCGCCGTAAATTTTGAGTACCACGTCCTGCTTGGCGCCCGAAATCAGCTCGTTGAAGCGCATCTGAATGGGCTGCTGAAAACCGAAGGTCACGCCGGGAATGACCGCCAGTGCTTCGGCCATTTTTTCGGCCAATTCCTCCTGGGTGCGGGCGGAGGTCCACTTGCGTTGGTCTTTTTCCAGGACCACCATCACGTCCGCCGCTTCCACCGGCATGGGGTCAGTCGGGATTTCCGCCGCCCCAATCCGGGCGACCACTTCCTTTACTTCCGGAAACTGGCGTCGGAGAATGGCGGCAGCCTGTTGTCCCTTTTCGACCGTGTAGCTCAGCGAAGAGCCCGTGAGCGTGCGCATCTCAATGGCGAAGTCTCCCTCGGCGAGCTGGGGAATGAACTCGCCCCCTAAGGTGCGAAACAAGAGCCCGGCCCCAATCAGTAGGGCGACGGCTGCCCCTAATACCCCCACCTTATGGCGTAGGCTCCATTCCAGTACGGGTTGGTAGCGCGCTTCCAACCAGCGCATCATGCGGTCGGAGAAGGTAGGTCGATGTTCCGTGGCCCGACTCAAGAGCAGGGCCGAGACCATCGGGACGTAGGTCAGCGAGAGGATAAACGCCCCGATGATGGCAAAAGCGACGGTTTCGGCCATGGGCCGGAACATCTTGCCCTCAATACCCGTGAGCGCTAGCAAGGGCAAGTAGACGATCAGAATAATGATTTCCCCGAAGGCGGCGGACGAACGGATCTTGGAAGCTGCCTCGTAAGTGGCCTCGTTCATCTGCGTGCGGGTGAGCTCCCCGTGAGCGCCTTCGGGGTGGGAGGCCGTGCCGATGTGGTGCTGCAGGCGGTGCACGATGGCTTCGACAATGATCACGGCCCCATCCACCACGAGGCCAAAGTCGATGGCGCCCAAGGAGAGCAGATTACCGGACACGCCAAACAGGCGCATCATACTGATGGCAAAGAGCATGGCCAGTGGAATCACGGAAGCGACCACGAGGCCTGCTCGCCAGTTACCCAGGAAGAGCACTAGGACGAACACCACAATCAGGGCCCCCTCGATCAGGTTCTGACTGACCGTGTGAATTGCGCGCCCCACCAGGTCGGAGCGGTCCAGGTACACGTCGATCGTCACCCCCTCTGGCAGCGACTTGCGCACGGTCGCCATGCGCGCTTTCACGGCTTGGATCACTTCGTTTGCGTTCGCGCCTTTAAGCATGAGCACGATGCCGCCGGTGACTTCGCCCTCGGCATTCCGGGTCATGGCTCCGTAGCGCACGGCCGAGCCCAGGCGCACGTCGGCCACGTCGCGCACCAGCACGGGCATCCCCCCTTGCGTGCTGCGCACGATGATATTGCCCAGGTCAGCCGCATTCTCGGCGAGGCCTTCCGTGCGGATATAATACGCGGTGGGCTTCTGGTCGATATAGGCGCCGCCCGCATTCTGATTGTTGCGGGTCACGGCCTGGTAGACCTGATCCACTGTCACCTTGAGAGAGCGGAGCCGGGTAGGGTCCAGGGCAATCTCGTACTGCTTCAGCAGGCCACCGAAGGAAGAAACATCCGCGACGCCAGGCGTGCCCAGTAGCTGACGCCGGACGATCCAGTCCTGAATGGTGCGCAGCTCGCGGGCATCGTACTTCTTTTCGTAGCCGGGTTTGGCGCGCACTAAGTACTGGTAGACTTCACCGAGGCCCGTGGTGACCGGCGCCATTTCGGGCCGGCCGATGCTGGCGGGAATCTGGCTTTCCGCTTCGCGCAACCGCTCGGCCACTTGTTGGCGAGCCCAGTAAATGTCAATCGGGTCCTCGAAGACGATCGTGACCACGGAGAGGCCAAAGCGGGAGAAGGAGCGCACCTCTTCCCGGCCGGGAATGGTGGCCACGCTCTGCTCGATGGGAAAGGAAACGAGTCGTTCAATGTCCCCCGCGGCCAGCGAAGGGGCCACCGTATAGACCACGACTTGGTTGGTGGTGATATCGGGTACCGCATCAATGGGTAATCGACTCAGGGAATAGCCGCCCCAGGCGACCAACGCCAGGGTTAGCAGCCCGATAAGGAGCTTGTTGTGAATGGAAAAATGAATCAGCCGGTCGAACATCCGCTGGTGGGGGTTAGGTCTAACACTTCCGTGAAAACCCTGCGGCGAGGCGGTTCCGGCTGTTAAGAGCGGAAACGGCGTGGCCACGACGCACCCGGGGGCCAACGTCACACGTTGGAAAACCGGGCAGGGCTGCTCCATACCGAAGCAGGCCGCCCGGTGGGGGTGGTCAGCAGGAAAACAAGGGAAAGGTTAGGCCCGCGGCGGTTGCCAGATAGCTCCGGGAGCACGGGTTGGCGCTGCCACCACGAATCGAACAGGTTGGCGAGCCGAGTCCCATACCCGGGGCGAAGCTTGAACAAGCGCCGGTAATGGGACGAGCGGTACGACGGCTCCGCCGCAGCAGTGACACTGGCATAAGGGAGAACACCAGTCCCCCAAAGCATCAGTATCACAATCCGAATGGGACGAGGCGGCCACTGTTGTTTGCGTCTGGTCTTGGCACACAGGAGTCTCGTCAGCGCAGGTCAGGCACGAGAGACACACGAAGTACAAGGCGAAAAATAGAGTAGACAGACGCATTACAGGCAAAGGTAACGACAACGTGGAATTACCAGCCCCACTTTTACCCGCTTTATCCGGCAAAGGTTCCTTCAGGAAGGATGCAAGCTCGACAATTGGGCTTACAACAGGCGGTAAATGCTCCCTCACAGAACGTTATAGGTTGCTGTGTTTACTCTCGATAAGCCAAAGGCGGGGCTTAGGATTTGTATTTATCACTTTTATCAGACTCATTGTTTAGTTTTGTCTGGTTACCTGAACCAGCAATCCCGTCTACGCGCGTTACAAAGCTGCTTTAGAGCGAAAGAAAAGCTATTTTTCAACTGAGTGGTTCAAGAAAACGATGATTTTCCATGAACAAACTAGCTTATAAAGAAGCTCTTTAACACTTAAAAGCCACATCCGCAGTGGCTTCAAAGAAGAGTTATTGGTTCAGCGAAAGGAGGCCGACTAAACCAAGAAAACAAGTAAAACTGTCAACCTATTGCCGGACAAGACAGTGGAAGGCGGCATAGACGAGCATGGGGCGATTGTGGCACCGAAATGCACGAGGCAGCTCTGCGGCATACTTTATAAGGTATTGTGTTTATTTACCTTTTAGTTGAGCTTTCACGGGTTTACCAGCCATGCACCAAATCATTTACATGAGTACGGCCAGCTGGTCGATGACCGACGCTGAATTAGCGCAACTCCTCCGGCAGGCGCAGCAAGGCAACGAGCGCGGAGGCATTACCGGCGCGCTCGTATACAGCAATGGCCAGTTTATGCAAATCATGGAGGGAGAGCAGGCCGCGTTGGAAGAACTCTACGCCCAACTTGGCCAGGACCGCCGGCACCAAGGCCTCTTCAAACTCGCTGATCGCCCTATTCCAGTGCGGCGTTTCTCGGAATGGTCGATGGGGTTTCAAGTCGTCTCCCCGGCCGCGTTCGAGCAGCTACGGGGCTACGTAGCGCCCGCACAGATGGCGCAGCAGCTGCCCGACTTGGGAGCAGCCGACAGTTTATTTATCGACCGGATGCGCGATCTCATCCTAGCCTTTAAGTCTTAATTGAGCCTTCAGCGGATCCGATTGGTTAGGTGAAGTGTTCCTTTTCCCTTGCTTGGTTTGCCTATGACGCCTGATTCTCTATTACCAGCTGACGAGGCGGCCCGCCTTCGGTCGCTGCATTACTATGCCATTCTCAGCTCGTTACACGAAGCTGTTTTTGAAGAACTAGTGCGCTTGACTGCCCAAATATTCAGCCTGCCCATTTCTCTGATTGCCCTCGTAGAAGCCGAAGAAGCCATTTACATCGCCAATCAGGGCTTAGGGGACCAAGAACGTCAGCCCCGCGTGGAAGCACTGTGCTCGGTGGCTGTACGCGAGAACAAGGCAGTCGTATTTGCCGACCTGACCACGCAGCCGCAACAGGCACGGGTAACGGCGGAGGCCCTGGCAGCGGCGCGGATGCGGGATTTACAATTTTACGCCGGGGTACCACTGCGCATGCCCGACCAGCGCACCATTGGCACGCTCTGCGTGATTGACCACCAGCCGCGCACCTTTAGCGCGGCGGAGCAACAGGTACTGGAACGCATTTCCGACTTGGTGGCGCAAACCATCGCCGTGCGGCACTACTGCTTGATCGATGGCCTAGGGGAAGAACACTGGCAAGTCATGCAGGGGCTGTTAGTCGAGGAAATCGAGGAACTCGTAGCCCTGGTGCGCTACCTCGGGACGCGCCTCGCGGTGCAGATACCCGTACCGAAGCACGTACTGGATCTCGTGATGCAGCGACTCGATGATGTGTACACGCTGCTGCGCGAGTACTATGTGAGCAAGAGGCCTAAGCCGGCCAGTTAAGTAGCCAGGCTACTACTGGTAGCTGAGCATCCGGAAGCGAGAACAAGGGCCGCAGACTGGAACAATAGCGTGCCAGGCGCGGCAGTTAGTCAAGATAAATCCGCGCTTATGCCAAGAGGGGATTTCTCTTGTAACTGTTACAACACGATTGTAGTGGCTTCGCCTTGCCATTTTTCAGTCATTCTCACCGGCGATCTGATGAGTCATATCGTGTGCTACCCCTTGCTCGTTGGTGGTGTTGGCCTGATAGGAGTCCGTTGGATTAGGGTCCTGGAAAAGCCGGCGCGCCCGAAACCAGTATTCGGGGGAGAGGCCGAACGGGAACAATCCCCCAGCTGCTGGTCTCCTGCGGACAGTACCAGCCTACCCACAGAAGCGAAAAGGATAGCACCTGGTTCGCACGGGTAGGATACCCAAAACTGGTGTTTGCACGCGTCCAGCTAGGCTTGCGCGTGCAAGCGTTGTGCTTACTACTTTTTCGTTGAAATAGTTTTTGGATTCCCCTCATCCAACGTGCTTACTTTGACCCATCACCTGAGCCCCGAACAGGAACTGTGTGCCCGTTTTACCGAAGCCACACACCAGCTGCGGGCTTTGTTTGATGCCCTTTTTCAACCCGGGAACCGCCCCTAAAAAAGCCCAACGAGTAGCTGGGCCTTTTGTGGATAATAGAAATAATAGCGTACGCAGGTTCTGAGTAGGTAAATATATAACTTATTTTATATAATTACGAATAAAGTAGTCGTGATCCTGCATAAGTGGATCAGGTTTTTGCTTCTACCTCAAGGGCGGTAATACCCTTTACTAGGCCATATCGTCGGGCTGTCTAGCGCCCACCGCCCCGTAGCTCCTCGCCATACGAGGTACTTTACTGTCCACTCCTTCTCAAGCAGGGTGAGCCCACAAGAAACAAGCTACGGCCAGCAGTACTCCATAGCGAATACCAGCGTCGTTGTCACCGGAAGTGATAGGCCGGTTCGTAACGGGCATATAAAAGCCCCGCACTCTCTCCCAAGGCGGGGCTTTAAGATGATGCCATGCAGTAGTATGCTGGCCTAGGTCATCAGTGGAGAAAAGACAGAAAATACGTAACTAGGTTGCTTGCCAGGCTATCGACGAACAGCTAGCCGAAGTTGCTGATGGCCGTCTAACCCCATGAGTAGCGTCCCCGTTTACCGAACGTTGAGTAGACAAGTAAGTGCCCGCATGTAGGCGATTGTTTTCTGTCTATTATAACTTCTTCTTTGCTAGTGTAACGCTATTCTTCGTGACTGATTCTCAACTCAACTCTAGCCCCGCCGGCTTATTTACGGCTGCCGACTGGCTGACCATGCTGGAGGTATCCTTAACGGCTATCCAGCTGGCACGCCCCCTTTTTGCCCCCGATGGTCATGCTATCATTGACTTCGCCCTGGACTACACCAACCCCGCTGGGCAGCGTATGACAGGCCTTACCGGGCAGCCAGGCAGTACGTTGCTGGATTGTTTTCCGCACGCGCAGGCAGAGGGGGTTTTCGCTTACTACCAGCGCGTGTTCGAGACAGGCGAGCTGCTCACCTATGAGGTCAATTATCAAGAGGATGGGTTGGATAACTACTTCCGGTTTAGCGCCCGGCGCAGCGGCGAGCGGCTGCTGGTAAGCTTCACCGATACCACCGAGCAGCCCCGCACCGCCGTGGAAGTGGCCCTGCGCGCGAGCCAGGCCGCCGAGCGGGCCGCTGGCGCCGACGCCGAGGCCCAGCGCCAGCGGTTTTACGAGGTGCTCATGCAACTGCCGGCCCAGGTTGCCACTTACCACGGCCCCGACCACGTGTTCTCCTTTGTCAATCCGCGCTACCAGGCCTATTTTCCGGGCCAGGCGCTGCTGGGTCGCCCCCTGCAGGAGGCCCTGCCCGAAGCCCTAGCGCAAGGCTTTGTTGGCTTGCTTGACCACGTGTTTCAGACTGGCGAGCCGTATTACAGCCCCGAGCAGGAATTTTGGCTGGGCTCGGAGAGCACCAGGCCGCCCGAGCAGCTGTTTCTGAATGCGTTTTTCTGCCCCCTGCGTGATGCGCAGGGCCGCATCGACGGCCTGCTGGACTTCTCCTACGACGTGACGGAGCAGGTGCGGGCCCGCCGGCAGGTCGAGCAGCTCAACCAGCAGCTGGAAGCCCGGGTGCAGGAGCGCACCCAAGATACGCTGGTAGCGCTGGGCACAGCCGAGCGGGAGCGCACCTTGTTGCAGACGGTCCTGACTCAGGCCCCTGTGGCGATTGGGCTTTTTCAGGGGGAGGAACTGCGCATCACCGCGGCCAATGCGCAAATGGCGGCCATCTGGGGTCGTACTCCCGAGCAGGTGCTGAGCCAGCCGCTGCTCGACGCGGTACCCGAACTGCGCGGCCAGGGCTTCGACGAGCAGCTGCGCCAGGTGTTGCGCACGCAGGTACCGGTGCGGGGCACGGAAACCCCCGCGGTGATGCTCCGCGACGGGCAGCTACAGACTACTTACTACACCTTCGTCTACCAGCCGCTCTACGACACCGAAGGCCGGGTACTGGGCGTGATTGACGTGGCCGTGGAGGTAACTGAGCAGGTACTGGTCCGCCAGCAGATTGAACAGCTCAACCAGGAGCTGGAAGCCCGGGTGCAGGAGCGCACCCAGCAAACCGAGCAGGCCCGCGCCGAGGCCGAAATCCAGCGCCAGCGCTTTTACGACCTGCTCATGCTACTGCCGGCCAACGTGGCGGTGAACGAAGGCCCCGACCAAGTGTTTACCCTTGTGAACCCCGGCTACCAACGCCAAGCCCCCGGACTCCACTTGCTGGGGAAGCCCATCCGGCAGGTCTGGCCCGAGTTGGTTGACCACGGCATCCTAGACGAGCTCGGCCGGGTGTACCAGACCGGCGAGCCCTTCACCGCGACCGAGATGCCAGTGCAGGTGGATTTAACGCGCACCGGCCAGCTGGAGCAGGGGTACTATACCTTCTTTTTCCTGCCCTTGCGCGATGCGCAGGGCCAGCTAAATGGGGTGCTGAATTTTTCCTACAATGTCACCGACTCCGTGGTTGCCCGCCAGCAGGTCGAGCGCCTCAATAAGGAGTTGGAAACCCGCGTGCAAGCGCGTACCGAGGAACTAGCCGCCGTTAACAACGCGCTGACGACTACCAACAAGGAACTGTTCGACAGCAACCGCCAGCTCACGCGCTCTAACGTGGACCTGGATACCTTTGTCTATACGGCCTCGCACGACCTGAAAGCGCCCATCACCAACATTGAGAGCATCCTGCTGGCCCTGCGCGACACGCTGCCCGCGGCGGTGCAGCAGGACGAGGTGGTGGCCCATTTGCTCGACTTACTCAATCAAACGGTAGGGCGCTTTCAACTCACCATCGGCCAGCTCACGGATATCTCCCGCCTGCAACTGGTTCACGCCGGCCCGGCCGAGCCGGTCGTGCTGGCCCGCGTCGTGGAGAACGTGCGCCTGGACCTGGTGCCCGCTATCGGGGCTGCCGACGTGCGGCTGAGCGTCGAAGTAGCCCCCGACCTGGTCGTGTCCTTCTCGCCGGCTAACCTGCGCTCCATCATCTACAACCTGCTCAGCAACGCCGTCAAGTACCGCGCCCTGGACCGACCCGCCCAGGTGCGCGTGCACGCCGCGCAAACGGCGTCCGAGGTGATGCTCACGGTGCAGGATAATGGGCTGGGCATGAGTGCAGTGCAGCAGCGCCAGCTCTTTGGCCTCTTCCAGCGCCTGCACACCCACGTGGAGGGCACCGGCGTCGGCCTCTACATCACCAAGCGCCTTATAGAGAACGCCGGCGGTACTATTACCGTGCAGAGCCAGCCGGGCGTGGGCACCATCTTTACTGTCACCCTTCCCACCTAGCGCCCAATCAATGCCTATCTTAGCCAGTGTGCTCTTAGTCGATGACGACAGCACGACCAACTTCTTGAATAAGCTCTTGCTCACCCGCATGGAAGTCGCCGAGCAGGTGCTCGTGGCCGAGGATGGCGAGCAGGCTTTGCGCACGGTGGTACAAAGCTGTGTGGACTCGACGGCCCCTGCCTGTCCGCAGTTGATCCTGTTAGACATGAACATGCCCGTGATGAATGGACTGGCTTTTCTGGAAATGTATGTGCAACTGCCGCTCGCCCAGCGGCAGGCCATTGTCATTGTCCTGCTCACGACCTCGCTGCACGAGCGCGACCTAGCGCACGCCCAGCAACTCCCCATTGCCGGTTTCCTCAACAAGCCCCTTACCCGGGAGAAGGTACAGGCTATACTGCAGCAGCACTTTGGCGAAGAGCTTCGTGCAGAACGATAGCAAGGGTATACCCTTCGTTGGTGAGCAGGTGCCTGTTTTTTAACATGCTTACAGTGTCCAACTACTTACTTTCATGGATGACTGCCTCTCCATAGATTAAGAAGAAGGCAGCTGTCGTAAAGCCCGAAATTTCGGGTTTCATGAAACTGTCTAAAGCTAACTAGAAGGCGTTGCTGGATTAATGGCTGTACTCACGCTTGGCTGAAGGCTTCCAGCAAGGTGCGCAAGTGCGAATCCCGTACGTATTGCTCGGCGAGGGAAGCGCTATGGGTCGTCTGCTGCAAACTCGTCAGCACCCAGTGAAATTCGCCTTCTTCCGCAGTGATGAAAGCCATCTGCCAATCGGCAAAGAAGCGCTGCGCATCGTAAGCCGTACTCAGGGTAGTCACTTGCCGGTGGCGGGGGTCACGCTGGATGCGAGCGTAGAGCAGGTCGACCTGCGCGGCTGTGCCCTCCAGCAGCTGCACAAACTGGCGGTCACTGTAGCACAGCAGGCCGGTGATGCCGTGCTGCTCGTTCCAGGCCCGGGCTTCGGCCAGCAGCTCGCTGAGTGCTTCCTCACGGAAGGCTTGCGTGGCCCGACTGCGGTAGAGCACGTGCTTGACGCGCTCATCGAGCAGCCGAAGCACCTGTTCCAGCGAGAGGGCGCCCACGGCATACTCATCCAGCAGCCCTTGTTCGTAGGCCTGGGGTTCCAGGGGCGTATTGGCGGCCAGGGCGGTGGCCCAGGCAATGGCCCGGCGCCGCGCGGCTTCCGTTGACAGATCGTTCATCCTTTTTATACGGCGGCGCCCTCGCCGCTACTAGGAATGAAGGCCGGATAACTACTTATTTATCGACGCATAACTACGGAATAACGGGCAAAAAGCGAGGCCTTGCGTATTCTCTCGGCTTTCGCTCAGTAGGAGCGGCTAGAGTATGGGCAATCTATAATCCCCTATCACCGTGGGCTGGGCACGGCATTGGTTCAGGTGTTTGTCTGGACTAGTAAACGCCTTGCCTCGTTGAGCACGGCCTTGCTCGCCTACGAGAGAAGCTAGCCCACCGTATCCAAGGCTCGCAGCAGCACGCTCAGAATCTGGCGCTGGCCCACCCGGTGTTCTTCCTCGGGATACGCTTGCAGGTAAGCCGCGCACAAGGCTTGCCCGTACTCCAGTGCCCCTTGATGGTGTAAGCGCTTCCGATCGAGCACCACGGACCACCACGCTTTTTGCAGGTGGTAGGCGGGATTCAACCACAAGTGGTCCTTCTCTACAAAGGCAAACAAGACATCGCCCAGCGCAGACTGCATGCTCCAAGATAAAAATACCCACTTACTAAACTAAGCAGCAGGAGCTTATCGCCTAGGATTGAGCCACAACGTTCTGCATCCCGGCGACGGACTACTGCCGCCGGTGCGCATTACGTAGGCTGCAACAGCCACAGCAAGCCGGCGAGCAAGGCACTCCCGAGCAGTCGTTGGCGCAGCGTATAATAGCGCGTGCTCCGGGTGGACAAGGGCTTCGCAGGCAGCGTCCCGCTGTGACGTTGAAAAAGCCAGTTTCTGTACTCATGGCCACGCCTAGAAAGCTGGAGGCCATGAGAGGAGCCAGCTAACGCCGACCACATCACGGACGCATTTGGCGGCTTATGTATTGACGGCGGGGTAGCGCTGCTCGGCTTGCGTGAGAAGAGAGAAACGCGCCGACAAGGAGTCGTTACGGGAAAAAATTGGACCTGCTATTTGACGTATCTAATTGACAGCCAAAATCCTGTATCAATGACAGGAACGGCCTGCCTAAGTAACCGGGGACAACGTAGCGCAGATAATTGCGTACATTAAGCCTGCCAGTACGGAGAAGAAGTCCGGACAAATCTGCTCCTAGTTGCGCAGCAGGCAGTCGTTTACCTAGATGCAGCCTGGAGGCTGTCGCAGACCAAAAGTCCTGTCTCGCTCCAGCCTTCAGGTAGCGGTCGTCTACGGTCTTGGCGGCAGCGAGCAGCGATTCTATCGGACTGGAAGCATGTGGTCGTCTCGCGCCGGGTGCTCGGCGACGGTTGCGAGAAGAGTGCTCGGTTACATGACTTTACTAGCATGCTCTACTCACTGGTGTATACGAGTCAGGCGACCACGCGACTCGGTGCGGCCGACGTACAAGGGTTAGTGGCAACGGCGCGGGTGTACAACGCATCTCACCACCTGACGGGGGTGTTATTTTACAGCGAGGGACAGTTTCTGCAGGTGCTGGAAGGCGAGCGGACCGAAGTTGAGGCGCTCTTTGCCAAGATTCAGCGCGATCCGCGCCACCACCAGGTGCAGGTACGGCGAGAGGAGATGGTGCGGCGGCGCGAGTTTCCCTACTGGGGCATGGGCCTGAGTTTCGTACCGGTGGGCGTGTTTACCCGGCTTGAGCAGTTTATTCCGCCCCGGCTGGGAGACGGCATGGCAAGGGAAGCGCCGCGGCCCAGTCTCCGCGGCTTGTTGCAGCCGTTCGTGCGGCAGCAGCGGTAGCCAGCAAGTAAGCGCCGGAACCCTCGAGTTGGAATAGATACCTAAACAGCTCAGCAACAATCTACTAAGGTAACGGCGGGGTGCGCCTCTCAAATCCCGTATTTACGGCAAGCACATTCCCGCGTTTATACGGGCGTGTTCCCTCACCGGGGCCGGTACCTTTAGAGAACCTTTTCTTCTTTTGGTATGGCCTACAATCGTAAGTTCGGACCCGCCGCCCAAACGCCGCAGCAACGCGCGCACATTCTGCACCAACTGCTCATCTTGGCCGCCGAAGCGCACGGCAAGCCCTCGCCGCACGACCAGCACTTATATCAGCGCTATGTCGCGGGAGAGTTGAGCTGGGTAGAGATACTCGCTTTTCAAGAAGCAAGGAAGGGCTGGAGCGGTTTGCGCGCAAGCCCGGCGAGGACTAGTTTGCCCGCTGGCAAGTACGTCGTCGACCATGCTACGAGCCGCTGCCGGTCCCGGTGTTCACCTGCTTTGCTCCCCTCTGCTGATGCGTAAACGTACTTCTTTCCCCGTATGCAGTGCGACCCTCGCCACGCAACGTACCGCCTTTTGGCAAGGCGTGGCACAACTCGAGCACAAGTATGAGGCCTACTTCCAGAGCACGCCCTCGCGGCGGAGCGTTTGGCCAGCGCACCAGCCTTCGACGCTAGCCGAGAACCTGGTGCTGCAATGTCAGATCGCCCCGGTGCGCTTGAGTTTACACCCTAGCTTGCCCAAGGAGATTGTCGAGGATAGGCAGACCTCGTTTCAGCAGATCTTTGGCTGCTACGCCTGCTAGGCCATTCGGGTCGCGCAAAGAAATGATCAGGGAGACCCTGCATTTCTCTGTACCAGCGCGATCGGGCTGCCTGTTGCTCCCTGGCAGCAAGTACACTTTCTCGCCGAGCAACAGAGTACCGGCATGTCGCGCGTGGTTACTGCTGAGCTACGAGCCACGCCATGGCGAGGGGTTCCTGGTCAGAGGTGCGGTAGACGACTGGGAACTGCTGCATGGTCTTCTTGCCGAGTAGCGTGCGTGTTCACCCGAGCCAGTGCCTGACAGGCGCTGAGCACGGCCCGGAGTAGCCAGTCGAGCAGGAACCAACTGGTATCTGCCGCGGAGAAGGGCCCCAAGCGGCGTTGATCAATCAGGACCTGGTGTCCACCGGTAGGGTATAGTTGGCCCAAGAAGGCGTCGAAAGCCGTACGCAAAGCCGAGGAACATGCGCCCGGCAACTAAACGAAGTGCACAAAACCCAGGGGATGCTAGTAAATGTGCGTTGCCTCATTCGCAAACTAGCAGGAAGTCCTTACTATACGAGTAGCCATCAACCGGAAGGAAAGAAGGAAGGTGGCCGCAAGTACTACAGAATTCTACTAGGCCGCGCTATGGCTTGCACGTTATGGTAATCACCAAGGAGCATGCTGTGGCAGGCTCTTTGCCTAAGAGTTGATCATGCGACACGCTGCCTCTTCCCCTCAGCCCTTCTGGTACCGTGCCGCTACACCAGTGCGGCCCTAACGCCGGCTTGTCCTTCAAGCTGAAGACAAGCATCGTAACGATCTCTCGTTGTTTGAGTAAACGAGCTTATCAAAGACCAAAGTGCTTTTCCACTAAAAAAGCCCAACTAGCAGCCGGGCCTTTTGTAGTAGCTGAAGACACCAGGTACGGGTCCGTTTGGCTTAGAAGATAAACCAGCGGTGCTTTTTGACGTGCTTGGCTTTCACTTGAGGAACAAGGGTCATGTTTTCGGTGGTGCCGCCTTTTACCTGTACTTCTTCGTCGGTGTAGCCGCCGTAGCCATATTGCAGCGTAACGGGCTGGTTCGCGGGTACACGCAGCAGGTATTCGCCCTTCGCGTCGGTGCTCACGCCGTAGAAGCTGCCCTTTTGCAGGACGGTGGCGCCTACCAGCGGCTTGCCTTCTTCGTCCAGGATACGGCCGCGGACCGTGGCCACGCGCAGCAAGCTCGCGGAGCCTTCGGTTTCGGCGGCGGCCATCGTCGACGACGCGAGGGGGGAAGTCGCCTCCGTCGTGGTGGGGCGACTCGAGCCGGCAAAGACGGCGCTACCCACGAGCGCGGTGCCCACGACCAGGGCTGCGGCCCGCTGGCGGAAACGCTGGGGCTCGGTGCGGAGCAGATCAAACTGCCGTTGTACCCAACCCACGGCTTGTACATCATGCCCTTTGCCTTTGAGCTCGTAGAAGCGACGGAGCGTCGCATCCGCTTGTTGGCTGTTGGCTTTGATATAGGCGTCGACGGCTTCGGTATTTTTGCTGGACAGATCGCCGCGCAAATAAGCATCGCGGTAAGCAGGGAGGAGGGTACCGGTAACGGGGTGGAAGGGGGAAGCGTGAAGTTTCATACGAATGTTGCAGAGAAGGGATAGAAGGGGACAGCGGTGCTCTTGAAAGCGACAGCAAGTTCCATATAATATTTATAAATATAAATATTATAATGTATAGTATTAGAAAAATCAAAATCCACTTTTTGTACTGATGCCGGTTCTGTTAGGCCTACGATGCCTTTCTACTGCATTACTGGCCATCAAACTCTCTTGGCAATAAAGTCTGCGTAAACAGATTCCTAAAAATATACAAAATTCCTATTTTGAGAATAATGCACGCAAATCGCTTTTTATCAGTTATTTAGCACTATATCCAGAATAAATTGAACCGCTTATCTGCTTTGTTATTTACTAGGTGGCTTACAAACTACTTTTCCACATCATAGTGAATCGTCCGTTCAGGCAGGGCGCAGCAACTCTTCCGAGCTCCGGTGGCTTTTATCTCATAATGGGAAACAAGCCCAGCAAGTGGGGAGGAGATGTATTAAATTATCTTAATGTTTCCTCTAGGTCGCGCTGCTACCCTCTTGTAAGTTTGCGCCGTTATTATCTGTTATTCGTAAGTTGCTCTTAAACGTAAGAAAGCTCAGCAGCTACGCTGGGTTTTCTTTTTAGCTAGACTTAGGTATAGTGCGCCAGCAAAGAAGTCATACCACTGTTGCCTTGCAAGCTCACAATTGACTGAGAGCCCTGCCTTCCAGACCGAATGCTTGTCCACTTAGGGAGGTTGGCAGTGGCAACTTTCCTGGTCTGGTCGACGCTAAATTCGAAATCAGCCACTACATCACTTACTTAAACGCTGAACGACGTCATTCTTTGCTTGGCTATCAAACCCCCAATCACTTAGAAATTTAATTTTAAACAATGTCCCTTTGGTGTTCGGCTTAGCTAACCCACCCTAGCCCTGCGCGCCCGCCTCAAGCGGGCCGAGCAAGAGCTCGGCATTTTAGGTCATCTTCGGCTAGCCGACCCAGTGAGCGCCTACCAGCACATCGCGCAGCGGGCTGTCGCCGTGCCCGTCCGCCAGCTTTGCCAAGAGCTGCGCAAGGCTCCGGCCGCCTGTTATGCGTGGAAGCGCCGTCGGCAGGTGCCGGCCGACTAAGCCGGCTTGGCAAGTAGCCCTGCGCGAGGCGTTTGCCTACCACTTCCATCGCTACGGCACGCGCCGGCTGCGCGTAGAAGTGTAAGCGCAGGGCCACCTAGGGGTAGGCCGCTGGCCCATCCGTCGCGTGCTCAAGGCCCATGGCTTGCGCGCCCAGCAGCCCCGCTCGTTCGTGTCCCGTACCACCGATTCCGCCCTGGCCGTAAGGGCCGCGCCAAACAGCTTGCTAAGCCAACCGGCGCCAACGGCCCCAACCAGGTGTAGGTGACCGACATCACCTATTTGCCCCGACAGGGCGGTAGCTGGCTGTACTTGGCCGTGTGGCTCGACCGCTGCTCGCGCAAAGTCGTCGGGTTTGATGCCTCTGATGAGGCACGTAGGACATGCGCGAGACGATGCCCTAAGACCTAGTCAGCGAAGCCCTGCGCCGCGCCATAGCCGTACGCCGCCCATCGGCCGGGCTCGTCGTCCACTCCGACTCAAGGGGACGCCGGGGCGTCACCTTGAGTAGCCAGTACTCGGCTATCCGCTTCAAAGACTTGGTCGCCAAACACGGCGCCCAGCAAAGCATGAGCCGGCGCGGTAACTGCTACAATAACGCCCACGGCGAATCCTTTTGGAGCCGCTTCAAGGCTGAATTGCTCGACGGCGGCAGCTTTCCCGGCTCGGCCGAAGCCAAGCTCGAAATCAGCCACCACATCGCCTAGTACCACGCCGAGCGCCAACATTCCGCCCTCGGCTACCACTCCCCCAACCACTCCGAAGCCCAACTCAAAAATACGTCCCAGTTGTGTCCGGCTTAGCTAGACAACCTCATAATTACACCTTTTTCATTCTATTACGCTTAAGGAGGCAACATTAACCCAAAACGACATCGCACATCTTCATTTGTGCAGAGGATGGTTAAGCGTTGGTATATATTTTACCATAATTTAGATGGCCAGTTGAAAGTATAAGCGTTGCTCAAGTCTCAGGGCGATGCGTACCATCGTATCTAGTTGAAAAATCCTGTAGCTTATAAGTACCTGCTTGAGGAGATTGCACCCAACCTATCATAAGTCGATTTCCAAGTAGGTAGGCACGACCGATGTCGACGAAATCGACCTGCTCAGTGTCCTGTTTCCTTTTGAAGTGTCGGCGCTTACAGAGTAAAGCAGTTTGGCTATTCTACAAAGTGGCATTCGCTCTTTCGCTCATTAAAAATTACGACTTTAAATAGGCTTTTCAAGCTATTATATTTATTACTAATGTCTATCCAATTCACTACTAAGAATTCTGGAACAGCCACCGATATTGATGTAGCACTTTTAGTGCGAGCATTTTTTGTAGCTATATATGTCTTGATCGGCTAACGGTAATGATGTTCAACTAAGTTAGTTAGTGTTTACAGACTAGTGAGAAGGCAACGCCGGATAATAAACATCTTTTAAATATAGTATTCTGCATTCTAGCTGTCACTGGTAGTAATCCCATGTGTACCTAGCCCGATCCTGTGTGGACTTAACGTCCAACTCATCACCATTTCAAATCCTTTGCTTAGCTCTCTCGACCATTACCTGATAGTTCTTACTCAGCTTATTTGACCTGAATTGGTAATTAAAGTCAATTAGCAGAACAAAAATTTCTGGTTCAAAAACAATAATAGCTGAATAAATACAAATTATTCGTTATGTAAATACGGCCGTTGAGTACGTATTTGACTACGTTCAGTCATGGGATGGCAATGAGGTGGTGCTAATAGATTATCTTGTTAACAAGCTTCTATATTCTGCTTATGTCTACTTCAGCACCGTTACTTGCTTCTTCTGAGCACGAAGAATATATTGCTACCTTACAGCATGCCTTGGAGGTGGCTACCGCTCGGGCCAAAATAGCCGAGCAGCGTCTAACGGAACTAACCGAGCATCTACACGAAGGGGTGTTGTTGGTTGATTCGGAAGGCATAATCTCTGTCATCAATACGCAGTTGTGTGAACTGCTCGGGTTGCCTGGCGCGTCGCGTCAATGGATTGGCAAATCCATCAGTGACTTGGTTGAGCAAGCGGAGCATACCATCCTAGACCAATCGGCCTTCGCCCAGCTCTTGCACGAAGCTTACGCCTACCAAGGACGAGCAGACTACGTGGTGCGCTTGCCGGACGGTCGCGTCTTGCTCCGGGATAGCCGCCCACTCGGGCCCTCAGAAATGTCGAATGGCTTTTTGGTGTGCTATCGCGATGCCACAGCTCAATTTCGTATCGAAGATGCGTTGCGACAGGTGGCTCTCGTGCCTGATCAAAATCCTAACCCGATTGTGCGACTTGATCACCGTGGGCAGGTATTATACATGAACCCAGCGGCGCAACGTTGCCGGACCGAATGTACACCTGAGTCTTTTGCGCGCGCCGACGCGGAAATGCGCCTTGCCGCCGCCCGCGCCTTAGCGAGCGGCAGCGCAGAGCGATTCAATATGAGTGCTGGTACGTATCATTTTGACGTGTTCGTCGTGCCTATCTCGGCCGAAGGATACGCCAACCTCTACTTAGTGGACATGACAGCCCGCTACTTGGCCGAGCAGCGAACTCGTGATACGCAGGCGCACTTAGCCGAGCAACAGGCCTTTATGCAACAGGTGCTCGACACGGATGCCTCTATGATCTATGTACGCGACGTAGAGGGACGATTCATTTTCCGGAATCTCGCCCTGGTGCAGCTTTCAAAATTAACGTACCCCCTCCAGTCAGATAGTCCAGCTACCCCCCTCACGACCGAGCAACAACAATGGGCTGCCGCTGACCAACAGGTGCTGGCAACCGGCCAAGAAGTTGTGACGGAAGATACCTTGACACTGCTGGACGGCAGCATTCGCTATTTTCATACGATCAAACGGCCTTTACCACGACCGGATGGCACGGTGCATATCCTAGGAGTCAGCACGGATGTTACGAGCCTGAAACAAACAGAACTAGAGCTGAAGCACCGCGAAAAGCAGTACCGTGATCTACAGCACTACACGCACGCCTTAATCGGCACGCATGATTTACAAGGTAACATGTTGAGCGTAAATCCAGCGCTTGAAGCTTTGTTAGGTGTTTCCGCCGCAGAACTGGTAGGAACTAGTCTGGCGACTATTATGCCAGCGGCAGATGCAGTAACTTTTCCACATTACTTGGAACGCATTGCCGCTGCTGGCGAAGAAACGGGTGTGCAGCGTGTACAGATAGACAGCGACGGGACCATTCGTTATTTACTCTACCGTAATTTGCTCGTGCAGGAACCCGGTCAAGCTGCGTACGTCGTGTCTCACGCCCATGATATCACCGAACGCATTCATGCGGAAAGAGCCGTCTTGCACGCGAAAGAGGCTGCGGAAAGCGCTGCTCGCGCCAAGGAAAGTTTCTTGGCTAATATGAGCCATGAGATTCGCACCCCATTGAATGGTATATTGGGTATGGCCGGGCAGTTAGCTAAAACTCGTTTAGATGCACGTCAGCGGGAGTTTGTACACGTGATCCTCTATTCCGGTCAGCACTTGCTTAGCATCCTCAATGATGTGCTTGACATGGCTAAGATTAGCGCGGGTAAATTAGAGTTAGAACAAATTCCCTTCCATGTGGATGACGCGATCACGCAGGCACTGCAACCCCTTGTCTTACAGGCCGCCAAAAAAGGCATAACCTTCAAGGAGGTATCTGTTCCTGAATCTAGTTCATTCCCGTGGGTAGTAGGTGACATGCACCGGCTAAATCAGATACTAATCAATCTGGTAGCAAATGCCGTTAAGTTTACCGAAATGGGGGGGCAAGTGCAAGTCGGTACCTACTGGCACGCCGAAGATGCCGAAACGATCACCCTTGAATTTCGCGTTGAAGACACGGGTATTGGCATTTCTCCTGAAAAACTACCGCACATTTTCGACGATTTTCAGCAAGCGTATGCAGCTACTTCCCGGCAGTATGGTGGCACAGGTTTAGGCCTAAGTATCAGCCGCGCTATTGTGCAGCAAATGCACGGGGAGATACTTGTAAAAAGTGAGGTAGGAGTAGGCAGCACATTTGCTTTTCGGCTCCCATTTCAGAAAGCCGCTGACAAGACATCAGCCCCTGTTGTTACCCCGTATGATACGGGCTGCTTGCGTGGTCTTCGCGTGCTACTGGCCGAAGATAATCTTGTCAATCGGAAGGTAGCGAATCTATTATTGCAGGAGTGGGGCTGCGTTGTCGTTGAGGCTACTGATGGACACATGGCCTTGCTGCAGGCGCAAACGCAGGTTTTTGATATCATTTTGATGGACATTCAAATGCCTGGTCTGAGTGGAGTTGAAGTGACCACTGCCATTCGCGCCATTTTGGACCCTACACGTGCGCAAATTCCCATTATGGCACTCACCGCAAATGCTTTTCAATCTGACCTTGCTTTCTATCGCGCGGCAGGAATGAACGACTGCCTAGCCAAGCCATTTCGCGAAGAGGAATTTTACCACAAACTCGTTACCCTACAACGCATATATTCTACTTCCCCACTCTACGATCTACGCTATTTGCACGAGATGGCCAACGGGCGCCCTACATTTGTGACGAGTATGTTGCAGGCCTTCCGGCAAAGTAGTACGCTAGTGCTGGCAGAATTGCGTGCAAACGTTACGGTAGCAAACTGGACCCGTGTGGGCGAGTTGGTACATCACCTTAAACCTAACTTAGAAATGCTGGGTGTTACAGCCGCTGTAGACCCCATCCAGTTACTTTACAGCGTACGGCAACGGCAGGAATCTTCACTCGCATATGAGGAGGAAGAGCTGCAAACAGCCGCAACAAAGCTGATTGAATTAGTAAATCGTATTGTAACAACTTTACCGCACGCTAATTAGCTCCTTTGATTGCAACTGCATTACGCGACGGCGGAGCAACTGTCGAACAGGCTCAACAAGAAAGCGTAGGTTATCGAAGAAATTACAGGCTAGGTTAGCCTAGCTGTTGACCAACTGATTTGAGGTTACGCATACGTTCACTTAAACTAAAGACTGCGAAGTTTGCTAAAAAAGTCTTCGCGATACGCTTTGCCTAAGGGTATTTCGTACGATCCAAGCAAAATCATGCTATCTTCTACGGCGTGTATATGGTGTGTATTAATCACGTAGGAACGGTGTACTCGCTGGAAATGCGCAAACGGCAAGCGTTCTGCTAGTGCTTTGAGCGTTGCGTAAACGATATGCTTTTGTTTTTCTGTTACTAGGATGGAGTAAGCTGATAGGGCTTCGATATAGTAAACGTCATCAAAGTTTAACCGCACCAGCTTGTTGTTGGTTTTCACGTACAAGTGTGCGTCATCAGTCGTGGTCGTGAGGTCTGCCGGTAACAACTGGGCGTTCGTTTGCAGGCGACTCACGGTGCGCGCGAAACGAGCATAGGCGACTGGCTTGACCAAATAGTCAGCGACTTGTAAATCGAACGCGTCCTCGGCAAAATCACGGTGCGAAGTTACCAGTACGACCTGTGGGTGTGGTTGGGGCAGAACGCGCAGCAACTCTAAGCCAGATAAATGCGGCATTTCGATATCCAGAAAGAGGACGTCGGCGTGGCCGCCATTGCGAAAGAAATTGAGCGCTTGCACGCCATCCGGTAAGGAAACCTGCCAAGTAAGGTTGTCAGTTATCTCAATAAAATGTTGTAGCGCCAAGCGGCTCATGGGGTTATCATCAATAATAACGCAGGCCAGTGTAGGGAGAAATTCAGGCTTAGACATGGCAGTCAAATAGCGAGGAATATACTCGTTAATAAACTTATTTAATTAGCAAAAAATATCATTCGTGTACAAAATATAACCGTTGGCTTAGAAGAGCAGCAGCATTGTTTTGTCCAGTGTAGTTTTGACTTATTCCTGCTACGGCGGCGAATGATGCAGTCAGTCTGCAGTAGAGTTGAGCTGTTATTTAACGTTTCTTCTTACCTAACCTTTCTAACCATGAGCTTTATTGCTGAATTTAAGGAGTTTGTTTCTAAAGGAAACGTACTGGACCTAGCAGTAGGTGTTATTATTGGTGCCGCCTTCAGTAAAATTGTAGATTCGATGGTCAACGACATTCTAATGCCTGTAGTTGGCTTAGCTAATCATGGCAAAGACTTCAAGGACGCATTTCTGACGCTAAATAGCGAGAGCTACGGCACGCTGGAGCAAGCAAAAGCGGCGGGGGCAGCTACGCTCAACTACGGCCTGTTTTTGAATGCCGTACTCAATTTTTTAATTATTGCCTTTGTCATTTTTTGGGTTGTGAAACTAGCTAATTATTTCAGGCGCCCCGCTCCAACTCTTCCCGTACCCGTGCTGCAGTTGACGAAAGACCAAATGCTGCTAATGGAAATCCGCGACTCGCTACGGCCCGAAACCCGTCTAATTGCACATTAAAACTGGCATCCGTGGACGTGCTAGAAATTAGCGATGGACAAAATAAATTCTTCTCAGGAAACCTTGTATTTCAGTAACGTAACCGGCCAAGTAATTTATCATCCGGCAGGGTACATAGGCATTAACTGGTTTATTTCTCCCTTGGCTGGGGCCTCCTTTCGCGAAGTATTAGAACACGTTTTGGTGCTGTTGAAACAAAAAGGGCTTCATAAGATCTATTCTGATCACCGCGGAATGCCACCCGTATGGATCGACGAATGCGCTTGGTTACTCCACGACTGGTTTCCTCGATTGGCCCGAGAAATACAATATGGCTATTGTGCCTTGGTGCAGGATCGCGCTACCATTGGTAGCGCGGTGTTGCACTTGACGCTGGCCCGGATAGATACGTTACCGCTCAACGTGTCCTGTTTCGAGGCTAGCGAAGAAGCCTTGCTGTGGTTAAAAGAGGTATAGCGGCTACAAGCTGATAGTTTCCCCATGCGGTCGTTAGCGGGTGCTACTACGCTACGTAACAGTGTAATGGAATATAAGTCATCCCGTCATGGCGTGAGGAAGTAGCAACGGGGGCCTTACACGAAGAGCTAGGGTATGGAGCAGAAAACCTTCAGAAGCTGACCAACTGCAGATTCGCGTTAGATAAGATGGGAATAACCTGGAGACTTTCGCATCACTTCCTTCTATTTGTTGATGAAAATAAAACAATTCAAAGATGAAACCTTTTCTCAATTATCTTACGCCGTTGTAAGCGAAAGCACACACGAGATTGTCTTGATAGATCCCGCGCGCAATCCGCAGCCTTATTATGAGTATGCCCAGGTACAACAAGCACGCATCGTAGGCATTATTGAGACGCACCTGCACACTGATTTTGTGAGCAGCCATTTGGAGATTGCCTGCGCGACGGGATCCGTAATTCGGGTCAGTCGCCGAGGTAACGTGCATTTTCCTCATATAGGGTTCGACGAAGGAGATTCTTTTCAACTAGGGAACCTTACGTTTCAGGCCCTAAACACGCCTGGGCATTCTCCCGAGTCTGTAAGCATTGTTTTATGTCACACTGAAAAATGTGTGGCCGTTTTTTGCGGCGACACCTTGCTTACGGGCGACGTAGGTCGTCCTGCTTCACAGGAGTCGGACACTAACCTGCCGCAGTATGAAGCGGCGGCCCGGCAACTTTTTCATAGCATTTACAAAAAGTTATTACTGCTGGCTGATAACGTGTTGATTTATCCGGCGCATGGCGACAAATACAGCAATATTGGAACGGAGAAAGTCGGGAATTATGCTCTACAAGCTAATACGGAGGAAGAATTTCTGACCCTGGTACACGCTGATGCATCGCGTACTTCACCCTATATCGCCTTGGCGGCGTTATTGAACAAAATGGGGGCGCCAGCCTACCAATGGAGTATCAGCCGCGTGGTACGGCTAAGTGCAGTAACCTGTATGGAGACGGGAATATTGATTATTGATACGCGTTCAGCCCCACTGAGACAGCTCGCACCAGTCCATTGTGCTGTTCACCTACCACTGGATCAGCAGTTTGTCATTGGCCTAGCCAATCTCGTGTGTTCAGGCGAGCTTTTCTATCTCGTAGCGGCTGATGAACACAGCCGGGAGAAACTCATTCAACAAACGGCCAAAATTGGTTATGAGACGCTACTCAAAGGCACGTTGGTTTTTTCTGCCAATGCCGCAGACTGTTTAAGTGCTTGCTCAACAGGGTCGCACTAGCGCACAAATTGAGTGACGGGATCCAGTAAATATTCAAAGGTTTTACGTAGTTAATATGGCTGCCTTAGAGAGAGTTTTGCACAATGAAAAAAAACTTGTTGCGGCTCAGTGGAGCGTCCAACATCAATGGTCGCAAGCTGAACCCACTGCTTCGCTAGCGTTGATTCGTTCATTAGCTCCTGCTAAGCGAACGGCTATTATTGACGTCAGTGGGGGGGAAAGCCTTTTAGTGGATTATCTGCTGGCGGAGGGCTACCAGGACATAACTGTATTAGATCAATCCGCCCCGACTATCGCGCGGGCACAGCGGCGACTCGGCCTCCGTAGTCAGCAAGTACAGTGGATTCGAGCTGACATTGGAAAGTTTGCTCCGGAGAGGCAATACGTTATCTGGCATGATCGAACTACCTTTCACGAGTTAACGCCCGGGTTGGAATTAGCCCGGTACCTGCAGCTAATCCGTAGGGCCATACAGACAAAGGGAGTTTTGCTACTGAGCACCTGTCCCTGCGGGCGCTCACAAAAAGAAGCGGTAGCGTTTCATTCGTACAGCGAACAAGTGTTAACGGCGCAATTAGTAGATGGCTTTTCAAAAATAGCCAGCTGGCCGGAGATTCTAGATCCGGCAGTTACTGCTCCGCATGCGTCTGTGCTCTGTGCATTCCGCCAAGGCTACCCTGACCTAATAGAGTAGGACCTTGTTATGTTGAAAGATCCTCACCACTCCATACGTACCTGCTGGAAGTGTCCTATCCGGAAATAAGTTAACAGTTTTTCCTCGTGGCTGTTGCAGAAGTGCTAGCCTAGTATCGGGTGCTCCCGTAAAGAGAGGATGCAAGGCAAGAAGCAGTTCACGGATCAGGTGGTCACCCACTTCCGGCTCTCCGAGTGGGTGACCACCCATAACTTCTACCGCCGACTCGACGCGCTCTTGGAGCTGGGCTTCCTCTATGAGGCCAGCCAAGACCTCTACAGCCACACGGGTCAGCCTTCGCTGGCCCCCGTCGTGTTCTTTAAGTTGGTACTGGTGGGCTACTTGGAGAACATTACTAGCGACCGCCGCTTGCTCGAGCACTGCGCGATGCGGCTGGACCTGCTTTACTTTCTGGGCTACGAGCTCGACGAAGCCCTACCCTGGCACTCCACGGTGAGCCGCACCCGCCAACTCTACCCGGCCGCCCTATTTGAGCAGCTTTTCGACCGCATCTTCAGTCTCTGCGTGCAACAAGGCTTGGTGGCGGGCAACACCCAGACGGTGGACTCGGCCCCGGTGAAAGCCAATGCCTCGCTCGACAGCCTGTGCGAAAAGCAGCCGGTACACGCGGTGCAACCGATCTTGACCGTGGTGGGGAGCCCACCGAAACCACCGGCCACGCCGCACCCAGCCTCGATTCGCTCCGCGCCGGCTCACCAGTTACGCTACGAAGCCACGCGCCAGGCTAAACGACAGCGAGAACCTGCTTCCTTGGGCGCTACCCGCCCCCACGCACGCTTGCTCAGCAACAAAACCCATTACAGTCCCACCGGTCCGGAGGCGCGTATCTCCATCAAGCCCGGCAAAGTGCGCGCCCTGAACTACCTCTGCAGCCTGGCCGTGGATACCACCAAGGGCGTGATCAGTCATGTGCAAGCGGACCTGGCCGACTCGCGCGACAGTTTGCACTTGCCCGGTCTCGTGCAACGATTACAGCAACGACTGCAAGCCCATGAGCTGCAGCTGCGCGACCTGGTGGCCGACACGGGCTACTCCAACGGCTTCAACTATGCGCTGCTCGAACACCAGGGCGTCACTCCCTGGATCCCCGTTTTTGGGCAATACAAACCCGAAGCCGCCGGTTTCTCCTACCACGCCGCCGCGGACGAGTATCGCTGCGGGGCCGACAAGCCGCTGCCCTTTCGCAAGTACAGCACCAAGGCGGACGGCGCCTGGGTCAAGCACTACCGAGCGGCGTACCAGGACTGCCAGCAGTGTGCCCATAAAGGGAACTGTGTTCCTTACGCCGATTACAAGCAACTGGTCCGCTCCGCCTTTGATGCCGCTTACCGCCGAGCCTGGCACCGCCAGCGCAGCCGACGAGGCCAATACATGCACCGGGTCCGGCAAGGCACCGTTGAACCCGTTTTCGGCAACCTGCTGCACCACTACGGCTTGCGCCGCATCAACGTACGCGGCCGAGCCGGCGCGCACAAGTCCATGTTGCTGGCCGCCATTGCCTACAACCTGAAAAAACTCCTGCGTTATGCGCCCAAACAGCAACTAGGGGTGGCCTTGAGTGCCCTTGCCACCGCCTGGACCGCCCTTTAGGCTTCATTGCAGACAGCGTACTCGGCACAAACGTGCGAAAGGATTACTGAAGTAGTCGCCCGCCTGCACTGACGGCGAGTTCTGCAACAGCCACCCTCGTGGCTGTTGCAAAAGTATAGCACTAGCGTAGAAGCGGTAGATTCTAGCCGTTACCGACTGAAAACAGAGGCCATAATCAGGTATTCTAGCCGGTTTTCCGCGGTGGTAGCAGCAGGTAGAGGCACTGCTGGGACTTCTGCAACAGCCACGAGGGTAGCTGTTGCAGAATGCCTGTCCGGATTGCGGTGCATTTCGTAGCAGCAGGATGCAAGGTAAGAAGCAGTACCTCGACAAAGAGGTGACCCACTTCCGGCTCTCCGAGCGGGTTCCGCCCCATAACCTCTACCGCCGACTCGCCGAGTTGGTGGACTGGACATTTCTCTACGAGGAAACACGCACGCTCTACAGCCACACCGGGCAGCCCTCACTCGACCCGGTCGTGTTCTTTAAGTTGGTGCTGGTGGGCCGGCTGGAAAACTTGGTCAGCGATCGACGCCTCGTCGAGCATTGTGCCCTGCGGCTGGATATCCTTTATTTTCTGGGCTACGAGGTAGACGAAGAGCTACCCTGGCATTCCACCATTAGCCGCACACGCCAGCTGTTGCCTGCGTCGGTCTTCGAGCAGCTGTTCGACCAGGTCTTTGCCTTATGCGTGGCCCAGGGCCTGGTCGCGGGCAATACGCAAGCGGTGGACTCAGCTCCGATCAAGGCGAATGCCTCCCTGGAGAGCCTGCAGCCCAAGCAGCTCGCCCAGGCCGACTCCGCGCCTTCCGCCGCCGTACTCACGGCCCCCGCGCATCAGTTGCGCAACGAGGCCGCCCGTCAAGCCAAGCTCAAAAACGTAGCCGGGTCCTTGGGCTCGACGCACAAGAAGGCCAAGCTCTGGAGCAACAAAACGCACTACAGCCCCACGGATCCGGATGCACGCGTGTCGGTCAAACCGGGCAAAGTGCGCGCCTTGAATTACCTCTGCAGCCTGGCCGTGGATACCGCGCAGGGCGTGATCAGTCACGTGCAAGCGGATTTTGCCGACAGTCGCGATAGTCTGCATCTACCTAGTTTGGTCCGCCGTCTGCAGCCGCGCTTACAAGCACAGGGCCTGCACTGGCAGGAGCTGCTGGCCGATGCCGGCTACGCCAATGGCTCCAACTATGCCTTTCTGGAAGAGCGCGGCATTACGCCCTGGATTCCGGTATTCGGCCAGTACAAAGCCCAGATCGAGGGCTTTACCTATGATCTGGCGACGGACACCTACACCTGCGCGGCGGGCAAGGCGCTCCCGTTCCAAAAATATGACACCAGTGCCGACGGCAGCTGGCTGAAGATCTACTGGACCGCTTACCAGGACTGCCACCACTGTCCGCTCAAGTCGACTTGTGTGCCCACGGCACGGCGCAAGCAGTTGACTCGCACGGCGTATGATCCGGCTTACCGCCGGGCCTGGGCTCGCCAGCAGAGTAGCCAAGGCCAGGTGATGCGCCGCAAGCGCCAAAGCACCGTCGAGCCGGTCTTCGGCAACCTGATTCACCACTACGGTTTGCGGCGCGTGGGTACCCGTGGCCAAGCAGGCGCCCAGAAAACGATGCTGTTGGCCGCGATTGCCTATAATCTGAAGAAGCTGCTCAAGTATCAACCACGCAAGTGCCGCACGGTGGCCCTCGCCTTACCTCCGCCTGCGCCTCTGTTTTCGCTGTTCAAGCTACGAACACGACGAGTGGTGGCCAGTAGAAAACCGAAGAAGAACCCAACGACTAATTAGACCTGAGTTCTGCAACAGCCACCCTCCTTTTTCTGTACAACTGTTCCTGTAGTAGAAATGGAATAAGAAGACTTAAACAGAGACAAAATCAGTTCATTAAACTAGTACAAACAGCGAAGTACAGAAAACAAGATCTGAGATGGGTTTCGTGAACTGAAATACCTTCACTAAATCGGAGCTAAGCGGCAGAAAATAATATATCCGTAGGACGGCTCATGATTAACCAAAACCGACTATAGTCGATCAGCCGCCTGTTGATCTATCACAAAACCTGCGTCACGCATTTCGCGCACTAGCTTGAGTTTCCAGTTGCTACCCGATTGATAGATGACCCCTTGCATGTCACTGGGAGCTTCAATATCACCAGTATAGAGTTGGAATATGTTTGAGCGGCCCAACTTTGCCAAGAAATAGCCTAATTCTAAGACTACGTTCTGGCGAGCACGTGGGCGCAGGCCGTCAAGTGTCAGCTTGCGGGTTTTGGATCTCAGACGGCCTTCATCATCAGGTGAGCCGATGATAATAGCGTACTCACATTGTTCAGCAGCTTTGATGAATTTCTCAATGATAGTTTGACCAGCGTCGCCTTCTTTATCTAAGACAATGCTAGGAATGCCAAGAGAGTGGAGTACTTGCTGCACCTCATTCCGTATAATGTGGTCGCGACCGTGGACAATAAAGACGTTACGGTTTTCCTTATCGACTTTTTGGGCCAGCGTACGAAAGCGTGCGAGTAACTTACCATAATCACTGGTTGGAGAAGTGCGGTAACTATATGAGGCTTCTGCCGATGCTTTTACTTTGATTTCCTGAATGGATTTTTGATAGCTGGCACCCTTAGCTAATGGGTATTGCTTAACCCACTTTTCCAGTCCAGCACAAAGGCTTGCAATTTTTTTGTGGTCAGGGCGATAGTACGTATTCTTTTCCTGCTTTTGCTTTTCGAGCTCGGTAGTAGTCTCCTGGACAAGCTTGCGGAGGGTAGTTTTAAGATAAGGCTTCATCTACTATGCTTAATGTAAAAACAGTCCGCCAAATGCGGCTTTCACCAGCTTCAGGACTTCGCTGGCTTGGGTAGGATTAAGCATTAGCGCAGTGATAGCTTGAATGAAGCCACCAATAATCCAGTTCTGCCAATCTTTTTTGGTCAAGCCCTCCGCTTTTACAGCAGCGGTTTGGGTTAGTTCGATCAGTTTCTTTCGAGCAGCTTCAGGGAGGGTAGCGGCAGTAAAGCTCTGCTGCAACTGGCGTAACTGGCTTTGAACTTCAGCTAGCTCGGTGCGAGTAAACTTGTCGTCAGCGGCTTCAGCACTGCCAGCAAAGAGCTGGGCAGTTTTTACGGCTTCTGCCCATAGGTCAGGTAGTTCTAATTCCTCCTGTAAAGCAGATGCCCATTCAGTAAATACTTTCAATACTCCTGACCAACTATAAGGAATATCAATTGCCTCCGAAGGTTCTGGACTAGCATATATATCGGGCTTGTAAACGACGTAAAATCCTCCTCTGAAACCCTCATGTCCAGAGATGTTTTCGATCAGCTTAAACTCAAATTGCGATGCTGTATGCTGAAGATAGAAACTAGTATCATCCTTCATTTCAAAATGAGCCAATGGAAGTTTGTGTTCATTAAGTATGGATACAAGCTGATTACGAAACTTTTTTAGCAGCATTTTAGGGGTAGTCTATAAGATCTAAGATATAAGCAATACTAGCCAAATAGTAGAGATACTTTGCTCTGCTTAGGATGACTGGATGTTCTTTTTATTTCTATTCAACGATTTTTGCGTGTACCTTTTCTCACTACGTATGTCAGACGCTCGGTGCCTCTCTAGCGCGGCTATCAGCTGCTGTGATGGTACAATTCATCAAGCATTAACACTTGGCTTGGCGGTCAGAATCACTTTCGGATGGGTTGGTAGTCGCCAACAGGGGCGCTCCAGACTTAGAAGAGTGAGTCCACGTATTAAGCGACGTTGAGTTGGACGAGCTAAAGAGGGTAGCAGGCACGTGAGTTCTTCGACCTAGTGTGAGGATTTTCGGTCCTAGCTTACCCCATATTAATCATATCGATTTCCTTGCCGGCCGGGTATAGCCCTGGAAACAGCGCTGGGGCAAAGCCAATCGGGTACGCTGCCCTGTATGGGGTTAGGTGGTCGCCGGATTGCGTAGCCAGTAAGCCAGCTTGTAGTAATTGTGTTGCTAGTGCTTTGGCCGTTTTGTCGGATAATCCAGTTAGCCGTTCCACTTCTCGTCTTGCAATACTGCCTTTGAGAAACACGGCCTCTAACACGTAATATGTCTCCGGCCGCCACTTGCGCTTTATCACCAATAGTTGCACTAGTCCTTGCAATCGACTTAGCATGTCGTCAATAGCCAGCACACTGGTCATATAAGTAATTTGATCCAAGGCTGTCTCCAGAAAGAATATACAGAACGCTACTAGCTGCCGCTCCGACAAGTTGCCTCGTCCGTCATAGTCGTTTTCGCGTTGGGTATCTGCAGCGGCTAAGGCTTGCTTGTAGGTAGACTCACTACGCGCCAAGCCTCTTGACATAGACCACAACCCGCCAGCATCTAAGCCTTCAATCCGGAATGCCGCATCACTAAATAGACGCATTACTCGTCCGTTACCATCTAAAAAGGGATGTATCCAGGCGAGTCGGTGGTGAGCCGCCGCAATCTGTACTACCCGCGCCAAGCGGTCATGTTCGTAGCGGGGTTGGTAGCCATCTTCTAATCGCTGCAGAAACGCAGGCAGCACTTCTGCCGCTGGTGCCACGTGCCGTCCCACCTTTACTTCGCTCGTACGCAACTCCCCAGGTACTACCGGTAGGCGATCTCCCTCCAGCGTAGTGGTCCACCGAAACTCTTCAGGTAGGTGCGCATAAAACGCGCGGTGAACCGCCTGCCAAAAGGTCTGCGTATAAGGATTATCACCTGCCTCTGTTAGGAGTTCCGGTAGGTGGGCGTGCACAGCAATATGCGCCTTGGCTTCCAGCTGTAACGAGCGGTTGCGACTATCAGCGGAGTAATCTTCGTGTAGGGCACGGGCTATATCCAACGGGTGAGTATCGTGGCCTTCAATGAGGTTGGAATAATAGCTGTTGGCCGGCCGCAGAAAATCCGCTATTGCGGACGCTGTAACTGGATGCAGGCTACTTGAAAGCCGAGCGGCAGCTTCTACAATCCGCAACGCGAGTGCCCGCAGTTCTGGTGGCAACATACTCGGTTTCAGAGGGGTAATAGCCGATGGATCCCGATAGAGAGCGACAGGTGCATTCATCCTGCAAATATACCCCTAAGCTCCGATATGTTTTACGACACGTAATGCTCTGCCGTATAGGCTTATATATGTAGTAAAAATGCCTCAATTCCGATAGCCCTTCCGAGCTCAGTTATTGAGAGTGACAGTATAAGGTGGTCCGATTAAGTAATACAGTTTTAGATGTATTTTGTAGCGGATGGGTACCATGTACAACATCCCGCTAACCCCTTCGCTAGCAGCTTGCAATTAATGCACTTCGGTGGCTCCAATTGGGTGCATCACGCTGTCACTTATAGAGCAGCTTGTGTTGATGTTAAGGTAGCGAGCAGCCGCTAGCACCGAGCGCGCGTTCAGCTAGACTACCTCACTCATTTCAGCTTGACAACTGTAGGTGAACTATGATTTGTTTGATACACAGCTGATATATAGCCTTTGATAGCTTACATCTAAGCTGTTTTTATAGAAAAGAATGGATAACTAAATCAAAAGCCATACTTCTCTTTCCTGAGTGTAAACGCCTTTTCTCCTCCTTCCATAACAGAAGTTATTTCTTCCCTTATCTCAGCTTGGTCTATAGCACCCTCATATTTGATTCTACCTTTCGACTGATCATCTTTTTTAACGTAGTCACAGCAGACAAGTAGCTCAGCATCACCATTTACAACTAGATTGGCATTGTGACTTGCAAATACTAATTGCCGCTTCCTTTTAGCACTCCATAGATGTTCTATAACCGCACCCATTGCTCTGTTATCAATATCGTCTTCAGGTTGGTCAATTACCAATGGGGCACCTGGCTGATTCAACAGGACAGTCAATAGTGCCGTTGCCTGTTGCCCTGCTGAGGCGTCTGAAAAGCTTATATACTGTTCGAACTCAATGCTTGTGGCATATTTTAAAACCGGGTTGAAGTCGATTTCCTCAAGCGACATATCTAGCCAGCTTTGGCTACTAGACTGCCGCATAATATTCATCAACTCATTTTGGGTGAAGCCATGCTTATCCAAATTCGCCGTCACTGGTAGCTGATTTGCTCCGTTTTCGCTTGAGGTGATTTTAGCAAGTATCTCAAACTCGTTCATAATATCATTCCAGACTTCGACAGGCTTCGAAGCCGCTGCAATCATCTCAGTGATAGAATCTATCCGTGTGGTTCTTACCCCCATTTTAAGGAGAAAATTCTTGATAGACTTTGAGATAGAGGCCACATCAATACTGTTCTCCATCTCGACTTTTATCTGTCCTTTAGACAATTCTGAGAACCTGTCACACTCTTGAGCCAATAGCGTGATTTTAGATTCATGAAGCTTCCTCCAGTCATCTCGCAGATCTTCGTACCGAATATTGACGTGGGCTAGTTCACTGATAATTTGATTATTAGTCGCAATTCCCTTTTCTACTCTGTGTAATCTCTCTTCCAACTCCACTAGGTGTTTCCTCTGAATCTCTGATACGTTCAGCAATGATTTTAACTCAGCGTACTCCGTCTCTGTGTATTGATCAGCTGCGAGCCAATCTATCATTGAGTTTTCAAATGACAGATTACCGTCCCCACTCACGAGGCTCTTTGCATCATTCAGAAGCTTTTGTAGTTGGGCTGCTCGGTTACCTAAGTCTTTGTAGATCGACTGTACAACTGGTGTGGTATTGCTAAACCGAGCATAAGGAAATAAAAGCACCATGCTGAGAAGTTGGTCTATCATATCGGACAGAGCATCTTTTTGTTGATACCATGTTCCAATTAATTTACGCTCTTCATCAAATTGGTTCTTGAGCCTTATGATGTTCTCGTCGCCTTTCACAGTGGCTGAAAATGAAAGACGCATCTCCGCAATCTGCTCCTTGACAGATGCATGCTCTAGTTCATAACGTGCTAAGTTTCTTTCCGCCTCCTCTTTGCGCAGTATATCCCCATAAAGGCTTCTTATTTCCAACGAAACATCTGAAATACTAAGGCTTATATCTCTTAGCTGCTCCGATATAGGCGCTTCGATAATGCGTCGTATTTCTTCCATTCTTACGCCAACACTACTTAATTGCTTCTGGCTGTAAGCTTGAATTGGCAACAGCATTCGGACCATATCCTCGCTGCATTCTTGGAATACACCATTGCCAATTCTGATGGAAACTCGATCCGGATTGCTTGTCCTTTTGACTATGTGAGGCGTTCCATTCTTTATAAAATGAACCCTCACAGTACCTTCATTCTTTTGTAAGGTTTTCTGTATCAATCCCCTTCTACTTGACTGAATTGTATTTAATTCATCGTCCTGCTTATCTGGTGCTACTTGGTCACAGAGCCCCCATCTTAAGTATTCTAAGATAGTAGACTTACCCGTACCTCTGCCACCGATTACAGCATTGTATTGCTTATTAAAGTCTATCTCAAATTGACCCAAAAATTTCGAGTCGGATACATAAAGCTTTGTAATGCTGATATCTGGTAGCTCAGGCGTGCCTTGTGATAAACGTGACTCCTTGGCAAGACATGCTTGTCTGATAGCTTCTGTTGTAGGAGATGACCATTTTACCCAAGTTGCAGCACTACCTAAAGCACTAAAGTCACGGTGTCTGTTATCAGAGGTTTGGAAAACACCTACGCTTTTGTTACCCCACTCAATATTCTTCCCACGAACCTTTTGATTGAAGCCGTTCTTGTCAACGATTATTCCATCAACATATCCGCCAACGCATGGCATCTTAGAGTACACCAGCGCGTTTCCTCTGCGAAATATTGTGTAGTCGCCACGGGCGCTAATGTTTGGAAGTAGGATAAACTGTCCTCTTGTGAGAAGATTATCTTCCAGGGTTGAATAGATATAGTCAAAATCTATTTTCGGTGATAACCTAATAGTTGGTGATGTTTTTTCATCTGTTGTATCAGACAGATGGATACCGAAAGTATTTAGAACACCAACGATCACATTGGCCGAAATAGAAGGATTGAAGAGTAAGATTGCCTGGCATCCTGGACTTGACGTCGTTAATTCTACTCCTGGGAATAGTACAAGCCGATCTTCTTCTCTCAGATCACTACCATCAGCATTTTTTTCATTTAAGGCTGCTTTTTTTATGTAATCAAAGAAGTGGATGTCATGGTGGTCTGTAATAGCTACAGCATGAAGCTCTTTTGCTCTGCAAGCCTGTATAAATTCCGTTGCGTACTCATGCCGTTCTGCTTCGGTACGGGCACCTACACCCTTCCAGTCGATATCTCTTGGAGTATGTACTTGAAAATCACAGCGATAAAAATGAGCACCTTTGTCCACGTATTTATTGTAAATTATTTGCCAGAATAGTACATCTCGTGCACTGCAAAATAAGATAAATAGCACTGATGCGCCATGTTCGGCCAGCCGC
>NZ_CP141187.1 GCF_035609205.1 Hymenobacter sp. GOD-10R
TTCAGCTCGGCGGCGGCTAGCGCCTGCGCCTCCTTGGCCTCCGGCACGACCGTAGCCATGCCGAAAAACTCGTGGGTGACGCCCTCGTAGACCTTCGCCGTCACGGCTACGCCGGCCGCTTTCAGCTTGCTGGCGTACTCTTGGCCTTCGCTCTGCAACGGATCAAGCTCGGCGTTGATCACCGTTGCCGGGGGCAAGCCCGCCAGGGTAGGCGCGTTCACCAACGAAATCAACGGGCTGGCGCCGTCCGCAGCGGAGTTCAGATAATACATGAAGAACCACTGCATCAAAGGCTTGCTCAGGGGTTTGGCGTCAGCATACATGGCGTAGGAAGGCGTATTCATGTCGTAGCGCGCAATGGGGTACACCAAGAGCTGGTGCACGGGCAGCGGCACCGACGCGCTACGGGCCATCATACACACGGCGGCTGCGAGGTTGCCGCCCGCACTCTCACCCGCCACGGCAATGCGCTGGGCATTGACCTGCAGCGTGGGGGCATTATCGCGCACCCACCGGTAAGCGGCAAATGAATCGTTGTGGGCCGTGGGAAACTTGAACTCCGGCCCTTGCCGGTAGGCGACCGAGACGACCACCGCGCCCGTCTGCTCGGACAAAGCACGCGCTGACGGGTCGTAAGTGTTCAGGTTGGCAATCACCCAGCCCCCGCCGTGGTAGTACACAATCGCGGGCAGTGAGCCGGTCGCATTTTTAGGCCGGTAGATGCGCACGCGGATGCTGCCCCCGCTCACGGGAATGCGCTGCCCGGTGGTATCGACCTGGGGTACGGGCGCCGGAATGTTGTAGTCCTGCATCACGGCCATGGCGGCATCGGTGGCCGAAGGCGCCAGGCGGGCTTGCTGGGGCGTAAGCGTGTTCAAGGCAACCCCCTTGGACAGGTTATCGAGCTTTTCAATGACCGTTTGCATTTCCGGCTTGATGGTCGGACCCCAAACGGGGGGCGGACCGGCTGGATGGATGCCCGTATCCGGCGTGGAATCATCATCGTCACAGCTGGTGGCGCCCGCGAGCACCGTGGCAGCCAGTAAGAAAGCGCCGAGACGCCGCGTCCACCGAGCGTAGGCCGGGCGTGCAACAGAGGGTAGCGTGGGCGTTAAGGGGAGTTTCATTCGTAAAGAAGTAGGGAAAGAGTGAGGGAAGAAGAAATCAGCGGGAAGAACGGGGCCCCTGCTCGCTAGAAGCGGCGGGGCGCACAAGTGCTTACGCGTTGGTCTTCCCTTTCCCTGCTTGGCCGGGACCAAGTGGCGCTTCGCTGGGGCGAGGGGGAAGAAGTTAGGGGTGAACTGCCGCGTGGCGGGCAGCGCCTAGGAGAGAAACTGGTTGAGAAACTGCTGCAGGTCCTCGCTGTAGCTGCGCGAGGAAGTCAGGTGCGTGCCGTCATGCAGTGTGAGCAGGTACTCGCCGTGGGTCCAGGGCCGCAGTTCTTTCAGGTGCTGGGTATTCACAATCAGCGAGCGGTGAATGCGCAGGAACTGGGCCGGGTCGAGCTGGCGCACCAGTTGGCTCAGCGTCGAGCGCAGGACGTGGGGCTGGCCTTGGGCGTAGAGTGTGACGTAATTGCCGGTGGCCTCGACGTACTGCACCTGCTCGGTCGGCACGAAGTACAAGCGGCCCGGCTGCTTGATCAACAATTGCGTGGGGAACGGCTCGGCTGGAACGGGCCGAGCGGGCAACGTTGCGAGCAAAGCCGTGAGCTGCTGCTGCAGGTGGCCGGTTTGTTGTTGCGCGACCCGCTGGCGCACGTGCGCGAGACAGCGCGTGAAGCGGTCCGGGTCTAGGGGTTTGAGCAAATAATCCACGGCGTGCGCTTCGAAGGCCTGCAGGGTGTAGTGCTCATACGCCGTGACGAAGACCACCAGCGGCAAGACGGGTGCTGCCACCTGCTGCAACACTTGCAGGCCGGTAAGATCCGGCATCTGCACGTCCAGAAAAACTAAGTCAATGGGGGCGGCGCCGGCAAGGGCGGCCACGGCCTCGGTGCCATTGCTGCATTCGCCCTGCACGGCAAAGTCGGGTGCGGCCGCTAGGAGCTGGGCAATGCGGCGGCGCGCTAAGGGCTCATCATCCACAATCAGGGTACGGATCGGCGTCATACAGTCAAGGTTAGCGCTCGGCCAGCTGAAAGGGTACCGTGAGGTGAACACAGGTACCCTGCTCCGGCCCGGAGCCCAGGCGGAAGGTGTAGCGGGTTCCGTAGAGGGTCTGCAGGCGCTGCTCGCTGTTGGCCAGGCCAATGCCGCGCGGGCTGGCCGTGGTGGGACCGTTGCCGGTGTTGTGCACTTCCAGCGCGAGCCAATCGCCCTGGCGCGTCGCCTTGATATGGATCCGGCCGCCGCCCACCGACGCGAGCCCGTGGCGAACGGCGTTTTCCACCAGGGGCTGCAACAACAAGTGCGGCACCAGGGCCTGCAAGGTCGCTGGCTCCACGTGGTGGGTGAAGGTAAGGCGGTCGGAAAACCGCACCTGCTCAATGGCGAGGTAGAGCTGGGCAAAGTGGAGCTCATGGGCTAAAGGCACCTGCTGGGCCTGCGAGTGGTCGAGCACCAAGCGCAGAAACTCGCCGAGTTTGGCGGTCATGCGCTGCGCAGCCTGGGGCTCATCCTCAATGAGGGTAGAAAGAGCGTTCAAGGCGTTAAAGAGAAAGTGCGGGTTGAGCTGCTGCTTGAGGGCGTGCAACTGGGCCTGCGCCAACTGCATTTCCAGGCGCACGGCCTCGACATTACGGTGCTGCCATTTCTGGTAGAAGTCCAGGGCATAAGCCACGAAGAGGATCATCCAGTAAATGGGAACCCAGACGTTGACCGATCCAATGATCGCTGCCCAGGAGAGGTGCACCCACGGCGCTGCCACCAGGTAGAGGGCCGCCAGATACAGGGCACGGTAAACAATGGTCAGCAGCACGCTAGACGCGGCGTGTACCAGCAAGTACAGCAGCCACCGCGCGCGTCCGGCGGTCAGGTTGAAGCGCGTGGCTAGCTCGAACACCAGGGGGGTAAGCAGCGTGCCAATCAGCCCGTAGATCAGAGGACCGAGCACCAGGGTACGCCAGGGCAAGGGCGCGCCACTCGTCAGGGCCTGCCCATACACCAGCAGGATCATCAGGAGCGTGAACACGCCCCAGGCCAGGGCAATGCGGAACCATGTAAGACGGTAGAAGAGAAGCATGCAGGAGAAACCAAGCCGAGCTTCTCCAACGCAACAAGGGGTCGTGGAGTTGACACCCGTTGAGTAGGCGTGAGAAACAGCGCCTCTCCGGTTGTGGGTGGACAGCGGCTTCTAGGTGGTGCGCGTCCTAAATGCTTAGCTGGTTCTGGGACTGGGTGCACCAGTAGCCTAGCTCCAGCGTCGGCCGGCTTGGCTGCCGAACTAGTGGCGTCGCTTCACAAGCGTACTACTTGCCTAAGTCCTACTGTTTATCTCCTCCTATTGTTCACTAAAACGAGTCAATAAAGTCAGCACAAAAACAAAAAGCGCGGTAGCTATCAGCTACCGCGCTTTTTGTTTTTGTGCTGACTTTATTGGTTAGGCTCCGCTAGCTTCCTCTGTAGCCATGCTACCGAAGGTACCGGCTGTGCCTGCGCTGCCTAGGCAGCCTGTGGCGGAACCGAAGCTGCCGACTGACCCGAAAGAGCCAAAGCAGCTGGATACTTCCGTGATTTCTGAATCAATGCCGGTCAGTTCCACGGCGGATAGACCTTCAGCAGCAGGCAGGCTGGCGTAGAAGTTTGCTTCTTCAGCGTTGGGAGTGAGGTTTGTGCTCATAATAGTAGTTGGTTAAAAATGGTTGGATAAGAAAATGGTTGAAAAAAATGAAGAAAAGGTTGACAGATAAGAAGAAAGAGATTGTTGTCGTGAGAACATGACAAAGGTGCACGGTGGGCTCAGCGGAGGCAATTTTCAGGGATATACACCCATTTGCCCGGTACAATTACCCGTTTAAGGTGGACCAAGCATTATCTGTGTGGATGCAGTGCTGTTCCTGCTAGAGATAATAGTGCTTGATTGTTCTACAGTCGTAGCCATTAGAAGACCGAAATTTCTCTCAATTGCGGTACGGTGCTCTACAGACATCTGCTGGTCCAAGCGGGTGGTCCTAATAAATCAATAGATTAGAAAGTACCGCTAGCTAACGCGAGTGTTAGTTGCTAGTAGCTAATGACCGCCAGATATTCTTCAGAGAAACTGGGTTGCCATTGGCAGTAATAGACAAGCGGTAAATCTTGCCAGTAACATAAATCATGGCGAGAAAAGATAGCACAAGGATACTCAGCGAAAGAAGCAGTTGCTGTACCGGAACACCATAGGGCAAGATAGTGGGGATAGCCATAGGTGAGAAAAAAGGCACATACATAGCAATTTTCGTGACCATACTTGTGGGAAAGCTAGCTGAAAACATGGCCACGTAAATACTCATGATATTGATGATGTTTCCCAGGAAGGAAAGTGACGCGCTGCTGTCGGCCGCTGCACTCACACCTATGGCAGTTGTAAAGGCCCCATTCAGGAGAAATCCGAAGATGAAAAAGAGGGGAATAAAGGTCAGCATCTTTTGAATTGGTAAATACTGCACATTATTCAGAATAAAAGTTAAATTAAATGGCCCACCGGATTGATTGCTACCGCCACCAAAAAAATTTACATCAAGCCAGTGCAGTCCTTTTAAGTAAAGTATTGCCATAAATACCCATAACGTCATCTGCATCAGGGATACGAAACCGGAACCTAATATTTTCCCAAACATTAAATTAAAAGGCTTTACATGCATAGATAACACTTCCGCCAAGCGGTTTTGTTTTTCCTCAGCAACACTTTTTAAGATTGAATTATTGAAAAGAATAAGTAATAGGTATAGTAACATACCGGTTGTATAAGCAATAGAAGCAGCTAGCATGTTAACGTTACTCTTCTTGTAATCAACGACAACTGGATAGATGCTGCGGTAGTTTGTAAGGGCCTCGATATCTTGCTGCGATATTTGTATATTTTTAGCCAATGTTTGTAAAAAGTATTGATTGACGTAAGCTTCAATATCTTTATATTGATTTTCTCGTCCAGCATCCTTTTGCGGTACATATAACTTGATCGGCATACTAGATGATCCGGCAGCAGCATCCGCGGGAATGTACAATACTCCTAATAAATCATTTTTTCGATTAGAAAGCTGTTTTTTAGCTTGTTCCAACGTGCCTGGCAGGTGAAAAAATATTAACCCCCGATACAATATTGTATCCTTTGCCTGGGTCGCGGCTAGCTCACTCACAATGCCTACCTTAACTACGGCCTTAATCGACGGCTTCATGAATATGGCGAAGAGAAAGGGAATTACAAATAAAATTGGAGATATTAGAGAAAATAATAGGAAGGATTTAGTTTTCACCCGAATTGATAACTCGCGCTTGACGACATAATATAGCTGGCTCATACTAAGTTGTTTAAAGGATGAGAAAAGATGGTGTTATTTTTTATAATATTGATAAATATATCGTTCATCGTTGGAGACGTTTCAACAAAGCGTTGCACACTAACATCGGCAGATAAAATATCCTGCAAGAAGATAGATGCTTCCGTATTGTCTTGTAGACTAACACGATAATTGTTCTTGTCACGCGAAACGAATATATACTTTGCTAGCAGTGCATCATCAAGCGTTCGATTAGTAGTCAGCTCATAAGTACCAGTTTTGAAGTGCGCTTTTACCTCGCTTATTTTCCCTTCCAGCATTTTTACGCCTTGATTGAGCAGGCAAACTTTATCACAAATAGTTTCTACCTGGTCCATTCGGTGCGTAGAAAGAATAATCGCTACGCCATTATTACGGAGGTGCAGGATTTCTTTTTCTAGAGCCTGCGAGCTCACCGGATCCAAGCCACTAAATGGCTCGTCTAGAATAAGTAATTTTGGCTGATGCAGAATCGTACAAATAAATTGCACTTTCTGGCTGGTGCCTTTCGATAGGCGCTTGATGGGCTGATTAAGCACTCCTTCTAGGTTGAACAAGTTCAAGAGACGCGCCGTCCGGCTAGTTACTTCGCGTCGCTTAATACCCTGCAGATCAGCGATGTAATTAATCTGATCTTGCACGCTCATTTCCTTGTACAGGCCGCGCTCCTCGGGCATGTAGCCAATCTGCTTGACGTGCCGTTCCTGGTATTTCTCACCGTTAAAATAAATAGCGCCGGCGTCAGGTAAGATAATGCGCGACAACAGCCGTAACGTGGTCGTTTTTCCCGCTCCATTGGGACCAAGCAGCCCATAGACACACCCAGAGGGAACATCAAGGTTTAGCGGCTTTAGAATAGATCGACCGTTATAGGATTTTGCAATGCCTTCTAGCTGTATCATCTTAGTTAACCATAATCGTTAAGAAGGAAGCATTCTCATCGCCGTCAATCTTTAGCGCTTCGTCCACTTCGTGGTCAATGAAGCCAGCGGAGGCACATACTTTCAGGTCTAATGCAGCGCAAGCCAAATAGATGTTCTGTGACACGTGACCCACGTCGATTAAGCCAAGGCGGTAGGAGCGCATCAGATACTTCTTGGTTAGCTTGCCAATCATAGAAGTCAGCACGAGCACGACGGAAGCCTGAGAGAACTCTTGCTGGAAAAACACGTGCGTTTTTAGCCACTCGCGATAGTCACCTAGGTTGATTTCTTCCAACTCGTGATTGAAGGAACTATAGTGGTAGACACCAAGCGGAATTTCTTCGGAGCTGAGCACAAAGGCGAATACTTCTACAGAGTTCATTCCTCCTGAAGACGGCACATATTTACGCTTAACCTCCGTGTGCTTATAGCCAGCACTATAATGTAGCAGCGTAGCTAAGTTTTTTAATGTGATGGGGTTGTGCGTAAAATCTCGCTGACTGCGACGGTTTTCTAGCACGTGTTCCAGGCTTACGTTGGGCAGTGCTGGCCGGGGCAGCGGTACAGTGGGCCCCTTGAATGTGAAACTTACTTTGTCCTTGAGTTGAACAATGTCGTCGCGGTAGTGAATCAGGTGCTCGTTGAGCGCGTGCATGAAACCACTACTGTTCCTGGATGCACTATGATATTTCTGGCTAGGATATAGTCGTTGATCAAACATGATAAATAGGCTTAAGAAAAGGGATGTGGATAAGGATTAACTGTGGCGATGGTGTCGTCGTCGAATAAAGGCGACAACCAGCGGCAGGAGAAAGCCTGCGACAGAGGAATCATCTGGGGAACTGTCACTTTCGTGACGTAGCCAAACTCCTTCACGTCAGGGATAGAAACGTCTTTCCAGTACACGTCATAGCCTTGGGCAGCTAGATCTTGACCAATGCCTTGCAGTTCAGCGTAGGAGTGGGGCTCCTGCAGCCAGGCTTTTTGCTGTCGCAACTCCGGTAGAGTCACGGCAGGAGCAGTTTGTCGCAAAAGGAAGTCAAAAGCAGGAGTATCTCGCCAATTAGCGTATAATTCCATATGCTTGTCCAGGCTGTTTACCCAATCGAAAAGTTCGTAGTCCCGTTCGCCCTGACGCCGGAAACCATTCCAGTTGGCCATTGTCCGAATAGACACTACTTCATCGACAGCCTTGATGATGGCCCGTTCAGGACTGGCGTCAGCTGAGGCACCAACGCAGTAGTAGGGGAACTCCTCGCCAATGAGAATGGCGTACATGACTGGAATAGAAACGATCGAAGAAATCTCAAACACTTGTAAGGCAAGCCCTTGATCTTTGATCCGGTGCAATCGCTCCGTGATATCGAAATCAATGATAGAGTTCAAGTCGATACGGGTACACTGTTGGCGAGTATGCCAAGCTCGCATCATTGCATCGCGTTCCACTACCTCGCAGATACCTTTCCAAATGGCTGTAACTTGATCAGGAAAAAAAGCGCAGCCCGTTGAAATTGGAGACGTATGCATCGGCCGGTTGCGATATTGCATAAAACCTAGGTGCATGTGCTCGGAAGGCAGATAATCCACGCTGTTATCAGCGAGACGAATTACCTGGGTGTGTTCAATAGGTACTGGAGTTGTGACACTCTTGTAGCTCGGTGGGCTTGGCTCTTGGGAGTGACACCGTACGTAGCCTTTTGTAGCGTCGACCGGCAGCATCACCGGCGTATCCACCAAGTGCGAGTTAGTAGAGCTATAGCGCTCGATTGTCTCACCGATTGTACGCAGCAATGTTTCCTTAATGTAGATAGAGGTGCCTGCAGAGGCATTCATATTATTTTTAAAGTGCCGCCCAATAGGATTGTTAGCTAGCTTAGCCGTACCTACCCACCACTTGGGATCCGTGCCGCCCGTCTGTCGTACGTGGCTGTAGGTAACGGTATTACCGCGCTTGCCCCAGTCGATAATGGGCGCGTATTTCTCTAGTCCGAAGACTTCTAATAGATTATAGTGCATGACTAGAAGAATAATTAGTTAGAGCAAACCGGGCAACCCGGTACAGGCATCAAATGGATATTATCAATTGTTCCATTGAGGAAATCGTAATCCACCACTCGGTTAATTAAATTTGGTTTCGATAGCTTGGAAACAATTTTTGATAGTTCCGAAACAGCGTAGCCGACAGCAGCACTCGCACTAACCAGATCAATGCCTTTGATAGCAGTATCTACTTTCTGTTCCGTATCGTGTAAATGTTGACTATGTACTTTGTCGAAAATAGCATCTTCTTTGTAGCTATTCTGTCGTAAAATCGAACAGTTATAGCAAGCCGTACTATTTGGTACGAAATACGGACCTATCTCGAAGTGATTATCCTTGCTGAGTACGAATAGTACTTTTTTGTTCTTTATTTTGCAGAACTCATTAAGCTGCTGTACGAAATTGATAGATGGATTTTCGAGTCCTACAAGCACGTAATGATAATCATCAATTCGTTTGGCTAACTCATTGCGTAAACCTGGCTCGTTCAAATCTGTAATATCAGTATAGGTCATTAAATCATCTTCGCTTTCCGAGGACGGCAATGTAACTTCTCCTTCAGTTCGAATGTAATTCAGCCCAATATGTTTAAAGCCAGCAAGTTTAAGGTTGTAAACAAATACCGGTGCTAGGTTTTCTGAAGCAATCAATAATACCTTGGCATTATCAATAGAGGATACAACAGATGTAGCGCTTTTATTATAGGCGGTCTTGCCAATCACTCGCTTATAATAAGCTTTTTGTAGCTTCCACGGATCAATTTCTGCTGGCGTAGCTTGCACGTCGTAATGCAGACCATCAGCTAGCAGATTATAAGAATGTAATATCTTTAACATAGTAGCCACTTCGTTGATATCGAAGTCAGGCCTAGTAACATCAAATATTGAAGCCAAAGTATTCTTTCCATCGAGCAGGTGCGCCAAAGAACTAAATAGAGCGCTTGAGCTTTTGCCGCGCAACACTAGTTTGTCAGGTCCACCCCTGAATTGAATACCTAAGCCATATGGCGCATCATACACGCTAATTCCATCAATAAGTTTTGGCTGTTCAGGGAAACGAATATTTTGGTCTTCAAAAAAGTGGCTCCAGATGTGCTTTTCCATGGTGTTAATCAATAAAATGGTTAGATATAAGTGAATGTTTAAAAGTAAGTGGTTAGTTGATTTCGAGATTTGTTACGTCAAAGCCGGACTGTATACTACTTTCCTTGGAACGATAAGTTCCGTTCTTATTATTTCCAAATTTGTAATTTAGTAGCAAACGAAATCCTCGACTGTAGTACAATACCTCATTACTACTATTGTATTCAGGCAATATAATTCTTTGCTTTTGCGTAAAGCCTTTTGAGAATGGATTGTCTACTGATATAGCCAAAAATAATTTTTTATTTATTAATTCTCGTTTGACGGATATGTTGCTGAACGTATAGCTGTTTTCTGTTCCTTGTAGTAGTATCTTAGGAGTATTGAAGGTACCCCAAAGTTGTGTTGACCATTTGTTGCCTATGCGAAATGTTGTGTTGAGTGTGTTGGTCAACCGGAATCCAGTATTACTTACTAGTATATTCGATATTTTACGATAATTAAAATCAAATCCGTAATTGATACTCCAAGCAGCAACAGGATATATAGTAGCCCAAAAATTGAGGCCAACTATCTTCTCGCTGCCTGCGTTGATGTATGTGGTAGTCGTGCCATCCTGTTGACTAATGATACTACTGACAGCATCTTGCGTGAGTGTTGTGTACACGGAAGCTCTGAAGTAATTTGCTTCGATATATTTTGATACACTCACTTCAACTACGTGCGAAAACTCTGGATTCAGATAAGGGTTGCCGATATACTTTATACCTGATGATATATAAGACGCCACAGGCAATAGTAAGCTAAAAGGAGGTCGTTGAATGCGATAGTTGTAATTACCCGTAAGTGTGGAAGTATTTGAGAGTTTATAAACCAGTGTCAACGCTGGAAATAGACTGCCACGGTTATAGCTATTTAAGTTACCTGCCTGTTTATCAAGGAGGTACTTACTACTTGTGTATTCATATCGAAATCCTAGCTTGGAACTGAATCGCGGCGTTGCGGCTAGTTTATAGGAGAAGTAACTACTAGTGACAGAGTAGGTAAGCTGATATCCTGTGCGGTCAGTGTGACTAGCTGTGTGGCTGTTCAAAGAGGAGCTATCTAGTACCGCGTCATTTGTGCCAGCAGAGTAGCTCTTGGCGGCTTTTATACCTGCCTCGATGAAATGCTTCTTATGGAGGTTGAATTCATAGTCAACTTTTGCCGAGCTATTGTAGAGCGTATTTTTATTATTAATCCTGTTACGTGTAGATAAAAAGCCACCCTCTTGTGACAAGTGTACAATATTGTCGGTAGGCAAATAGCCTCCTTCAATAGTTGCATTCACCTTCTGACCGTTTTTATCGAACTTTCTCTCAAAAGAAAGGGCCGAGCTTATATTAGCTGTCTTATTATTCGAAGCAAAGGACCCTTGATATTGTGAGTTAGTAGATTCTCTTGCATAAGAAGAAAATGATTCTTCAGGCTTAATAGTTTGTAAAAAAGCGTTTACGCTTAGTTCGAAGAAGTTTTTTTTGTTTAGCGTTGCGATAGATCCTTGATAACTACTAGATAAACCTTTCGTTCGACCTGCGGATGCCCGATCAAAAAAAGGGGTTTTCTCACCTGCATATTGTGCTATTTGTGTAGCTTGCGTACTGTTGTAAAAGGAGAGAAACCCTAATCCATTTGATATAGATAAGTTTTTTGTGTTGTAAGTGTCACTCGCAAACAAATGACTACCCTTACTTCCCAGACCCGTGTTCAATGAACCAGAGTGATTGAGTGTAACTGGATTTTTTGTAATAATATTTATAATGCCTGCTGCCCCATCTGCATCGTATTTAGCACCTGGTGCTGTAATTACTTCCACCTTCGTTATAAGATCAGAAGGAATTTGTGCAAGTAAATCACTAGGTTGTAGATAAGATACAGCACGACCATTGAGTAGGATCTTTATGCTCGTGCTGCCTTTGATAGAAGGCGTGCCATTTATATCTACTGATACCAAGGGTGTTCGACGTAACACATCCGTAGCATCTGTACCAGAGTTAGCAATGTCTGCGGCTACGTTGTAGATCACCGCTTCTCCCGTATCCTCTATCAGTTGCTGGTGACCTGTGACAATTACTTCTTTCAATGTCTTCTGTAGCGGAGAAACTGCTTTTTCTCCTATTAGTGTCAAAGCAATTGTACTACTAGGCTCGATGGCCCTAGTGAGGGCAATTCCATACCAGCCTTTATCAAGTTGTATGCTTATGTTGCGTACTTGAGGCAATAGCTCAACCGGCAATCTGGCCAATCCTAGCGAATCAGTAACTTTATACCCTAAGATTGTTCCATCATTAGCACTGTACTTTAATGTACATTTCTGACATGGAATGCCTTTTTCTGAGTTAACAAGTAGTGAATAGTCTTTATCAACGTTAATAGATTGGCTTTGCGCTGCTCCGACACTTACAAACAAGAATACAGGAGCGAATATAGTCTTCATATAATGAGTGTTTGTAGTATACGGATAGATAGCACTAAGGCCTTTGGAATACAGAACTATTGATATTTTGATTGGTCTTAATATTGAGCACTTGCACGTAAAGGGAGCCTTGTGGGCTACTCATTTCTTTACTAAAAGGGAATGCTACACCACCAATAGTCTTATAATTTGATAATTGCAATTGCCCATAGGCACTTTCGATTCTGCGGAGTGTAAAATCGGAAGATGATATGTAAGCTTTTTCAGAATATTTATTTTTATATAATATGCTTATAACATAGCAATCTTCTTTGCCAACCTTGCTCCTGCCAACTAATTTCAATGAATCTACTTTAGTTGCTGGGTCATAATAATAACTATAAATAGGTCCATTCAAATTCATTTGGTACTTATACAAAGTCAATTCTTGGCTAGTAAGATCTTTGGGTTTTGTTGAACCTTGAAAAGGATTTATTTGCCATCCTGTATTATCTACGACGCAGACTACTACCTTCTTACCAGGTACTACATTTTCTGAATAGAATGCCTTGTTATTGACAACAATAATTTTTTGTGGCACTTCATAATTATTAGATAAAAGTTGCTGCTCATACGTTACGTTGGATAGGTTCTTTAACCGCTCAGCACCGCCCGCTTTCTCAATATATTTTTTGCATATCTCATCTAGGCTGAGTTGTGCTTTCGCCTCCGTTGCGCCTGCTGTTAGCAATGCCAGCATTACCAATGATAAATTCTTCATAGTCTTTCTTGTAAATAGTGATAGATGAACTTTATGAGGAAGTGTAGCGGTCGGCAGCTTGGCTTTAGGCTTGTGATGCCGACCGCTGTTCTCCATGGCTAGACTTCGCCGCCAGCCACCGCACCCATGTCCATACAGCCAAGCGTACCGGCTGTACCTGCGCTGCCTAGGCAGCCTGTACCCGTACCGAAAGTGCCGACTGACCCGAAAGAGCCAAAGCAGCTGGATACTTCCGTGATTTCTGAATCAATGCCGGTCAGTTCCACGGCGGATAGACCTTCAGCAGCAGGCAGGCTGGCGTAGAAGTTTGCTTCTTCAGCGTTGGGAGTGAGGTTTGTGCTCATAAGTAGATAGTTGGTTAAGAATGATTGAAAAGAAAGAGATTGTTGTCGTGAGAACATGACAAAGGTGCACGACGGGCTCAGCGGAGGCAATTTTCAGGGATATACACCCATTTGCCCGGTACAATTACCCGCCTAAGGCGGACCAAGCTATTCGGGCAAATCAGCACGTGTCCATTGAGAAGGGTGCCGCTATGATGTGGCGTAGCGGGCTTCGTGCCGCAGCATAAAGAGGGGGTAAAAGCTAGGTAGGAGCCTGTTATTTCACTAGATTATCCCAGGAAAACTCAGCATTTTACACAGCTGTATTTCTGTTGCTGTAGTTTTTAGCTTTATCTCTTCCGTACTCTTAGGTATTCTTTATGAGGCACTTGTACAGTTTTCATCCTAATCTAATTCTTCGAACTACCGCTCAAGCATTCAGCACTGATTTTGACGAGAATACTATTCTGACAGCACTTAACGACAAGCAGTTTGCGGAAGCAGTATACCTAGCATCCCCTGGCCTATATGAAGAATGCTGCAAGTGGCAAGCTGGCAACCTACGCGATCCGAAGAAGGTGGCTAGGTTACGTGCTACCCTCACGCGGTACTACACGCGGATGCGCAGTCGTTGCACGCCCTTTGGACTATTTGCTGGCTGCTCCGTTATTCGATGGGGTGCGCAAAACCACGTGCAACTGGTCTCCGCCCGGAATACTCGCCACACGCGTCTGGATATGCACTACCTATGTGCTCTGGCACAACACCTAGCACAAAAGACTACCATTCGACCACTACTGCGCTATTGGCCCCAAACAAGCTTGTATCAGCTTGGTGCCGAACTGCGCTATGTGGAATATTATTATGCGGACGGTCAGCGGGTCCACCAAATCAGCTCAGTGGAGGCTACTCCACCTCTTCTAAAAATATTGGCGGCCACTCGTAGTGGGCTAACTTATGAAACCTTGCTAGAACTTCTAGTTACTGAAGAATCGGTTGATGTAGAAGAAGCAAGTTTTTTTGTGCAGACTCTGATTGATTCACAACTAATCGTAAGTGAACTAGAGCCAACTGTCACAGGTCCAGAGTATCTCTCGCATCTTCAAAAAGTATTAACCTGCATGCACGCAGCAGTACCAAGCGACGAAATTAGTACCGCGTTAGATTTAATTAATACAGTTGCCAAAAAATTGCATGCACTTGATCAAGAATCAGTTAACTCAAGCCAAAGTTACCAATGGATTGCCGCAGCTCTGCGGGCGCTAGAAGTACCAATTGAACCTGATAAGCTGTTCCAGACCGATTTAATTTGCGGTGTAGACGAAGTTGCATCAACCCTAGACCATACTCTACAAGACAGGCTGTTAGAAGCCGTGAGGGCTTTAACTTACTTAAGTCGCCCTACTCGTAACCACCGGTTAGAGCATTTCAAACAACGCTTTCAGCAGCGCTATGAGGAGCAGGAGGTGTCACTACTGGAAGCATTAGATACGGAGAGCGGCTTATCTTATTCCGACTATGGTAAGCATAGTTACTCCCCGTTGGTTTACGATCTTTATCTGACTGAAACAGCCACTGACGTCTTGCACCAGCAGGACGAAGTACAGCGCTTCCTAGCCCGCAAACTACGTGAGGCGGAGCAGCAACACCAGTATACTGTTGAACTTACCCCGGATGAGGTGCAGGCCTTCACGCCTGTTGCCGATCCGCTACCCCCTTCTTTGAGCATCCTATTTCGAATAGTTGGCGAACAGCTAGCGCTCGACAGCGTAGGTGGATCCAGTGCTGTGAATCTGCTAGGCCGTTTCGCTCATGCAGATCCTGATCTCGAAACCATCGTGCGCGACATCACGGCCCATGAACAACGGCAGAACTCCACAGTAGTTTTTGCTGAAATCTGTCACCTTCCCGTGAGCCGCATTGGAAACATCTTGCTACGCCCGTCTTTTCGCGACTTTGAAATTCCGTACCTGGCTCAATCCACCCAGCCTTCTGAAAACCAAATAGCAGTGCAAGATCTTTTGGTGTCCGTTCGCCAAGGCCAGTTGGTTCTACGTTCGCGGCAGACCGGCCATCAAATCATACCGCGGCTAAGTACAGCGCATAACTTCTCCCATCAAGCCTTGCCTGTCTATGAGTTTCTATGTGATTTACAAACGCAAGGTTTACAGGCGCATTTAGGTGTCAAATGGGAGACTGCGCCGTCAGGAACGAAATTTTTCCCTCGGCTTACTTACCAGCAAGTTGTGCTACAAGGAGCTGCTTGGCACCTTACAGCTAGTGACCTGCAGACCTTATTAACTGCTCCCCCAGCAGAACAGGAGGTACGTTTCCGAGCTTTTCAAGCGCAATGGCAATTACCACGCTTTTTTACCTTGGCCGACGGAGACCACGAACTATTAGTTGACACTGAGAATCCCTTGCTCCGCCAAGTCTGGCTGGACACTATTCGCCAGCGTCCTTCTATTAAGCTTAAGGAATTCCTCTTTGATCCTGCAACTAGTCCCGTTCGCGACGAGCAATACCGGCCGCATGTGCAACAGCTACTCGCTCTGTTAGTGCGTAATACACCTTGTTACCCAGCGGTTACGCTCACATCAACAGTAATGGCTGACGAGGACGTACCACGTAACTTTGCGCTTGGCTCAGAGTGGCTATATTATAAATGGTACTGCGGACCGCAAATGGCTAACCGTATTCTGCGCGAGGTTCTACGGCCACTTACGCAAGAATTACAGGAACGGCAGCTGATTGACAAGTGGTTTTTTATTCGTTACGCTGATCCAGATAATCATCTACGAGTGCGTTTTCACCTGCCAGTTATTGGGCGCTTGGGTGAGACAGTGCAACTAATTAGCCACTACTTAGCCCCCTGTCTGGGTACCGGCTACATTTGGAAGAGCCAAACCGATACTTACTGCCGAGAACTAGAGCGTTATGGCCCCCGCACTATTGTCCTATCAGAAAGCCTATTTCACTATCAAAGTATAGCATTGCTCCGTGACTTGGAGCAGTTTACTGGGGATGACGATACCGCCTATTGGCAATGGGGACTATATGCTATAGATGAGCTATTAGAGGCTTTCGCCGTTCCGCTGGACCAGAAACTTATTCTGTTGCAGGAGCTACGTGAGTCTTTCGCGCAAGAATTTAGCATGGACAAGCCGCTTAAAACTCAGTTAGATGCAAAATACCGCCTGTACCGCTCATTAATCACACAAACGCTTACACCTACAGTTCAGGTGCCGGTATCGCTTCAGCAGCTAGCTACGGCTATTCGCCAACAATTATCTAAAAGTGATGACGAATTATCCCAAGCTCATTTGCTGGGTAGCTACATTCACATGCTGTTGAACCGACTAATTCCAGCGCAGGCTCGGCTTCACGAATTGGTATTGTACGACTTTCTAAGCCGTTACTATCAATCTTGCCGAGTGCAGCAATTACAGCAAGTTATTGTGCCGTGAACTACTTCTTACTGCTCATGACCTTCTTTTGCAATGCTTCAAAGAAGGCGTTACGGTACGTTTCGCCTAGTGGAACATAAGCTTTAATATCCTTGAACAAAATCTGATTACCATCAAGCGCTCTAATTTTGTTTAAAGAAACGATATACGACTTATGCACCCGCATAAAACTTTTCGCTGGTAATCGTTCTTCCAGGTCCTTGATGTTCAGTAGCGTAACAATGCTTTCTTCTGCCGTATTGATAGACAGATAGTTTTTCATGCCTTCGATGTAGATTATGTCTTGAAAATCTACTTTGACCATTTTGCCTTTATTTTCCGTCTTCACGAAAATATAGTCGTCAGCTTCCTCTGCTGGCGCTTGCCAGCGGGCTGAGGGGGTCGCGAAAACATTCAATGCTTTTTGGGCAGCTTTCAGGAAGCGCTCAAAGGCAATAGGCTTAAGCAGGTAATCTAGTACTTCTAACTCAAATCCTTCAACGGCAAATTCGCTGTAAGCAGTGGTAAGCACTACTCGGCTCTTTCCCTTTATCAGACGCATAAAGTCTAACCCCGAGAGCTGCGGCATGTGAATGTCTAGAAAGACCAAATCAATCGGTTGGCTTTGGACAATGCCGAGCGCTTCCAAGGGATTAGTGGTGCTGGCAGCCAACGTCAAAAATGGCGTCTTGGCAATGAACATCTTCAGTAGGTCGATGGCGCTTTGCTCATCATCCACTATCAAGCACGAGATCATGCGTTACAGCTCAATAACTAGTTTATAACTAAAGAATTCTGGCTCATCTTGCACCGCCAGCGTGTAACGATTGGCGTAAGCAAGTTCTAGCCGTTTCTGCGTATTAACCAGGCCAATGCCTGTTGTCTTTTCCTTGGGTCCCGTCCGTTTTTTATTATGCGTAAAAAAGGACAATCGGTTTTCTACCATCTGGAGTCGAATAACCAATGGGTTCTGCGGATCGGATAAGTCACCGTGTTTAAAGCAGTTCTCCACGAAGGTAATCAGGACCAGCGGGATAATCATCATAAACTGTACACTACCAAGTACTTCATAATGAACTTGTAACTTGTTGTTGAAGCGCAGTTGATTGATAGCAATGTAATTCTCCAGATGCTTAAGCTCACTTTCTAGCATCACCTTTCCTTCGTGCTCTTCGTCCTTGAGCGCGTAACGCATGATATTCGATAGAAGCAGAATCCCTTTGGCAGTTTCTTCCGAATGCGGATAGGCTTGTGCGTACAGGAAATTCAGGGTATTAAAAAGAAAGTGTGGATTGATTTGACTTCGCAAAAATGTTATTTCTGATTGCATCAGATTGTGCTCAGCTACCCGCAATTTTTGCTCTTGGAGACGCTTTTGCCTCTCCAACTGTATCGCATGCACAGCGAACCAATAACCAAAACTTAATGAAGTAAAATATATTCCACGATATAATGCTTGTGACCAAAATAACTTACTTGAAGCAAAGCTGTGTAAGGATTCATCGGTCAAAACAGGTAGTACAAAGATGTTAAGAAAATATTTAGTAATACAGAAAATAAATAATAACAGTATTAAAGAAATTGCATACCATAGATGCTTGCCTTTAGCATACAGCAAAGGAAGAAATAAGAGAGCATTTGTATAAAATAGCAAGCCATACAGAGAAAAGTTTATTATTACTTCCTTATAGTTTATTTGTTGCTGACCAGCAATAATCAAAATTGAATGTTCGTATACAATATACAACACCCAGATCAGTAAGTGTTGCCAGATAACGTTGACTTGGTTTCGATTGTAAGGCATACAATGGTTGTGTTACGGACGTGCTGAGATGACCGTGAGGATAGCAACGAAGATAGCTAACCTAAGCATGCAGGAGCCAACTTCAGCAGACAGAGGCGAACCAGGCTGTACTATTAACGACATCAAGCCTTGGTATTTTTGAGGCCCTTTCATTATAAATATTTATCATTAGTGCCTGTTAATCAATATACTGCATGTGTAATGCAACTGTGGGAGCTTCAATGGTGCCTTTGCGCTATTAGGTACTATTTTATAAGTACGCGGTCGATTGCTTGCCAAGACGCACAAACCAGTACTTTATGCCGGGGCCCATTTTAGCTGGTTTGATACCGCAATTCGCCCTGTTGGTGTAAAGTGTATGGTAGGCTTCAAGTGCCTTCATACCTTCATTTCATCAAACACAACACAACTCTATAACGCTACTTATTTCACTAAAACACATGATGAACACAACTACTACCACAGCTAAATTGAAGTTTCAGAAAACGACAGTCGTAAAATTTGGCCAGCGTCAATCAAGCGCAAGTAGAGAATCTACTATTTTAGAAACTATTATAGATACAAGTATTCTCACAATCACATGGCGGTAAATATAATTTATTGATATGATAACCGTAAAATAAATATTATATACTCATAAAATATTAAGTTTTATGTAACATATCTAATTCTTAATAATGAAAAGCTCTAATCTGTTATCTGTTTATCCCGAAAGTCAGAGTATCATGAAATCTTGGCAAGATATTCATGCCATCATTTTTAATAAATTACCTATTGTTACTTCTTTATCAGAGAGTATCAATTTAAGTATTTATTATTATACTGTTTATAAAGCTTTTGAGCGTGAGCAAGATCTTGCTCACGCTCAAAAGCTTTTTGTACAAGGCTTAGATGATATTGGGCCTTCTTCGCGACCAATATGGGATGCAGAATCCATTCAAAGTTTGACAGGTATTGCACAACTTACTTACTGGTTTGCTAAGAATAAACAGCCTTTTAATAAGGCGGAAGAACTACTAACAGCCGCTGATAGCCAACTGTTGACTCAGGCGCAACAATTGCTTATTGATCACCAGGCAACGCAGAAGCAGTTCTTTTTTCGTATTATTCGTTACTACCAATTGCGTCTACCAGCCAGCAGTGTTGCTGCTGTGTTGAACCTACTGTTTGAACAAGCGCAACTTGCCAACGACGACCACAAGTGGACATTGCTGCTGCCTGCTCGAAGCAAACCCAAAGAAGGTTTGACCATACTAGGTCTAGGTAGTGGGTTGGCAGGCGAAGCCCTGCAACTGATCAGACTCTATAAGGCCGGCATCCAGCAGCCAATCCTGCTGAAAGCTATTAAAACTCGTATCTTAGCTATCTTGGCTACCAGACGCGAAGTAGACTTCTCAGAGGGCATTTATAGTATGTTCCCTGATGCTATTACTTCTGATACTGATGAAGTATTAGATAGTCAAGAGATGACTTGGCGCGATGGCGATTTGGGTCAATCGCTGCTTCTATACGAGGCATGCATGCTACTAAAGGATGAGGAACTAGCTTGGTTGGCCGAACTAGTAGGCTTGAACACTCTGTTACGTATAGACGAACGTACGACAAGCGTGCATACGTCTGCGTTTTACACAGGTGCAGCAGGTATTGCTCATCTATATTATCAGCTGTATGGAATAAGCGGTAATCCTGCTTACGAGGTAGGCCATCGTTACTGGGTGGGGAAAACTCAACAATTCCTCCCGCAAGATATCACTGATGGCCTGTACGGGCGGCAAAGCGGCTTACGTTATGATCTAATCAACGTAGCCTCAACCTTACTATCGGCTGTGGCAGCACAGCCAATCGAATGGGAGCAACGGCTGTGGTAATTAGCGGCGCCCTTAGCGAAAGTCCGGTACAAAATTCGCGTTTGAACAGCTATTAGAACCAAGTTGCTTGTTGGAATGCTATCTATTACCACTAAATGAGATTACCCTATGTTCGCCTAACCACCGTATTGAGGGTTGGTTAGAAGGAAAAAGGAGATAAACGGTAAATTAATAAAAGTCTAAAGCATCTGAAAACCCTCACTCTTAGAACCAACGGGAACTGTTAGAGCTGCTCAAGCAAGCTTCTTCTCCCGCTCTTATAAGTAGTAGGACAACAGACGCGCAGTGTCGGTCACCTGTACCTAGCCATTATGATCGACGAGGATGGGCGCATTCCAAGCCAAGGCAGAGGAGATATCCTGTGTGCGGCGATAAGCCGCTGACTGATAGAAAAAGACCTACCCAAATGGATGCGCTTCGGTTTCCTTTAACAGTAAAATGAAAGGCTCCTCCGCATCTGTTATCCTTTGTAGCCACCTAGTTGCGATCTGCATGGCTTCTTCTTTCATGATCGTACGGCTGCCTGAGGGGGCCAAGGTAACGCATTGACAGCTGCCACTCGCTCACTAGCTTATGGCCACTATGCGAAGATCCGCTGGCCTTGACACGGTGTCACCGATCTTAAGCAGCTACCAAGTAGTAGCCAACAGATAACGTGCTGAGAAGGAGCGTGGCTGTTGCAGAACTCGCCGCGCGAACAAGCTAACTAGGTTTTTGCGGCCTTTCGTGCGGTTACGCCGGGTGCGTCGCCCACAGCGCAGTAAAAGCGGTGGTGCAGGTGGTGGCAGGGGTAATACGATGGCCATTCTTAGTTGCTGCTCGGGTGAGTAGCGCAGGAGCTTCTTGAGGTTGTACGCGATAGCGGCGAGCAGCATGGACTTATGGGCACCCGCTCGTCCCCGCACATTGATTCGGCGCAAGCCATAGTGGTGGAGCAAGTTGCCGAAGACCGGCTCCACCGTCCGCTGACGCACCCGGCGCATGCGCTGGCCTTAGCGGCTGCGCTGCCGGTGCCACGCGCGGCGATAGGCGGCGTCGAAGGCGGAGCGATTCAGTTGCTTGTGATCCGCATAGGGTACGCACCTTGCTTTGTAAGGGCAGTGCTGGCAATCTTGGTAGAAAGCGCGGTAGTGCTTGACCCAGCCGCCATCGGCTTTGGTGCTGTACTTACGAAAGGGCAGCGGCTTATCCGCTTGACACCGGTACTCATCCGCGGTGGCGTGATAGTTAAAATCTTCGACTTCGGGTTTGTAGGCCCCGAAGACCGGTATCCAAGGCGTGATTCCTTGGTTTTCTAACAAGGCATAATTGAAGCCGTTGGAATAGCCCGTATCGGCCACCAAGTCACGCAGCTGTAGGTCATTGGCTTGCAGGCGTTGCTGCAACCGTTGCACGAGACCGGGCAAGTGTAGGCTGTCGCGCGAGTCAGCTAGGTCCGCTTGCACGTGGCTGATGATGCCCTTGGCCGTGTCCACCGCCAAGCTGCAGAGGTAGTTCAGCGCGCGCACTTTGCCGGGTTTGATGGAGATGCGCGCTTCCGGGTCGGTAGCGCTGTAATGCGTTTTGTTGCTCAGCAAACGAGCGTGGGGACGGGTAGCACCCAAGGAACCAGGCGCTTGTTGTTGTTTGGCTTGGCGCGTGGCCTCGTAGCGCAGCTAGTGGGCAGGTGCCGAGCGAATCGAGGCGTGGCGGGTGGTTTCGGCGGGCTCCCCACGACGGTCAAAGTCGGCTGCACCGCGTGCACCGGCTGCTTTTCGCATACGCTATCGAGGGAGGCGTTGGCTTTCACCGGAGCGGAGTCCAGCGTCTGCGTGTCGCCCGCCACCAAGCCTTGTTGCACGCACAGGCGAAAGACGCGGTCGAAGAGTTGTTCGAACAAGGCCGCCGGGTACAGTTGACGGGTACGGCTCACGGTGGAGTGCCAGGGCAGGGGCTCGTCCAACTCATACCCCAGAAAGTAGAGCAGGTCCAAGCGCAGAGCACAGTGCTCGAGCAGGCGGCGATCACTGGTGAGGTTCTCTAAGTAGCCGATGAGCACCAGCTTGAAGAACACAACGGGGTCGAGCGAGGGCTGTCCGGTGTGGCTGTAGAGAGCGCGTGTGGCCTCGTAGAGGAAGTCTAAGTCAAGTAACTCGTCGAGTCGGCGGTAGAAGTTATGGGTGGGTACCCGCTCGGAGAGCCGAAAGTGCGTGACCACTTGATCGGTGAACTGCTTCTTGCCTTGCATCCTCTCTCTACGAGAGCACTCCGCAGCAGGCTACCCCTTCTGCAACAGCCACGAGCGTTTATAGAACGTTATAGCTCACCGGTAATCGCATGCCCTCTTTCCAGCCACGTGCAAGCCCTTTTACAAGCTGCCAAGGACCGTGGCTGTTGCAGAAGTACCTGAGAAGTAGGCCACTCGTATAAGGTGGATGCAAGGCCAGAAACACTTCCGTGATAAAATCATCACGCACTTTCGCCTGTCGGAGCGCGTGCCCAAGCATACTTTCTATCGCCGGCTGAGTGACCTCCTCGACTGGAATTTTCTTTATCAGCAGACCCAAGCCCTCTACAGCCACACCGGGCAACCATCGCTTGACCCGGTCGTTTTTTTCAAGCTGGTGCTCGTAAGTCGGCTGGAGAATATTAGCAGCGATCGGCGACTGGTCGAGCAGTGTGCCTTACGCCTGGATATTCTCTATTTTTTGGGCTACGAGGTGGACGAAGCGTTGCCCTGGCACTCGACGATTAGCCGTACCCGCCAGCTCTACCCAGCGGCTGTCTTTGAGCATCTTTTTGACCACGTGTTTCGGCAATGCGTCGCGGCCGGGTTGGTGGCAGGTGACACCCAGGTCGTGGATTCGGCCCCCGTCAAAGCCGCCGCTTCCCTCGATAGTTTGCGCGAGAAGCCACTTACTGGACCACCGCCAATGGCGGTGGCGGGAAAGTTGGTAACACCTGCACCAGCCCCTGCCACGCACGCCACCCCCGCCCACCAGTTACGCCGCGAGGCGACCCGGCGGGCCAAGCAACAAGCCGCCCCCGGCGGGCTGGGCGCCCGCCACCCCAAAGCGCAGTTGCTGAGCAACAAAACGCATTACAGTCCCACGGACCCGGAGGCGCGCATCTCGGTAAAACCAGGTAAGGCGCGCGCCCTCAACTATGCCTGCAGTGTGGCCGTGGACACGGCCACGGGCATTATCAGTCACATCCAAGCGGACTTGGCGGATAGCCGCGACAGCAGCCGTTTGCCCAGCTTTGTCAAGCCGCTGCACGCCCGCTTAGTGGCCAATGACTTGACCCTGCGCGACCTAGTGGCCGATACGGGCTATTCCAATGGCTTCAATTATGCCTTCTTGGAACAGTGGGGCATCCTGCCCTGGATTCCGGTCTTTGGCGCGTATAAACCAGCGGCGGATGGGTTTCACTACGAAGCCGAGTTAGACGCTTTTCGGTGCCCCGCAGGCAAGTTACTGCCCTTCCGCAACTACGCCACCACCCAAGACGGCAACTGGGTCAAGAACTACCGCGCAGTCTACCAAGACTGTCAGCAGTGCCCGTTGAAAATGAGTTGCACGCCCGCCGCACCCCAGCAAAAGTTTGTGCGCTCGGCCTTTGATGCGGCTTACCGCCGCGCCTGGCACCGTCAGCGTAGCGGCGCGGGCCAGCGAATGCGACGGGTCCGGCAACGCACCGTCGAGCCTGTTTTTGGGAGCCTGCTCCACCATTATGGACTGCGACGGGTCGGTACGAAGGGTCGGGCAGCCGCTCATAAGGCCATGTTGCTCAGTGCCGTGGCTTACAATCTAAAGAAACTGCTTAAACACCAGCCAAAACAGGTCATGAGCCGAGTTCTAGCCCTGCACCCCGACCGAGAAAGGCAACTTAGTGACCTTTCTGGTCGCTGGTCGATAGCCACTTCCTCCTTTCTAAACTACTTGCTTGAGCAAGCAACAAGTAGTCTTGAGTTCTGCAACAGCCACGAGCCTTTACAGTACGCTATCAGCTAAACTTATAACAACGGTGGCTGTTGCAAAAGTATAGTATAAGCCAACGAAAGGACGCGGGCGCTGGTAGAGAGCTCCCGCTATGGCCTGGTTGACAAGTGTGGTAGCGCAGGTACTTCTTCAGATTATAGGCCATGGCAGCGACATACATAACCTTGGCCGCGCCTGCCTGGCCCTTCTTACTGAGATGGCGCAAGCCGTAGTAGGTGATCAAACTACCCAGTACCGGTTCGACCGTTGCCGCACGCAGGCGCCGCATGCGCTGGCCGATTCCCGTCGCTAAACGGGCCAGCATCCGCTCATAGTGGGCTTTGTAGAGGGTATGGTGTAGCCGTTTCTCGCGGGCCTTTTTGCCTTTACACTGGGCTGCCAGCGGGCAGACCTTGCACTCAGCGGCCTTGGCCATGTAGCGTTTCTTCGGATTACCCTGTGCATCGACAATCTGCTTGTCGAAGCGCAGATACTTGCCTTGACGACAGGTATACCGGTCACGGACCGCATCGTAGGTAAAGCCGGCGTGCTCGGCTTTGTACTTACCATGGGCCGGGATATAGCCCGTTAGCCCCCGCTGCTCTAACTGCTCGTAGTTCTCGCCGGAGCTGTAGCCGGCATCGGCCACGACCGTGGTCATGGCCAGCGCGAAGCCATTCAATCGCTGCTGCGTCGCGTCCACAATGGCGAGCAGGTAGCGGCTGTCACGCCAGTCCGCTAGGTCTGCGTGGATATGGGTAATCACGTGCTGGGCCGCGTCGACACTTACGCTGGCCGTGTACGCTAACTGGCGCATTTTGCCCGTTTTGAAGCAAATGCGGGCCTCGGGATCCGCCGGACTGTAGTGGGTCAGGTTGCTGACGAGCCGGCCTCCTTTAGTCGGCTTGGCTTTGCGGATGGCGGCTTGAAAGCGTTGGATGTGCGCTAAGCGGTCCACCGAAGCGGTGATGCGTGGAATGTTAGAGGCAGCATCGGTCGGCGGCTCTGTGGATGCTTTCGCTCGTTTCCGCTGGAGCCGGCTCATAGAGGCATTGGCTTTGATGTAAGCCGAATCGACGGCTTGCGTTTGGCCACTGACCAAGCCCTGCTGAATGCACAAGCCAACTACGTGGGTAAAGCAGGCTTCAAAGACGGCAACTGGCAGGCGTTGCTGCGTGCGCTAGACGGTACTATGCCAGGGCAAGGGCTGCGCCAGGTCATAGCCCAGAAAGGCACGGACGCCCAGATGCAGCTGGGCCAGCTCCAGCAGCTTGCGATCCGAGGTGATATTCTCCAAGTGTCCCACCAGTAGGAGCTTGACAAACACCACAGGATCGAGCGAGGGCCGGCCGCCAGCACTGTAAAAGGGCGCGAACAGGGGCCGTACAAAGCTAAAATCAACCGCCTGTAACAATTGTTGGTAAAAATGGTGAGCGGGGACCAATTTGACCAGCGACGTCTGGATCGGGTGAAAGCCAAGCATGAGCCCCTAACACCTAACTTCCACTAGGAGTTAACTTTTGCAACAGCCACTCCGATTATGATAAGTAGAGTGGTTGCCAGGCGCTCAGCGTTTGGATATCACGCTCGTATTCTGTTGTGGTTCCCCGATCTAGAAAGGTTTTCTCGTAGATGAGCGTTGTGCCTTCTACTCGCACTGGCCGAATAAAGCCCCTAGTGGCGTGGGATACAACGCACTGCCTTTGTTCGACCAAGTCGAACGCTAGTAAAGAAGTAATCGGGCCTTTTCCCCGATCCAGCGTGTGCCATTCCTCGCAAAAGAAATAGCGTTCTGCCAAGGCCCACAGGCCCTCTGCCCCGAAATAGCGCCCCGTTAATACCGGCCGCTGCTGCCAGTAGAGTTGGTAGTAAGGGGGACCAAAGGGGATTTCTCCTAGCTCATGCAAGCCAAGACGTTCGAGGGGAACCGGTGGGAAAGAGAGTAGTGGAGCCAAGGAACAGCAGCAGCAGCACAGACTAGTTTACTCTGCTGAACGCTACGCAAAGTAGAGAAAAGCTAGATTCGGGCCATCCTGTCCGCTTGTCCAGATCTTGGAAATATTTTCTTAACATAAAAGTGTTTATAATCTTAATCTTGGAAAAGTATTATTTTATGCTTGACTGGCTGCTGCGATCGGCGTGGTACTTTGTTGGGAGGATGAGCGCTGGCCTGGGCCTTTGCGAAAATCAGTCAATAAGGACTATGAGAAAAATAGTGAAGACGGCTAACGTTGAATCCAGGCGGCCGTAGGCTCCACCTGCCGAATTCCTTGGCCGGTTTCCGTGGCGGGGAAGAATGTACCACGAGCGTATTGCGCTTCAGCATTCCGGTGTTGGGTAGTCGATCTAGGTGGATTAGGCTGTCCGTTCGCGTGTGGCGGCCAGTGACCACATCTGCTGGAATAAACCCCATGTTCTCGTACGCAAAGCTACCATCGGTGTGGAACGTCAGCAGCGTGCCATTCACGCCCTACTCGTAGGAAGCAAACAAGAGCACGGGACTACTAGCAGGCTCAGGTGCTAGGTAGCGGAAGAGGGCATAGCTAAACAATGCTAGCGCTACGACGCCAACCAGCAAGAAGAATTTGCGCACAACAGAGCAATTTGGTTTGAGACTGATCGTAAGTTGTGCAAGAAACCACTTGGTTTTGCTGATACAGATTTCATGGCTGCTCATCCGCGAAAAGTAGTCGTAGCCGCCCTGCGAAAGCAGAAAATCGGCGTTACCCTTAAGTTGATACAGTTTGGCCAGTTTCCGGTTGACCTGGACTTTGTTGAAGTGCTCCGGCTGAAAGGTCCAGAACCAGGTGGGTACATCGTCTTCGCGAATGCCCTCGCCGGCGATTAGCCGGTCCAAGGCTTCATAACTCCAGGAGAACTGGTCGAGCGTGCGCTGGTCATAGCCGCGGGGGCCGCCCACTTCTTCCGGGGGACAGGCCCGGCGGCCACTCACACAAACCGGAGTGATCGGCACGGCCGTCGGCGGCAGTACTTTCTCGACCCGCACCTGGTGCTGCCAGTAGTCGCCAAAATCGTACGTGTAGGTGAACTAATCATTGACTCGCCAATCGAAATCGCCGAGGTGGACCCGTCGGGCATCATCGGCATACCACGTGCCGCCGGCGTAGCTGATACCGTACTTGCCCCAGAGATGGAAACTGTGTAGATGCCAGTTCTCCCAACCCATCACCATTTGAAAGACGTGGTGCAACTCGGCCAGGGTGGTATCGTCCCGCACCAACACGCGCCGCTTGATTTGCGGGCTGATGCCTAGCAGATGAATCTTGAGTTGATAGCCCACCGCCAAGCGGTCAGGAGTTGAAGCAGCAGGTAGTTGAGTCATGGCCTTCACCGACAAATACGGCTTCCCAAGTTAGCCGGAGAGCCTGTTGCCCTCTACTGCCCCACACTTTTTGATGCTCTCCTAATTAGTATAACCTACTTCGAGATAGTATGATTGAGGGCTATACCATAGAATGTGAAAGCATTTTTTTGTACTGATAACCCGTTTTTAGCAGTGCAATAACAAAAATAGCAACGCATGGCTTAGGCTTCTATTGATCCAATAGGCTTCACCCAGTGCATTCCTTTGTGTATTCTGGGCAGGGTGAATCACAGCCTCCGCCAGCCCACCCGCGCCAGCTTCGGTCCTAGGTAACTCAGCATCACCCCACCCAGCAACAATTTCCACCAATTGCTCGATGAAGTGGGTGCCGTTACTATACTCTCCTCACCTGCGCTTGGCACGCTGCTGGCACTGCGCCGTTGTACTAGGTCAATTCACCAAGAGACGGCGCATTACTACACCCACACGGACGAGGTAAATGCCGGGAGCTAAGCTGTGCAGGTCCAGGTCGACCTCTTCATCTGGCTTGACTGGGCCATGTGTGCGGACTGTCCTGCCGGCTAAATCCGACACGGTAATCGCACCAACTCCACCACGGATCCAAACGGTGTGTTGGGCCGGGTTGGGCCACAGTTGTACGGCCTGGCCCGCCGCCATTGACGTGCTGGCTGCTAAAGGAAAGGTCGCTACAACTTGCACCGACATAGTACGTGTGTGGCCGGCGTAGGTGACTCGCATAGAATCCAACCCAGGGCGTATGCCCACAACCCATCCGTTGCGACGTGTGCGGGCATTGCCGCCAGGAAAGCTAAACGTGACGCCCGGCACCCCAAGTACGTTGCGGGTAACCCCGTCCGAAAAGGTCCCCATGACGCGCACCAGTGCGCTATCGCCCACGCCCGTGTAGATGAGGTGCGGCTCCACGCGCAGGCCTGTGAGCAGGGCCCTAGTGGTTAGTTGGGTACTCAGCGTATCGGTCAACAGGTAGGTGGAGTCCGCAAACGCGACGGCGATAATTTTCAGCCGGCCAAGCCCTTGCTTCGGCACGCGGACGTAAGCCGTGCCGCCGGCTCCGGATATTAGCCGCGTGGTCACCTCTGCCGTGCCACTTCCGCACAGCAGCAGCACTCGCTTCACCTCGGAGCTGGCCGCTACCGTTACTTGAATGCTGTCCAGGTCAGTGGCAACCGCACCGCGGGTTGGCGAGGTGATTCGAAGTATGGCGGCAGGATTCGTGGTGGGCGTCGCGGTAAGAGGTTGGCGCGGGTATACACTGGTAATAGCTGCCGGGACGAGGTTGCCTGTTGTGAACGGATATGCCGTTTGCGTGCTGGGGCTTTTCGCTCGCAGCAATGTTTCGATTTTGCTTTGCACAGCCGGCGAACCACCTGAGCCGTGCCATTGATCAGGAAACTCATTCAATTCGTTGCTGTACGGCGCCCCGAGCCCACCACGTTGGCTGCTCACGCTCACAATCAAATCGTTATAGTTTTGATATACGGAGTTAAACAAATACTCGTTAAGGTCCTGCGTCAGCACTGGGAGTTTCGACGCCATCCAGCCCACAAGTAACCCTCCCCAACTGAACTGGCCCTTGAGCAGTTTCTCAACTGAGAGATAGGGGCTTAAGGTGACATACGTCGTGATCGTGTGCAACCCTACGCCCTTGGTGTCGGGAGCCGCGTTGAGGCGGGCCATGGCAGGGCTGTTGTAACTCAGGTCAGCCACAGCGCCGTTGATCGGGTCCTTGCCCAGCAGCGCTAATGCCCCAATTAACCCTACACGCTCTGACGTGGGCAGGCTGTTGATAAAATTGGGGATTGGGCTGCCGCTGTGCGGGGTGTTAAGGGTGATCAACCGGTTTATGTCCCGTCGGTAGGTCGGACTCTGAATGTACTGCCGGCTAAGCAGGCCGCCCATGCTGTGGCCGACTAGGTCGACCTTCGAAGCGGAGATGTTGCGGTACGAGTAGTCCTGGAGGCTGGCCCCGACATGATACTGAAACAGGGGCGCGTTGGCGGCAAAGCTGCGGTCAGCGCCATAATCAGCGTACCGGATTTGCTCCGTGTGCTCATACAAGCCGTCGGCAACAAGCTTGTCGCGTAGTCCTGGAAACGCCTCCTCACCGCTCGACCACAGCCCATGCACGAGCAGTAAGGGTGGGCGCACGACTTCCAATTTATAAGCCGCTAACACAAGGGGTGTGGTTGGCACTTTTACGTCCATCACCAGCAAGGTTAGCGTCTGGCGCGCGCCCACTGTATCTACAAACGCCGGGTGGTGATATATTGCTTCGGCACTCGTTGTCGTGGTAGTGACGGGGTCAAAATATCCCGCTGCATCCGCCATCGGGCCGCTTTTGTCGTTGTTGTAGTTCTCTAGGATACGCAACGCCAGTTGTTGATTGTTGCTGCGAAATACGTTTATCAACGTGCCAGCGGTATTATCCGCGCAGACCCGAACCACTCCGGTGGTCGCGTAGTGCAACCCGATGCGTGGGGAGGCAGTACCAGCTTGTGGGAGGTGATAGGCCTCGTTGATGAGGGAGGAGCCCTCCAAGGGGAGCCAAGTGCCGCCCCACTGTACAATGTTGTTGACGCTTACTCCATCGGCCGTGGTGGAATTGCCCGACGCATACAAAGTTCCACTACTTGACACGGCTACAACACCCCCACCCTTCTTCAAGTCGGTGCCTACAGACGTCCAACTGGAGCCATTCCACTGATAAATCTTGCCGATATCGACCCCTGCTGTGGTTATGAACGAGCCCGCATAGAGTGTTCCCGAGAGCGACAACGCCAGCCGTCCTACGAACGTACTGAGGCCGGTACCCATACGGGTCCAGTAAGTACCATTCCATTGAGCCACACGATAGGCTTTCACCGGACGATTCGCACTATCGGCAGCGCTGAACCATCCTCCAGCGTAAAGTACCCCGGAGCTGGATACGGCCAAACCATACACCGTCCCATTTACACCGTAGTATGGCCCTTCACCAAGAGGGCTCCACGCGGTGCCGTTCCACTGCGCGATATGGTTAGCGGTTTGCCCGCCGGCGGTGGTCAATGTTCCTCCCGCATACAGGATTCCTGCACTTGATAGCGTCAAGGTATTCACGCTATTATTTGTTCCTGCGCCAAGAGCGCTCCACACGGTGCCGTTCCATTGGGCGATGTTGCTGGCGAGTTGCCCGCCGGCCCTGGTAAAAGAGCCCCCTACATACAAAACGCCCGCGCTCGATATAGCTAAATCGTAGACCGCCGTAGTGTTATTCAGTCCGTTGGTTACGCCCGTGCCCAGGGGAGCCCACGCGGTGCCGTTCCACTGGGCAATGTTGCTAGCGGGCTGCCCGCCGGCGCTGGTAAAGGAACCACCTGCGTACAGGATTCCGGCTTTAGATATGGCCAGGGCGGACACAATGCCTTGCCCACCGGTGAGGCCAGTACCCAAGGGTAACCACCGGGTGCCGTCCCATTGAGCGATGTTGTTTGCCCTTACTCCGCCGGCAGTCGTGAATTGCCCAGCGGCATAGAGGATACCTGTGCTCGAAATGACAATTGCCCCAATAGGGCCGTTGGTTCCATTGGCTGCGGGTGGGCCATTTACACGACGAACATCAGCCCCGCCTGTACCTGCCCCCTCAACACCCTCAGCCGTAAGATGGAACACAGGTCGTCCGTCCGCGGCAGTTGCAAGGGTATACCCTATCGCGTCGTACGAACCGCTTGCGCCATTACGAACAGTTCCGTCGGGATTCAAGATCGCGTTTAGCGAGACAGCTGCCAGGGGCTCGGACAGTTCGCCCCTGGCATGTGACGGTGCGTGGAAGAAAAGAAGCATAACAACGTACAAAAACGCTGCAAACGGCGTGTCTGTGCTGGAAGCTGCCGGTTTCCACATAACTATAGACATCAGGAAAATGAATGTGTTATTTGAAGTGTTCGTATCATGCTATGGCCATAACACAAGCCCACATATTGTGTAGCTGCAGAGCGCAACCGTAACAGCGATCGCATCCTCCAGGTAGCTGTTAGTGGGACCGTTATAGAAACAAAACATGAAATAATTTAATAAATATTTGCAATAAAGCAACAAGCTATTTATTTGTAAGCAGTTGCTGGTCGATGCGTTTTGTGAAATCCTATGCATCTAAAGATTTGGGTATGGAGAAGCGCCCTGAGGGGCTTTTTGTGTGGCTTGCTTATCCTAGCTAGCTACTATGAATATCCACCGATCTCATTGAGGTGGTCTAACTAAGCTGGACAGAGTTGGGACGTTGTTTGAAGCTGGGTTTCGAAGTGGTTGGGGGCGCGGTAGCCGAGCGAAGAATGCCGCCGTTCGGCGTTGTAGCAGGCGATGTGGTGGCTGATTTCGAGCTTGGCTTCGACCAGTCCGGGAAAGCTGCCGCCGTCGAGCAGCTCGGCTTTGAAGCGGCTCCAAAACGATTCGGCGTGTGCGTTATCGTAGCAGTTGCCGCGCCGGCTCATGCTCTGCAACGCGCCGTGTTTGGCGACCAGGTCTTTGAAGCGGCTGGCCGTGTACTGGCTGCCTTGGTCGGAGTGGATGACGAGCCCGGCCGGGGGCCGGCGCACCACGAGGGCCCGGCGCAGGGCCTCGCTGACCAAATCCTCGGGCATGGTGTCGCGCACGTCCCAGCCCACAATTTTGCGCGAGCAGCGGTCGAGCCACACGGCCAAGTAGAGCCAACCGCCGCCCTGGCGCGGCAGGTAGGTGATGTCGCCCACCCACACCCGGTTAGGGGCGGTGGGGGCCGGCTGGCCAAGCAAGCGGTTGGGCGCGGCCCGAACAGACGGGTCGGAATTGGTGGTGCGCGGCACAAACGAGCGGGGCTGCTGCGCGCGTAAGCCGTGGGCCTTGAGCACGCGGCGGATGCGCCAGCGGCCTACGGCGTGGCCGGCGGCCTGCACTTCAGCCCGTAGCCGGCGCGTGCCATAACGCTGGCTATGATAGGCAAAGGCTTCGCGCACGGCCACTTGCCAGGCGGGCTCCACCGGCAGGCACGGCCGGCGGCGCCAGGCGTAATACGCGGCCGGGGCCACGCGCAGCACCTGGCAGAGCTGACGCACGGGCACGTGGCCAGCCCGTTGGGAAATGTGCTGGTAGGTACTCACCTTGTCGGCTGGCCGAAGATGACCAAGGCTTTTTTTAAAATATCCAACTCCTGCTCGGCCCGCTTCAGGCGGGCGCGTAGGGCGCGGACCTCCGGGTCACGGGCCACTTCTTCGCTGCCCACTTCGGCCACGAGCTGCGCCTGCTGCCAGCGGTAGAGCAGCTTGGGGCTAATGCCCAACTGCCGGGCCGCCGCCTGGGTGCTGCGGCTCTCGCCAGCCAGGCGTAGCGCCTCGGCCTTGAAGGCCTCGTCGTATTTACGTCGTTTGTCGGGCGACGCCCCGTTGGTTTTGGTTGCCATGACAGAAGAAATATACGGCCTTCTTCTGTCCGTCATGCCTAGACCACCTCATCCAGGGAAGGTCCAGAAAGCCAAACTTATTGATCTAGTACAGATTGGAGGTAGTTAAGCCCGATTATCTCGTAGATGAGGTTCGACAAGACGGTTCAGAAAAGAATAGGCACTTTGCTTTTTGAACCTGACTTGTTGAACCAGCTAGATAATTAGCTTCAATACAAAGTCATATTATCAACTTTGATTAATACTATTAATAACTCGTAAAGTCCTTAGAGTAACTTTATCCTCCTGTTGCTATAAGAAGGCCAAGCTTTCCGGCGATGCAGACTGTTCTTTCTATCAAATCCGAAGAATTACCGGCAATCGACCGGCCCAGTAAGCAGCCACTTCCGGCGCCGATTACGTTGTTCACGGGCAAGGTAGCACCCGCGCGCTGCGGCTTTCTCGAGATCCTGCAACCCAGTCCGCAGTACGTGTTCGGGGAGGCTTTGCAGGAGGGAAGTTTTTCGTAGGTCTTCTCCCTGGAGGGGAGCGTGACCGGGATAGGTGTCGTGCGCTTGCTCGCCGGGCAGCGCGCGCACACCTATGCCTCCCGGCCGCAAGAACAGGTTGGTCTCCAGTTAGCTTAATTCCCCCTTCACCAAACGACAACACAGGGCGTTGGTGTTGTCAAACGAGGCGGCCTGAATCAACAAAACAGGTAAAACTTGTCAACTCCTTTTAGGACACGACACCCAAGTGATTGGAACAAGGCGAGTTTGTGCGCGAGCTGGTTAGCTTTATCGCCCGTGACCCAGCCGCCCCCGTGCACGTAGAGCACCACCGGCCGCGGGCCGCCCGGCGTGGTAAAGCGATACACGTCCAAGCTGAGCAGGTTCTGGGCCGTGCCAGAAAGAGATTTGTAGGCAATGGTTCGCTTCTGATAGGCCCCGGGCTCTTGCGCGGGAGCAGGCATTGTTTGCTGGCAGGCACTGCTGACCAGGAGCAGCAACAAAAAGGCGAAGCGAACCAGGAGCATAGCGGAGCAGAAAGGGCAGACGCCGTCGGGCGTAGAAAGTTTAACGAGCACGTCTGACGACCAGGCAATTATCCGACCAGTGTCTACTAGCTAGGGAGGAGACAAAGCCGTAGGGGAGCGGAGGTTGAAAACAAGAAAGCTACTTCCTGTCTGGAGGTGGCTTTCTTGTTGATGGGCATGTGGCGAAAGTCTCCGAGCTAGCGGATATGCTCAGCCTCACACTGTTTTAGTAGCTATCTAAGATTGTATAATAAAGTCAAGATAACATTCTATTACAGAAACTTATACGCAGTTTTATGGTACAGCATCGTAGCTGCATCTACTCCAAGGCTATTCCTCATCTCCTTCTCTCTGCTATGCCGCGTACTTCTACGTTTACCACCTGCCAAACAGCACCCCCAAGAACATTTTTTACCCTGCTTGGCTGGCTGTTGCTCGCCGGCACGGCAAGCGCCCAAGCCCCAGTCGTTACGGCGGTGTCACCGCCGCGCAATACCATCGCTGCGCCGCGCACTACGCCCGTCGCGGTCACGTTTAATCAGCCGCTCAGTAACACTACCGCTACCCAGCAAGCGCTAAAGGTATTTGGCGAACAGTCCGGTCTAGAAACGGGTACTGCCGCCGCCAGTGGCAACACACTCACCTTCGCGCCTAGTAAGGGCTTTAAGTCCGGGGAAACGGTCGTTGCGACCGTTACGCGAGCGGCGCAAAGCACAACGGGTACCGCCGTCACACCCTACGTATTCCAGTTCACGGCCGGCACGGCTCCTACGGCGGGTACCTTTGGCGGCGGCTCCGACTTGTCGGTAGGCAACAACCCGGTCGCTATTGCTACCGGCGACGTGGACGGCGATGGCGACCTGGACCTAGCCGTGGCTAGCGGCTACAGCATCGTGAATGTGCGCCTGAACAACGGTAGCGGCACCTACAGCGGTGGGCAGGAGGTAAGCGTGGGGCTCATTCCACGCGACCTGACCTTAGGGGACATTGACAACGATGGCGACCTGGACTTGCTGGTCGATGACGACCAGAACAGTAAAATAAGCGTGCGCCTGAATAATGGCAGCGGCACCTTCAGTGGCACGCAGGAAGTAGCCGTGGGCAATGGTCCGCAGAGCCAAACCGTAGGCGACATTGATGGGGATGGCGACCTGGACCTGGTGACAGCCAATCTCAGGGGTACGGCCAGCGTACGGCTGAACAACGGCAGTGGCAGCTTCAGCGGCGACCAGGAAGTGATTGTCGGCGGCACGCTGCTGCGCGTAGCGCTGCACGACGTAGATAGCGACGGTGACCTCGATCTGTTAGCAGTCAATACGGGCGGCGTAGCCGTATGCTTGAACAACGGCGTGGGCACCTTCACCACCACCAGCAACACGCCCGCGAATGGTTTCGGTTACTCGTTGGCCGTGGGTGACATCGACGGGGACGGCGACCTGGATTTGCTTATTGGTAACTTCTACAACTATGGCAGCGCTAACAACACCGTGAGCGTGCGCCTAAACAATGGCACCGGCGTTTTCAACGGCAGTCAGGAAGTAATTATCGGGCCCTACACCACAGGAGCCAATGTTGCCCAGGTGAAGTTAGGTGACGTAGACGGGGACGGGGATCTGGACCTAGTAGCCGCGAACACCACCAACGACGCTGGTCGCGTGAGCATCCGCCTGAACGACGGCAACGGCACCTTCAGCGGCGTGCAGGAAGTGGCCGTGCTGCTCCCCTCGGGCCTGGCCGTGGGCGACGTGGACGGCGACGGCGACCTGGACCTGCTGACCTCCAGCAACGCCCGCAGCGGCGCCAGCATACGCCTGAACCAAGGAGCAGCGGCGCCTACGATTACGGGTATCTCGCCGGCCATCAGCCCTGTGGGCAGTACGGTGGTTATCACGGGTACTAACTTTTTGAATACCACTAGCATCACCTTCAATGGCGTGGCGGCTACTAGTTTTGTGCTGAATTCAGCTACCCAACTCACGGTTACCGTTCCTAGTGGTGCTACTTCCGGTGCGGTGGTCGTCACAACCAACGTAGGCGTCAGCAACGGCATCCCCTTTACGGTTGGGCCCTTGCTGACCATCACCTCGTTCAGCCCGGCGCGTAATGCCACGAACGCTCCCCGCAACACGCCCGTGGCGCTTACCTTCAACCGGGAGCTAAGCACCGGCGCCGCTACGCAAGGGGCGGTGAAGGTCTTCGGAACGCAAGCGGGCGGCCCAAAAGCCGGCACGGCAAGTGTCAGCGGCAACACCCTGACCTTCACGCCTACTGTTAGCTTTAAGCCCGGCGAAACGGTCTTCTCGACCGTGACCACGGCCGTGACCAGCAGCAGCCAGCAGCCGTTTCTGGCGCCCTACGTGTTCCAGTTTACCGCGGCCACGGCTCCCGCGGCCGGCATTTTCACGGGTCCGCTTGAGGCCAGCGTCGGTACCAATCCGCAGAGTGTGGCCCTGGGCGACGTGGATGGCGACGGCGACGTGGATGTTCTCACGGCCAACAACCTGAATAATGCTCCCACTAACAGCACGGTGAGCATACGCCTGAACAACGGCAACGGTGCTTACACAGGCACCCAAGAAGTAGGTGTTGGCACTGGCCCTTACAGCATAAAGCTCGGCGATATCGACGGCGACGGCGACTTGGACTTTGTGACGGCCAATGCCAACTCCGGCGAGCGAAACACCATTAGCGTACGCCTGAACAACGGCAGCGGCACCTTTTCCGGCACGCAGACCCTGAGCGTGGGCAACCTGCCCCACGATGTTGCCTTGGGCGACGTCGATGGTGACGGGGACCTGGATTTGTTGGTAGCCAACTACGTTACGTTTGGCCCGAACTACGCCACTAATAGCACGGTGAGCGTGCGCCTAAACAATGGCAGCGGCACCTTTGCCACAACTGGTCAGGATGTGATCGTGGGTCCGCGCCCCCTGCACCTAGTCGTGGGCGACATCGACAACGACGGTGATTTGGACTTTATCACGGCCAACTCCAGTGGTACCACTGCCAGCGTGCGTCTGAACGACGGCCAGGGCACTTTCGGCGGTACGCAAGAGGTTGCCGTTGGCTTCAACCCACACGATGTGGTGCTTGGCGACGTGGACAGCGATGGCGACTTGGATCTGCTCACGGCCAACTACTATGACTACACTAATCCGGCCAATAACTTTACTAACAGCACGGTGAGCGTGCGCTTGAATAATGGTCGTGGCCTGTTCAGCGGCACGCAGCAAGTTTCGGTGGGGCAAGGTGCCATTACGCTAGCCCTCGGCGATGCCGATGGGGACGGCGACTTAGACCTGTTTGCGACCAACAACCTCACCAACAGCCTTGGGGTGCGCCTGAACAATGGCGCGGGCGTCTTCAGTGGCGCACAACAGGTCGCCGTCGGGATGAATCCAACGGGCATTACCTTGGGTGACGTGGATGGTAACGGGACGCTGGATGTACTAGTAGCCAACTACAACAGCAACAGCGTGAGCGTCCGCCTGAATCCGCCTTCCTCGGCGAAGGTGCTGGCCGCCAGTCCCGCGTTGCGCGCCGAGCAGCTTGGCCTGTACCCGAATCCGGCGCACACGTTCGTGCGCCTGCAGCTGCCCGGCGGCTTTACCGGCCAAGTCGTGCGTGTGCTGAATACCCGCGGCCAAGTCGTGTTGCAGCAGCAACTTAGTGCCGCCACAACCACCCCCGAATTAGCGATGCCTAGCCTAGCGTCAGGTCTGTATATGGTGCAGGTGCAAACGAGCCAGGGCACTTTAGCTTCTCGCTTAGTGGTGGAGTAACAACAGCGCCCACATACCTCAATCAAAAAGCCACTTCTGGTCTGGAAGTGGCTTTTTGGCTGATGGGTATGTGGGGTATGTATCGAAAGCGTTACTGGCTAGTCGTCGGTAAGAGGCTATGCAGTTAAAATAAGAGAGCCCGGCCATATGGCTGGGCTTTTTCTTTTGTAGTGCGCGTGGCGCTCGTTTCTTCTTAGGGGCTTCCTTTACGTCTTTGCGGAGCTGGATGACACTCTGCGGCCGAGCCATGAGTGCATCATACTCCTCTCGACTCTTGAAGTATCCCGTTTCAAATAAGTAGGGATCCACGTAGTTGTCTTCTGTTGGTGCTCTAAAGCTCATACCTGTTATACCTGGGGTACCAACTGGATCTTAACCACCGTCTGCATCGCTCCGAATACCTTGCGCAAGGTGTCCAGCGTCACGTTGGAGGCGTTGCGCTCCAGCTTGGAAATTTGCGCCTTTTGCACGCCCACCCGCTCCCCAAGTTCGGCTTGGGTGAGGTTGTGCTGGCGACGGTAGGCTTTGATGGTGGCCGGAATCATCGCCAGTTCGAGAGCCGCGTCATACTCGGCCCGGTCCGGGGTACCGGGCGCGCCGAAAAGTTCGTCCTCCAGCTCGTTGAAGGCGACGGTGTGTACGCCAGATCCGGTAGGAGGTGTTTGGCTCTTGTTCTTCTTAGGAAGGGTGGCCATAAGTATTAAAATAGTAGTAGTGGAAGAGCCTGTTACGAGCTCTCTTCGAAGTATTGGGTGCGGATACGTTCCGCTTTCTTGAGGTCAGCGGGTGGGGTCTTCTGGGTTTTCTTGTCTAAGCCGTGGGTACACACAATCAAGGTGTTGGTCTTGTTACGTTTGTCCCAGAAGGCGAAAAGCCGATAGGTATGATTGGGAGCGTCTACCGGGAATTCGTAGAGATCGGTGCCGGTCAGTTTCTTGAACCAGTCACCGGTCTGTCCTTCTTGGGTTCGACGGATGGAGACCCCGAACTTAATACGGATTTCCTTGTCCAGTTCGTGGAGAAAACTGCGGACGCTGATGGAAGAGGCCATTGGGGGCAGAATATGGATAGTAGATCATGTTGGCGGCCATGGCTCTTGGGTTAGCAGACTTTAAAAGCGTTAAGCATTGTAAATATACAGAATGTTTCCTTATAAGGATACTTTTTGAAGCAGCAAAAAGATTGCCCACGTCTAGTATAGAAGTAGACAGCTGCTAGGCAAGGATCGACCTTACACAAGCAAGCCCCTCGTAGTAGAGGGGCTTGCTTGTGTAGGAAGCATATTCGCTATATTAAATCAGGCTCAGATGCGACAAATGATTTGAAAAATATATTATCCTTCGATACTGCAATATTTTCTAGTAAAACAGCATGGATTTGTACTGCTTTACCACCGCGTGTTACGGGCGCGTAGCAAATGCCTTCTAACTCTTGTTTCGCTTGTATTCCCGTGAAGCCACCTTTCTTCTCGGCCAGTACTTCAATTCGGTTGATCCGCTTTCCACTTATTGCAGAGTAGCAATAGATGTACTGGTAGTTGGAGCTGATACCCCCTCTGCCCGAGGAAATATATAAATGACCATTTGGCGAGAAAAACCCACCTTGAACGTAGCAATCCTCATCCAGTATTGGGTTCAAGGGCAACGTTTTGCCCGTATAGGTGATAGCCGTATGGTCAGGAGAAAATTTATGAATATAAAGCTCCGGAATAACCAGCCCGACGGGACACGTATAGACGACACCATTTTCAAAATCTATTCCGACTACCCCGACACGGCCACCCTTAATAGATTCGATATTAATTCGATTCTGGTAAGATAAAGTCCCATTGTTGTTTTGATAGGTTAGCAAACTGGCTTGTTCTCCTATCCAGTGTTCAACGTACAGGATGTTACCCTGGTAGTACATGGGCCCGATATGATTAATCCCAGCAGGATTGATGACGAAGGTCTGGTCTGGGCTCTTGAATTTACCGTTGTTTCCATTGAAGGTGTAGATGGCCTTGGGCGAAGGATTGACAGAAGGGGAGCCGCTGCCATTCGAAGAAAAAAGCCAATGAGCCCCGTCCCAGATGACGCCTTGTACCTCTTCCGTCCAGCTTTCATCTATCCTACCTGGTGCTTCGGTCACTAACGCATAGCTGTGCGGGGCATCCATCGCTCGCATCGCTTTACGAAGCGAAGTAGGTCGGTAGCCAAAGTTCACATAGTGGACCTGCTCACCAGCAGCGTAGCCGATCTTACTGAGTTGTTGGCGATAGCTAATCATAGCGACCTTACTGTAGCGTAACCAGAATAGGAAGTAAGGCACTACCCGTTTCAAGGGGAGCGAGCGCTTTTCCCAAGACGGCCCCAAACGCTGCTTGACGGTCGGTCGCTTTCATCGCATGTCCCACTTGATTCGCTGTGGTGAGTAAATCCCCGATTTGAACGGGAGCGTTCGTGGCGTCCACCAAGCAGAATACTTTACCGACTAAGGCAATGGGAAGGCGTTCATTCCCGGTATCCCGCCGGTCTAATACCAAGCCGGGGCGGTACGTACCAGCGCCCGAGACTACGCCCACCACGCGCGAATCATAGGCCGATGAACTCGGCTCCACGTCGCCGCCTGCTCCCAGCACCATAACCATTCCGCGTTCTACTGGAAGTACCACGTCCGTGTTCGTGGCTACGTCGAACTCTTCGGCGAAGTCGGCATTCGAAATCCAAATGTCGCCCTGAGCCCCATTGAGTTCAATGGAAGCATCCTGATTACCGTTGTACACCGTGATACGCCCTGGCCGATTCGATTGCCCTAAGCCAATGATGCTCTCTGTATCGCTAGCAATCAACTCGACGATAGGCATCCCGTCTTGCCCTTGAACGGAGACTTTCCCATTGGTTGCATTGCCTCCTAACGTTAGCGTCGCATCAGCTGTGGTTAAATTGACGGTTGGGCTACCTTGTTTGTTATACAGGGTCAGTCGACCGCCCCGGTTCTTGTTGCCAGCCGCAATAACGGCTTCAGTATCGGCCGCGAGCAATTCTACTAACGCCGTACCCTCTTTCCCCCGAACCGATACTTTTCCATTAGTGCCGCCGCTTCCTAGCGTGAGCGAAGCATCCGCTGTGGCTACGTTGACCGTCGGATTCCCGTTCTTATCATACATCGTTAGCCGCCCAGGGCGGGCTTTATTGCCGGCGCCTAGGACCGCTTCGTTGTCCAAGGCTAGCATTTCCACTAAAGGGGTTCCATCTTTGCCACACACAGAGGCTTTACCATTGGCGCCATTGCCACCAGAAATTAAGTCACCCATAAAACAAGAGAACTATGTGAAAGAATAGAATACACTTATCCGCTGCGAATTGCTTGACCGGCCAGATCCACTGTGGATGAAGTAAGAGGGTAATTACAGCGACTAAAGTAACAGGTTTGTTCATGTCTGTATATCACATAAACATTTGATATACAGACAATTATGATTAAACATACAAGTAGGAATATTGCGCACAGGCAACATGGCTTGTTGGAGCAAGGGGTGCAGGTTCTCGCCGTAACGTGGCGGCCACGTTGATTGTGCCATGGGTGTACACTGGGCCACCGCTTCTAATAACGACGCTGGAAGCCGGGTACGTTGGATAAGGCTATTCTGCTTGTTAATGCAGGGGCTTATTCGACGTGCTACTAGGCTACTTGATCAAACGTGTTGATGAACTGCTGCATGGCTTGTAAGCCGGTCTGACAGACCTCGGTTAGGTTATATTCCGCATTGTTGAAGGAGAGTATGATCACTTTTGGGATATGCTCGGCAATCAAGAAGTGACCAGCTTTGGGAAGCCAGAAAGCGGATCGGCTTTGCTACTGGTTGGCCAGCGCAAGGAGCCAACCCAGTCCTTTCCCCAAATCAGGGCTTACGCATCAAACTTAGAGCAACATATTGAGGACTGACCTTTGCCTTCTCAGACATCGTCAAGTTCTTCATGTTCAGCCACCTTCTTGCTTCTTTCGCCACCCTTCCAGACCCGCGTTGCGCGGGCCGCACCCGGCACCGCCTGCGCGATGTGCTCGTCATCGCTATCTGTGCGGTCGTTGCCGGAGCCGAAACGTGGGTGGACATCGCCCACTACGGCCAGTTGAAGCAGACGTGGCTGGCTTCGTTTTTGGAGTTGCCCAGCGGAATTCCTTCGCACGACACGTTCCGGCGCGTGTTCTCCCTGCTCGACCCGCAGCTGCTCGAACAGTGCTTTCGGCAGTGGATGGCCACCATCGCCCCACCCCTGCCCCGCGAGGTCGTGGCCATCGACGGCAAGACGGTGCGCCGCTCCTTTGACCGGAGGCGGGCCCAAGGCCCGCTGCATGTGGTCAGCGCGTTTGCCACCGAACAAGGCCTGAGTCTGGGGCAGGTAGGGGTGTTAAGCAAAGGGCAGGAATTGGCGGCTATCCCGGTGTTACTCAGTGGCCTGCAGCTTGCCAATACGATTGTTACAGTCGATGCGCTAGGTTGCCGGCGGGCCATTGCCCGGCAGCTACTGGCCCAGCAGGCGGACTATATTTTTGCGCTGAAAGGCAACCAAGGGCGTTATTACCGGGCCGTCAAAACCTATTGTCATAGGAGTTGCGTCGAGCGTTGGGCGGAGTACCCCGCTGACTACGATGCCTTTGACCGCCGCCACGGCCGCTGGGTGCGCCGCCGGGCCTGGGTGCTGCCGTTGAGCGACGAAGTAGCGGCGTTGCGCACTTGGCCCGGCTTACGAGCCATCATTGCAGTCGAAACCATTCGGCAGGTGCAGCACCAGCCAGGCACGCACGTCGAGTGGCGCTACTACCTGACCAGTTGCCCCGATGCCCCGGCCGTGCTCATCCAAGCCATCCGTCGCCACTGGGCCATCGAGAATAGCTTGCATTGGGTGCTGGACGTGGTCTTCCGCGAGGACGAGGCCCGCAGTCGTGACCGGGTAGCGACCCGCAACTTCGCGGTCTTGCGCAAGCTGGCGTTCAACCTCTTGCAGCAAGGAAAACACCAGCCTGGCAGTCTGCGGGCTCGACGACGGAACGCGGGCTGGAACGATAACTACATGACCCAACGCCTAACCTGCGCCCGCCAAAACGATCGGGCAACGGTTCCCTAGATTTGATGCGTAAGCCCTGCCTCTTTGTCGAGAAACTGCTTCTTGCCTTGCATCCACGCTCTACGAACTAGGTAAGGGAAACGGACATGCCTTCTGCAACAGCCACGCCCGTTTTCCGGTACCACTCGTCCCGGTCCGAAATTGGCGCCCCAGTAAGGGAAAAAGCAGTACCCGAAACTGGTTTTCGCAATCAAGATACCCTACCTTTAGTTTTCCGCTCTTTCTGGTACCGTTACCTGCCTTTTCATGAAACTCGGCTACGCCCGCGTCAGCACCAGTGAACAAGTCCTGGACCTGCAACTCGACGCGCTGCGCCAAGCCGGCTGCGAGCATCTGTTCACCGATACCGTCTCCGGCGTGCAAGCCCACAAACCCAATTGGGAACGATTGCTCGCCTATGCCCGGCCCGGCGACACCCTCGTTATCTGGCGGCTGGACCGGCTGGGCCGCGCCACCAAGCACCTGATTGCGGTCGTGGAGGACCTCAGGTGTCGCCAACTGCACCTGATTTCCCTGCACGACCCGATTGACACGACTTCGCCCGGCGGGCAACTCGTGTTTCAGATTTTTTGCGCCCTGGCCGAGCACGAGCGCAACGTGCTCGTGCAGCGCACCCGCGCCGGGCTGCACGCCGCCCGCGCCCGCGGCCGGCAGGGGGGGCGGCCGCCGGGCCTGACCCCGCGCTACCAAAAAATCGCGCCCGCGGTCAAGGCGTTGTACGAAGCAGGCCAGCAGTCCACCCGCCAGCTGATGGGCTACTTTTACATCGGCAGCCGCCGCACCCTCTATAAAATGCTGCGCTTCGCCGGCTGTCAGTTTCCGGAAAAGGCCGAGCTTTCCATGGGTACACCGAAAAACCAAGCACTGCCGTAGTCCGTGATTCTTTTGCCTGCCACCCGGCTTATTTGCCCCTGCTTCCTGCGGCGGGGAAGTCGTCATCGCCCGTTGCTGTTCCCGTCCCAGCAACCGGGCGGGGGAGGTACCGGGCCGGTAGTCGCCTAGTTGTTCGTTTGTCCCGCTTCCTGCTCACCCGCTATGCTCCCCCAGCCCCCGACGCCAGCCGCCGCTGCCGCTTTGCCAGCCCCCGACGACCTGCTGCGGGCCGTGGTCGACACTTCGCTTACCGGCCTCATCCTCTTCCAGCCCATGTACGCGCCCCACAACCCGGCCGAAATGGTTGACCTGGCTTACGTGCAGCTTAACCCCGCCGCCCAGCGCATGCTGCAGCTGCCCGAGCACCCCGCCAACACGTTCCTGACGCTCTACCCGAACGCCCGTGAAGCCGGCATTTTCGCCTTTTACCGCACCACCTTCCTTTCGGGGGAGCCCGCCCGCTACGACGTGAATTACCAGCACGACGGGCTCGACAATTATTTCCAGCTCGCCGGGCGGCGCGTGGGGGAGCTGCTGCTGGTCAGCTTCTCCGACACCCGCGACCAGCCCCGCACCGCCGTGGAAGTGGCCCTGCGCGCGAGCCAGGCCGCCGAGCAGGCCGCCCGCGCCGACGCCGAGGCCCAGCGCCAGCGGTTTTACGAGGTGCTCCTGCAAGTGCCGGCTCAGGTCGCCACTTACCACGGCCCCGACCACGTGTTCTCCTTTGTCAATCCGCGCTACCAGGCCTATTTTCCGGACCAGGCGCTGCGGGGTCGCCCCCTGCGGGAGGCCCTGCCCGAAGCCCTAGCGCAAGGCTTTGTCGGCTTGCTTAATCACGTGTTTCAGACCGGCGAGCCGTATTACAGCCCCGAGCAGGAATTTTGGCTGGGCTCGGCGGGCACCGGGCCGCCCGAGCAGTTGTTTCTGAATGCGTTTTTCTGTCCCCTGCGGGATGCGCAGGGCCGCATCGACGGCCTGCTGGACTTCTCCTACGACGTGACCGAGCAGGTGCGGGCCCGCCGGCAGGTCGAGCAGCTCAACCAGCAGCTGGAAGAGCGGGTGCAGGAACGCACCCACGAAACGCAGGCGGCCCGTGCCCAGGCCGAGTGGCAGCGCGCCCGCCTCGAACAGTTTTTCATGCAGGCCCCGGCCGCCATTTGCGTCTTCGATGGGCCCGACTTCCGCTACGAGCTGGTGAACCCCGCCTACCAGGCCCTGTTTGCCGGCCGGCCCCAGCTGGGCCTCACCCTGCTCGACGCCCTGCCCGAGCTGGCCGGCCAGCGCGCCCTGCGCACGCTGCAGCAGGTGTACGACACCGGCCAGACCCACCGCGAAGCGGGCGTGCTGGTGCGCCTGGCCCGACCCGGCGACGGCCAGCTGGAGGACCGCTACTTCGACTACATTCAGCAGGCCCGGCGCTAGGAGCACGGCCGCGTCGACGGGGTGCTGGTGTTTGCCTACGAAGTCACCGACCAGACCCGGGCCCGCCAGCGCACCGAGGCCCTGCAGGCCGAGCTGCTGGCCGCCGCGCAGCGCCAAGTGCAGGCGCGCGAAACCTTCTACCAGGTGTTCGAGGAAACCCCGGCCCTCATCTGCATCCTGCGCGGCCCGGAGCACCGCTACGAGTACCTGAACAGCGCCTACCAACGGCATTTTCCCGGCCGCCAACTGACCGGCCGCCCCGTGGCCGAGGCGCTGCCCGAAACGGTGGAGCAGGGCTTCATCGCGCTGCTCGACGGCGTGTACCACACGGGCCAGACCTACTTTGGCCAGGAGCTGCTGCTCACCATCGAGGCCACCGCCACCGCCCCGGCCCAGGCCGACTACTACAACCTGACCTACCAGGCCTACCGCGAGCAGGGACAGATTGTGGGCGTCTGCGTCTTTGCCTACGTCGTGACGGAGCAGGTGTTGGCCCGCCAGCAGGTCGAGCAACTCAACCAAGAGCTGGAAGCCCGGGTGCAGGAGCGCACCCGGCAAGTAGACGCCGCGCAGGCCGCCACCGAGCACGAGCGGGCCCAGTTGCAAGCGGTGCTCGCCCAGGCCCCGGTGGCCATTGCCTTGTTTGCGGGGGAGGATTTGCGCGTCACCTCGGTCAACGCCGCGATCTCGACGCTGTGGGGCTACCCCCCCGAGCACGTGGTGGGCCGGCCGCTGCTGGAAGCCGTGCCCGAGCTGCAAGGCCAGGGCTTCGACGACTTGCTGCGGCAGGTGCTGCACACCCGGGTGCCCTTTATCGGCACGGAAACGCCCGCCCTGCTGCAGCGGGCGGGCCAGCTCCACACGACCTATTTCAACTTCGTCTACCAACCGCTCTACGAGGCCGATGGCCAGGTGACCAGCGTGCTCTGCCTGGCCGTGGACGTGACCGAGCAAGTATTGGCCCGCCAACAGGTCGAGCAGCTGAACCAAGTGCTGGAAGCCCGGGTGCAGGCGCGCACCCGCGAGTTGCAAACCCTGTTTGCGCAGGCCCCGATGGCCCTGGTGGTGCTGCGCGGCCCGCAGTTTCTCATTGAGCAAGCCAACGCTCAGGCCGGGCACATCTGGGGCGTGGCGGTGGCCGACGTGCTGGGCCGCCCCCACTTCGAGGCCATTCCCGGCTCGGGGGGCCAAGGCTTTGAGCAACTGCTGACGGGCGTGCTGGCCACGGGCGAGGCCGTGGTGCTGCGCGAGGTACTCATCAAGCTGGCCCGCGCCCACACCGGCCAGCCCAGCGAGGGCTATTACAACGTCATCTTCAAGCCCCTCTTCAACGAGGGCCAGCCGCAGGCCACGGGCATCGTGGTGATGTGGACCGAAACCACCGACCAGGTGCTGGCCCGCCAACAGGTGCAGGACCTGAACGAGGAGCTGGCCGCCATCAACGAGGAGCTGGCCGCCATCAACGAGGAGCTGACGGTCACCAACGAGGAACTGCACGAGAGCAACCAACAGCTTACGCGCACCAACGTGGACCTGGACAACTTCATCTACACGGCCAGCCACGACCTGAAGGCCCCGATCACCAACATCGAGGGGCTGCTGCTGGCCCTGGAGCACGAGCTGCCCGCCGCCGCTCGCCCCGGCGACGTGCCCCTGATGCTGACCCTGATGCAGGAGGCCGTGGAGCGCTTTCGGCGCACCATCAATCACCTGACCGACCTGAGCCGCCTGCAAAAAGAGCACAACCCCGATGCTGACGCCGTGGTCTTGGCCCCGGTGGTCGAAGCCGTGCGCCTGGACCTGAGCCCGCTGCTCACTCACACCCAAGGCCAGCTGACGGTGACGATTCCCAAGGGCCTGACCGTGACGTTTGCCGAGAAGAACCTGCGGAGTGTGGTCTACAACCTCTTGAGCAACGCCTTCAAGTACCACCACCCCGACCGCCTGCCCGCCGTGCAGCTGCGCGGCTCACTCACCGACGACTACGCCGTGCTGGAAGTGCAGGACAACGGCCTGGGGCTGGACTTGGCGCAGGGCCAGGAGAAGCTCTTCGCCATGTTTCAGCGCCTGCATACCCATGTCGAAGGCACCGGCGTGGGCCTCTACATGGTCAAGCGCATCCTGGAAAATGCGGGCGGCCGCATTGAGGTAGACAGCCAGCTGGGGCAAGGCTCTACCTTCCGGGTTTATTTTCCCCGTTAACAACGCCAGTTAGGTCCCCGGACCGTATAGTAGTTTAAATGTCCAAGATTCCCGCCGTACTGCTGGTCGATGACGACCCCACTACCAACTTTCTCAATAAAAAGCTCTTGCTACGCCTGGGCGTTACCGACAACATCCGCGTCGCGCTCAATGGACAGGAGGCCCTGCATGAGATGCGGGAACACTGCCAAGAGCAGCCGACCGACTGCCCGGTATTGGTCTTTTTGGACATTAACATGCCCGTCATGAACGGCATCCAGTTTATGGAGGCCTACCAGCAGCTGCCCGTTGAGGAGCAGCGGGCCGTGGTCGTGGTGATGCTCACCACCTCGGTGAGTCCGCGGGACCAGCAGCGGGTGCAGGAGCTGCCCATTGCCGACTACCTGGACAAGCCCCTAACGCAGCAGCAGGTGGAGCGCGTGCTAGCGCAACACTTCGCTGAGTAACTACAGGGCGGGGCAGGTATGGTGGCGTGCGCAGGCAGTTACGGGCTGCCAACTAGTAGTGGCCGCGCTTCCGGCTTTGCTTTCGCAGGTGGTGGTCAACAGGTGCGACCTGGCCGACCTGCGCTCCCTCCGTGGTCGGGGTTCTTCTTGCCAAAAGATACTGTTGGCGAATTCATTGTGGGGCAAAAAGACTATTTTCAGAGGCATCTCAACCGCTTCTGCTCATGAGCTTACACCTCCAACCCAGTATACCTGTTCCGTCTCAAACACGCCAAGTAGCGCAAGCGGCATTCCCGCGTGGCAATCGCTATATGCAGCTGCGGGATACCTTGGGCACGCTGTATGATGACGCCCTCTTTGCCGACCTGTTTCCAACGCGCGGGCAGGCAGCCCAGGCGCCCTGGCAGTTGGCGGTGGTGACGCTGCTGCAATTCGCCGAAAATCTCTCCGATCGACAAGCAGCCGATGCCGTACGGAGTCGTATTGATTGGAAGTATCTGCTGGGCTTAGAACTGACCGACCCCGGGTTTGACTTTAGCCTCCTGTCTGAATTTCGCCAGCGGTTAGTGGCCGGCAAGGCCGAGGAACGCCTGCTCACGCACCTGCTGGGCTGTTGCCAGGACCACCAATGGTTGAAAGCCGGGGGTAAGCAGCGAACGGACTCGACGCATGTGCTGGCTCGTGTCCGGGATATGAATCGAGTAGAGTGCGTGGCGGAAACCATGCGTTTTACGCTCAACCGCTTGGCCACGCTCTTGCCCGAGTGGTTAGCCCGCCACCTGCAGCCGGAGTGGGCCGCTCGGTACGGCCCCCGCGCCGAGGACTACCGCCTGCCCCACACCAACGCCCAGCGATTGGCCTATACGCAGCAAGTCGGGCAGGACGGGTGGTGGCTGCTGGAGCAAATAGAACGGGATGAACAGGCCGCTTTGCTATGGCAGCTGCCAGCCATTGATATCCTGCGCCGGGTCTGGCTATAACAGTTTCGCCTGGTGGATGGCCAACTCCTCTGGCGTGTGGAGAATCAAGACGAGTTGCCGCCTTCCGCGCAGCTCATCATTTCTCCGTACGACGTGGAAGCGCGCTTTAGTCGCAAACGCACGACCACGTGGGTGGGCTATAAGGTTCATCTAACCGAAACCTGTGAAGACGACCAACCGCATCTGATTACGCAGGTAGCGACCACCGTCAGCACCGAAGCAGATTCGACTACCTTGCCGCAGATTCAGCAGGAGCTGGCTGACCAGTCGTTACTACCGTCGCAGCAGTTGGTTGATACCGCTTATGTGAGCGCCGAACTGTTTGTACAAAGCCAGCAACTCCATCAGGTGGATTTGGTCGGACCCGCACGCAAAGACCAGAAATGGCAGGCGCTGGCAGGGCAAGGATATGCGGCGGCGGATTTCCACGTGGATTGGGAGAAGCAACAAGCCACCTGTCCCCAGGGACATACGTCGCACTCCTGGTTCCATACGCTAGAAAACGGTCAGCCCCGCGTATTCATCAAATTCTCCACGAAACAGTGCGGGCCCTGTCCCGTGCGCGCGCAGTGTACACGCATGAAACGCCGGGGTATTAAGCTGCGCGCCGACGCCCCGTATCAAGCCTTGCAAGCGGCCCGAGCGCGCGATAGTCAAGCGGACTGGCCCCTGCTCTATCATCAGCGAGCGGGCATTGAAGGCACGCTTTCGCAAGGCGTCCGAGCCTTTGGTATGCGCCGCTCCCGCTACGTGGGCCTGACCAAAACCCATTTGCAGCACGTCTTTGTCGCCACGGCGATGAACCTGTGGCGAATCGTTGCGTGGTTAAACGAAGTGCCGTTAGCCCAGACCCGTCAGGCCCCTTTTGAGCGATTGATTCCTCCCGCAAGGGCTTAAAGGTGAATTCGCCAACAGTATCCTTTTGGAAGAAGAACCCCCACTTGCGCCGGGATGCCATCAAAGCCGTGGAGATCCTACTGACGGCCAGTCCGGAGGCGTTCGAGCGCAACGCGCAAGGCGAGGCCAAGGACATGCGCAGCTCGCAGTGGGTGCAGGATAATCTCACCTTTTTACAACAGAAGTTCGGCTCCCCGAACGTGGTGAGTTTTACCTTGCACCAGGACGAGACCACCCCACACATCCACGCGGTCATCATTCCCATCACCCGCGAGCAGCGGCTGCACGAGGGCAAACCAGTAGGGGAGGCCGTGCGCCTGTCCTGCCGGGAACTGCTGAGTCCGGGTAGTCTGCGCCGGCTGCAAACCGAGTACGCGGAGGCCATGGCCCCCTATGGGATGGAGCGGGGCATTAAGTACAGCACGGCTTTTCACGAGGACGTGCGGCGCCACTACGGGGCCCAGCAGACCACCAAAGAGCACCTGGCCCAGGTGGCCGCTCCTTTGCCTCACACGCCCTTTGTGCTGGGGGAGAAGAAGTGGCTGGAACACCTAAACCCCCAGGCGTACCTCGAGCGAGAATTGGCCCGCATGAACGAGCACCTGGCCCAGCAAGTAGCACTCGTGAATGCCAAGCTCGCGGAAGTAGCCACGGTAGCTACCGCCAACACCTTGGAGCATGAACGGGCGAAGGTGTTGGAAAAGCAACTCGCCACGAGCAAGAAAACCCAGCAACAAGCGACCGCGGCGTTAGAGCAAACCAAGAAAGAACTCGCGGAGAAGACGGAAGCTCTACTCAAGAACGAGCGCCAATATAACGCCCTAGTGATGCGTACGGCCCAAGGGGAGGCTCTACCGCCGTATTTAAGCCAATGGGTGGGGAAGGTGCAGGAGCGGAGTCGTCAGCGCGCCGAGCAAGTTATCACCCGCGTGTTGCAAGGTCCGGTGCTCGATGGCAAGCCAGTAGAGCAGGCGCTCAAAGCGGAAGGCTTTGGCTTGCAAAAACTAGAGAGTGGACAGATCGTGCTGCGAGACCACCGCACGTACGCGCAGTTTGCCTTAACCAACGTTCGCCCAAATGGACACCCTTTCCAGGAGCAGTTCCAGCAGGCCATTGCCCGAACCCGGAGCGAACAAGAGCAAGCGCGTAGGCGGGAACTCGCGCAGGACCCCCGAGCCGCCCACGTACTTATTCAAGCGGCTGATGGAGCGCAAGCGAAGCACGTGGCGCTGACCCTCGAACAAGCAGGCGCCAACGTGTGGCACGTGCAGCCATTAGCCGGCGAGCAGGTGGAAGTGCGCGTAAGCTATCGGCTTGACTGGAACACGATTGAAGCCCTTGATCAAACGCTAACAGAGGTGCGGCGTACCCCAGGTGTCCAGTTGCAAGAGGAAGCCAAGCAGCGTAGTACGCACTTAGAGGTCATACGCACCATTGAACGCGAGCGGGAACGAGCGGCTCGGCCGGATCAGTCAAAAGGAATTTCCTGGTAAAAAAACGCCAAGTAGGTACAGGCTAAAACCCGCTACTAGGCTAGGTACGTACGTGCGGTCGCTACCCTTGTGTTTATGCCCGCGGACTTAGTTGCCATTCTCGATGCCTTACGCTTGCAACTGCTATCCCTGACAGTCGCGGCGCCCTATTACTGGCCCCGGCTCTTGCGCGTCGCTCAGCAACTCGAGTACGTCGTACACGTCTGTCCACCCGAGGAGTGGCCCGTCAAGCGCAAGCTAGGAGGCCTATCCTTGGGACGGCAAGTACAAGGTGTAGTGCCCACGCAGCAACAGTTCCAGTGGCACGTGGCCGCCCTGCAAGCAAGCGTGCGAGACAAAGAGCCGCCTAGTGATTGTTATGCGTGGCACCAACAACTGCTGGACCTAATCCTGTGCGTGCTCTAAATTGAGGGTGAAAACACCCGAGCACTTTTAGCGGTTATCAAGCTGTCTGTTAACCTATTATATTCTTATGCCGCGTCCTACTTTACGCTTATCTCACCCAATTACCCCCTCCCTAGAACAGAAGCTCCATCGTTTTCTCGCTGGTAATCCGCTAGTACAACGCGTCTCGAGTCTGGTCGCTGATCTACGACAACTCACCCAGCAGCAACTCTGGTTTGAGGATCTCGGCTCCGTGCTGTTGGTCTACACTAAAGAAGGCGAGCACGTGGGCTACATTGCCGCCGAGTAAAAGCGGCTATCCTAAGAACTAACGAACGCAACTATAGGAGGCTTTCGCCAGGCACCTAAACGCGTTTAGTGTGTCAGATAAGGGGCCAGCCGCGCTTCATCACTCGCGGCAAAGGCTGTGACGAACACCAGGGCGCAGCGAACAGGATGATAAGCTACTTCCACAAAGAACAGCCCCGGCATTTGGCAAAGTTTAACCGTGTCTTCCCCAAGGAAACGCTGCGAGACCGTCACCCCTTCCGCGTACACTTTCTCATACTGCGTCGCCACGGGCAAGTTCTGAAATTCCTGGAAGGTAGTGGCCATGTGTAGCCCAGTACGCGTGTGCAGGCGCGGTAGTCGGCTTTGCTGGCTCGAAATTTCTCTCAGCGTGAGCGTAACGAACCCTGCCCTTGTACGTTTTGGCCAGAAAGCAACTGCTTTCCCATCCGGGCACAGAGAGTGCGATGACGGCTTAGAATGTCGTCGTCTTTCGGTGGAAAAGGTGCATCTTGACCGCGAACGCATTGTTGAAAGAACCATTTTTATCGTTTATGCTGATTCATTCCCTCCTCGACCGCGATGGTAGCAGCTGCACCCTAACCTATGACGAATCGGAGGGCTGGCTGCGAGCGACCTGGCGCGGCTATATTGACGCAACGGAGGCAATGCATGGCGCGTCTGAGTACTTAACGCACGTCGGCCCCTTGCACTGCGCCTACCTGCTCAACGATAACTCCGCGCTGCGGGGCTCCTGGTTTGACTCGGTAGAGTGGCTGGAGCGGGTCTGGCTGCCCCAAGCCTTGCAGCGGGGCCTGCACTACGTGGCTCATGTCGTGCAGGCGGATACGCGCACGGACATTCTCACGCTGACCTTTCCGGCGCCTCTAGTCGGCATGTTGGAGTTGCAGATCTTTCACCAGGTAGCGGAAGCCGAGGAGTGGCTGCGTAGCTGTCAACAGCGCACGTAGTGAGTAGTAGGGGCCGAAACATGCGTTGAACGGCTAGGGAGCCGTTGGTGCAATACACCGCAAGCGCTTTGGCATGCCTAGTGGTTTTCCTGCAAGCTATTGATAATCCATACTCATCGTTAGTCCATGGCTCTTGGGGCAGGAGTAAGGGGAAAGAAACCAGCACCAAGCAACTACCCAGCGAGGCATGCTGCTTAGGATACCGGTCGCTCGCTTTTGGAGGAAGCAGCAGGTAAGCAAGGTCGGCATTTAGCTTCGCTATACTTGTCTTTGCTAGCGGTAAAGAATGGTTACCCTACTGCAGGTTGAGGACTTTGAGGACCCGTTCAGTATCAGAAAAGTCTCCCACCAGCCGTCGTACCAAGCCCGGGCGCTTCTTGAGCAACATCGGAACGCCCAAGATGGCTTCCTGACTGGCGCGCTCGGGTTGTTGGTAGAGGTCCACCACCGTTAACGTATAGCGGCCGGGTAAATGCTGCTCGCAGAGCGCCCGAAGCGTGCGCAGCGCCCGTTCGGACTTGGGCGTAGTGCCGGCCACGAAGAGTTCTAGTTCGTATTCGGGTTCCGGCGCGCGAGCAGAAGGCAGCATTCGGTAGTGATAAAAATAAACAGACGCGCTGGCAAGTACCTCGCCAACAAGGCCGAGTATACCCAAGACGCGGGTACTAGGATTTAGTGGTGATCGCCGAATTGCTGCTAAGCAAAGCATACGCTGCCTACTAAAACCAGGCCTTGCCGCTTGGCGACACCTGTTCACTTTGTAGAATAAAAATAGGAGCTTGCCAAGGTATATGACATGTAATAGAATTAAAATATGATTAAATTAATATGGTTCAGCTTGTTTATAGCGTAGAGAAGCCAGAGTTTTGTCTCTGCACAGTACGTACCACATGCCAGTACCCGGCTATTCCCTGAAGAAGTTTCCCAAGCTGCGGCAGCGGCACCACGCCGTAAAGTGGGCCCTGGCAATGACTCGGGGGACTTCCCTGGAACCTAGTCCCTATGAGCGGTTCTTGCTGACCCGCTATGCGCGTGGATTTGTCACGATCGACCAAGTGCTGGAACGCTTAGCTAACCACAGTGGGCATTCGTCTACCTTGTGATGGTCTGGCTTTTACGCTGCATAAACGGGCATCGTCTACCCGGGCCGGGAGAGTACGTGGGTTTGCTTGCTGCCAAGTAAGCATTGCTATTCTTAACCGGGTGCTTTCCTGTCCTACTTTTTACGCAGGTGCGGTGCGCTTACGGCGTTCCGCTTTCTCGACACTGCCCTGGCCCCCGGGGATGACATGTGCCTGCAGGATTGCACCGATCTGGCCCATCATATGATACTGCAACTCTTCGCTGCTGCACACATACGGTAGATCACGCCCATCACGCAGGTGTACGATCACGCGGTGTACCTGTCCTTCGGGAGAGATATAGCCGATGCAGGCGTCACGATTCTGGTCGGTTACGGGTAGGGTATCCCGCGTAATGGCCACGATGTCGGCAGTGCTCAGCAACGCGATGCCATTGGCGCCCAGTTGCAAAAAGGCCGGTAGGGGAGACGGAGTAGAAGGCATAGAGAGTAGAGAAGCGCCAATACTACGGTTCTGCTTGTAGTAGCGCCTACCCCTTCTTAGCCAAACAGACCTAACAGGTTGGTAGATAAGAAAGAAAAAAATGGCACGTAGCCTTACTAATGAGATGAGCGTTGACCTGTTTGTGAACGAAGACGTACGCTAAAGAGGCTGATGTAAGGAAAGCCCCGACTTGTACGAGTCGGGGCTTTTGGGTTCGCAACGCTAGCCGTCAAGGATCTACTTGTTGTTCGCGGCTCGGGCGGAAAAACCGGACTGCGCATCACTGTAGTAATCCCAGTACAGGGTCTGGTGGTAGTCCGCTAGCGTGCCCGTACTGGAGAAGACGCGTTGTCGGTAGTACTCCGCGTACGCAGTGGCCTGCTCAAGCGTCACGCTCGTCCAATAGGTAGTGCCGTTGTAGTAACCGCCACCGGCTAGCCCCGCAGCAAAGCCGGCATCCGCCCAGCAGGTATAGTTATCATCACTGCAGGTGGTGGTGGCCACAAGTGGGGTTTGCTGCGCCGCGGCTGGCGTACTAGTCGTGCACCAGGCAAGGGCCGCGCCGGCTAATAGCAAGGATAGTTTCTTCATGGAAAGGTGGGGTTAGGTAGAACCAATACTACCCTCTTTTGCCGTCCTATACTAGGACAAACCGGGTCAGGATGTGACAGTCATCAGTTGCTATACAGGAGTTTCCTCTTTCCATAGGGAGGAGCGTTCTTCGTTAGTGACGTTCTAAGAACGTAGCAGGCTTCTGAGTGCCGTGTAGCTGCCGGTTGCTATGATGAGGAAAGGGCACCGGCACTAGAGATAATCAGTAAACAGAACGTCCAGCGCCCTGTACGACTAGCGCAGATCTGGCGCTACCAGCGTACCTAATCCTGGCCGTAGTAATAGCTTACCGATTTAGGAAGCAACGGACAAAGGAACACGTGGTGATGGAGCCGCCCGGACTTTGCGGGTCCAATAAAGCAGAATCGGCACGCCCACGAGTGCCGGCAGAAACCACCCGACTAGACTCACGCGAGATGAGCTGTTGACCACCAAAAAAGCCGTATACGCCGCGATACACGTCCCCACCATGCGTGTGATGTGGAGCTGCAGCCACGTGGTGGGCTGTAGGTCCCGCTGGGTGAATAGCTTCCAATCCTGCCAGAGCATGCGCAACGAACTCTGGGCAAAGAAGAGGAAGACTAAGCCGAACAGATCGCGCTGCAGCAGCAGGTAGAGGCCATAGCCGAAGAAGTAGAGACTAAAGACGCCCATCAACGCGGAGACCACTCGCTCGACGCGCCCAGTCTGGTTGGGACGTCCTTTCTGCTTTTGGCGCAGCCCCTGGTAGCCGGTGATGTTCATGTACCCGCTAAAGATGCCGACGGCAAACAGGAAAGGTAGGTCGCGTAAGACCCCTAAGAAGAGGGCGGAAGCGGCCACCACGAGCATGGCATAGTAGAAGCAGAGGCCCCCGCGCCGATGCAGACGCCCGCCTTTTTTCGTGATCAACGCGAAAGGACCCAGCAGCAGTCCGAGACTACCGGCCAGGATATGAACGACTAAGATCGCGTGGTAGAGCATGCGGGTACGCGCGAGGAGAGGTAGAGGAACCGGAGCCTCTAATGATACGGCTATTTCCCTCAGCAACCAATGGCTAATACGCAGGCGGAGCGGACCTGAATTGGTTTTTTGGCGATCATTCAGCCTTTGTAGCCAACCGGTTATGTACTGCGTCGAATAAGGCCTTCATCCAAAAAGTTTATTAACTCATGTCGGTAACTTCTAGGCGTCCTGGCTCATCATAGCGGATGAGGAGCAGAAAAGCTTTATCTAGTAAGGGGCTTTATCTAATTATCTCTTCGCTGCTGCTTCGGTTGGCTGAGTCTGTTTTCCCTGCTGTAAGCTCATGGTAAAGGTGGGAACAGCCGTTTCCAAGTGACGATAACCAGGATAGACGGTGTGCTCCACCGTAAGAGGAGCCAGCTTACGGGCCGATAACAAGGCCAACGCTTCCTGAAAAGCGGCCTGGTTGGCACGTCCTTCTGCCGTCGTCGTCATCTCTTGGCTCCCAATGGTGAGGCGGACCCGCAAGGGCTGGGATGGGGCGGTTGGCGTGAGCGCCGCCAATGCTTGCAGCAAATATTGATTGGCATAATAGAGCGAAGGGCTCGCTGCCACATACTGGCTGAAGCGTGCTCGCTTGGCGTTGAGTTCCTCGACCAGCGCAAATAAGGTAAAGTACCCGCCCAAGGAGTGCCCCATGAGCGTACGATGCGTGGAATCGATTCGGTAGGTGCGGTCCAGATACGGAAGCAATTCCTGTTCTAAGAAGGCCAAGAACTGCCGCCCGCCACCGGCTAAGGGCAGGCTGTCGGCGGGCAGCGCCGCGGGGTAGGTGTAGTCCCGCTGGCGCAAGGAGTCTTGCTGCAGAACGCTGGGCCGGCCCACGCCCACCAGGATCAGGGCCTCTCGCCGGGGAAGGTGACGCGCCGCCTCGCTGACCTGATCGAAATAGACATTGCCGTCCAGGAGCACCACTAGTGGGTAGTGGCGATGCGCCGCGTGCGCGTAGCCTTTGGGAAGTTGTACAAACAGCGAGAAGGAATCTTGTACCGCCCTGGAATACAGACGCGCGGCGGCGGGCGTCTCGCGGTTCTCGGCCTCGTTCACGCCGGCAGATACGGCGTGATCCGGCATCTGCGCCGTAATATACAGGCGGTAATGATGGGGCGGTACGCGCCACTCGGTCGCGCCAGCGGGCCGCGCAAAGCTTTTGGCGCTACCGCCTAGCTTGATGTCAACGGGCACGGGGCATGCGGGCTTGGCAGTGAGCAAAAAGGTGAGCCCCACGACAAAGTCCTGGGTTAAGTACAAGTGGTGGCGCGTGAGGTCGAGCCGCAGCCATCCCTGCTGCAGGGCTACCTGATAGGTCAGCGGCTGCTCGACCAGTAAGGTGGTTGGTCGGTCCCCTTCCAGCCGGTAGAACCGTACCCTTACGGTAATACTGTCCGGACAAGTGGCGGCCAGCAGGAGGTTAACGGAAGTCAAGGCAGCCCCGGCGCTGCCCACCCGCATCAACTGGGCAATCTCCACGGGCTTGCCTGGGAGCAAGGTGCCGTCGGTGAAATGAACCAGCGCCCGGGCGCTAGTGATGCCGATCTGGCGTTCTATCCAGCGGCGGGCGGTGATCGCCACCGGGGGCAGCACTGCTTGTTGCCGGTGCAGATAGTAGGTGGGGAGTGGCCCGGGAGGCACGGCTATGGTCTGGGGAACATAGCCGAGGCGAGCGAGCTGTATAGTGTCGGGCCTCGTCGGCACGGCGAGCGAAAAGGAGCCATCGGCGCCCGAACTAGTTGCCAGGCCGGAGCCAAGGCGAATGGTGACCGCCGGCACGGGCTGTTTGGTTTCCGCGTCTAGGATGAGGCCCCTCACTTGTGCCTGCGCCCGGCCCGGCAGGCTACTCCAGAGCAGCAGCACGAGCAAGTAACAGTTGATCAGCGGCCAGGCAGGGTGGCTTCTGCCACTCGTGCGCGTGTGCCTGCTGGGTGGATGGCCAATGCATGTTAGCACAGACTACTGCGGGGATGTTGAGTAGCCAACCTCGAAGGAGAAACTATCCATAGCTACTCTTAAGAGCCAGCATTGTAGCGGCTAGGTTGCATCCCTGCAATACAAGCTTGTATTTACTAGCTCAGGCAACTGCTAGGTTCCTTATCAAGCGTATCGATGTAATAGAGCGTAGGTTACAACAGAAAAGCCACTTTCTATTGGGAGGTGGCTTTTTGGTTTGAAAGGCGGCTCATTGGCGTTGTGCGTTCAAGCGTTTCTTCAGCGCCTGTATTCGTTGTTCTAGCACGTGGGTTTGCTACTTTGTTTGTTGCAGGGCGAATGCGTTGCCTTTGTAGCTGCTTGGAGTAATGCAAAGCGAATGAGCAACAAAAAACCCACCGTGGTGCGCTAATAGCGGCGGAGCCGTGTGGACGTGCTAGGTGGACCGGCCGAATTGGTAGAGCACCCGGTAGTGAGAGCGGAGCGCGCTCCAGAAGGAAGTATTTTCCAGGTAGGGCAACGCAAACTCGTGGGCCGTTTGTTTCACGATCCGCGACAACGCGGGATAGTGAATATGACACACGCGGGGAAACAAATGATGCTCAATCTGGCGATTCAAACCACCACATAGGAAACCAGCCAACAAACTCCGGGGTGCAAAGTTGGCGGTCGTGCGCAGCTGATGAATGGCCCACGCTTCCTGCAAATCCCCCGTCTCGTCCGGCACCGGAAAGACCGTGCCTTCTACCACGTGCGCCAGCTGAAAGACCAAGCCCAGCACCAGCCCCATGACCAGATGCAGCGTTAAGAAACCAACCAGTAGCTGCCACCACGTGAGTGGCAGAACCAGGTAGGGAACAACCAAGAACAGCAGGTAGTACAGGGCCTTGTAGCCAAAGAGATTCCAATATTCTTTCCGGGGATGGGCAGGTGGGGCATACTGACCGATGGTGCGCTGAAAGAACTTGACGTAGTCTTTGCGCAGTACCCAGGACAGTGAAGCCAGACCGTAGAGGGGGAAGGCATACCACTGCTGGTAGCGGTGCCAGGGGTGTTGGGGCTCCTCGGCCGACAAGCGGATCAAGCCCGGGGCTACTTCCAGGTCTTCATCATGGCCGGCAATGTTGGTATAGGTATGGTGTACGACGTTGTGGGTCAGGTTCCAGACGTACGGGTTAGCGCCGATTAAGTGAAACAGTAAACTGAAGGCGTGGTTTACCCGCTTGTTAGCAGAGAAGGCCCCATGAATGGCGTCGTGGCAGATGTTGAAACCGATCAGCGCACTACACGCCCCAAGCAAGGCCGCCAACCCCAACAAGCCCCACCCGTTAAAGGAGCCCAGCAAAATCAGCAGATACAGTCCCGCGAAGCTAAGCAGTAACCCAATCGTTTTGCGCCACATGGCGCTGTTGGCGTGCCGCGAGAGACTGCGGGTCGTAAAATAGGCGTCCGTCCGTTGCCGCACGGTAGCGTAAAAGGCGGACTGGGTCGTGTTGGTAAAGTGGAGTTTGGTAGCCATGCAGAAACGATGCACGAGCACCGGATATAAAGCGGCGTAGGATACGCAAGGTACCCAGGACGACCGCCGAAAGAGAAAGGAGAGTATAAGTATAGTAACCTGTTGAGCACCTGAAAAGGTCAATCGTTGTGCTTCTTTCTTGGTAGGCAGCCCCGCGTGCACCGGCCGATAAGTATCGGCCGGGAGTTCTCCTAAGCAGGGCTTTTTGTTGTCAGACGGTAAGCCAAGAAGGTATAGTTTAGGGGTAAGTACACGACGCTACGGAGCCAACTTCACGAGAAAGCACAGAAGCTTATAAGCTAGTAACTCCAGAAAGCTCCTCTACTAAGGGGACATTTTTGGTGTCCAAGACCTAGATCAATTCGATCCTGGGTGATCGATTCCTTCTCCTAGTTCGCACTTGAGACGCTGAGCTTATGGGAGGAGTAAGGTAAGTAGTGGATGAGTTGTAGCGCGTTGCACCGCAGCCGCCTGCCGGACACATCGGTTTGTTGCAGAATTCGATTTTTGGCGTCGATGTTCGCTTGCGCAATCGCTTAAAAGGCGTGCGTGCCGTCCTCCCCGGTTTGCTTGAGTAGCTCGTGGAGTTTACGGGCGCTGTTGGCGACCAAGCCCAGGCCGCGGATGGGTCCGGTGACATCTAAGGTAAATTCTGCCATGCCCCGAAGGTCCGGGAAGAGATGGGATCATAGAACGAAGTACAAAACGGAGCGAACCGCGGCGTCACGGTCCTGCATAGCGAGTGCTAGTGAAATCATTCGCCAAGCTAGCCACTCCTCCTGGTTTTTTGGTTGCTGGTGTGTGCTGCATTCAAGCATAGGAGGAGCAAGGGGGTGTCCGCCTGTTCTTGGAATTATGCAGTCGCAACGGCCTCGCTTTGTTGACGATTTATGTTCACTAAGGTATATATAATTATCTCACTTACACATGTTTGTGTGATTGACACGTCTTCGCCGAAGCTGGATATTGCGTCAGTCAACTAGGTACTGCGTCTAGCTAGCGCGACGTACTGATACTGCTCGAGCCATTCAGTATACCTCGCCTAGTTGAATCATCTATGCGTTCGCATCGCAATCTTCTTTGTCGATTTCTTCACGTTGATTCACCTTCTCTTACTATGAAACTTCTCCCTTTCGGCCTGTCCCTTCTCCTGACAGCCGCCGTTACCAATTTCGCCTGTGGCCAAACCAAAATGGCCACCACTGCCACTAAAACGATGGCTGCCGCCAAGCAGATTTCTGCGCAAGATCAAAAAGAGATCAAGCAGTTAGTTGGCGACAAATACGACGTGAGCTTCGCCAACGGGTCGGCCGTCATCAGTGAAAAAGCGTCTAATCTATCCCGTGTAAAAGTCTCAAATGGCAAGACAGTGGGCGGTAATGGCGTAGGCGCCGTTGCCATCATTACCGTGGATGTGGTCATTAATAAAAATGCCAAGGCGGGTATTGACAACCTCAGCCAGCGCTTGGATAAACAAAGCGTGCAACGCCTGCAAAGTATCATGATGAAATATCAGTAATGGGGCGAACGGGCTTACGGGCTACTTCAGTCCGTAAGCCCGTTCCTTCTGTTACTACCAGCTTGCTTGCGCAAGTTGGTTTCAAGCGGAAGAGCCCGCCGAGTTGCACACTATTTCTTGCGTTTTATGAGACTGAAACTATTCTATCTGCTGCTCGGGCTTCATTTTACCAGAATTGTACTGGCCGTATCGCACCTCGATACGCTCTTGCCAGATGGTACTTTTCTAGAACTTTTGGATTATACCTCCGCCCTCAATAAGTCCAACTGGACCTTCGGCTACTTTGGCCATGGCATCGAGACAAACGCGAAACTAACTTTTCTTATCCCCGCCCGCGGCGGCACCATCAACTCCGTGAACTCGGACGCTGGGGTAGCCCTCCTCAGCAATGCTGGGGACAACGCCATCCGGTTTTACGGCTTCAAAGCCCGGTACTGCAATGTTGCCTGGAACCCAATAGTGCACGATTTGTACGCCAAATCCATGGGCTTGTATCTGCTTAACCGGTACCGGGCTCGCAAAGTAGAGATCCGAACCGAGCGGTGCGTGACAGCGGATCTGGACCACGCCCGGGCCCAGGCCTCGAACGTCGCTTGTACAAGCGTAGACTCGAAAATCGTGGAATTCAAGTAAATACTGCCATGCGGAATCCTACACCCTCAGCCCTGTTACCAGACGGGCGGTACCACCTGTTTTTACCGGTTTTGCGGATCGGCACGGCCTCATTCTGTTTGGTGCAGTGCTGGTACTGGTGGAGTAATCTCTACGATCTCTTCGGCGACCAGGGCTGGATCCAATGGGAGATTTCCAAAGCTGCTGCCACTACCTGGAGCCTGCATCTGGTAGATTTCAGTGAAGTGGTGGCTCCTGCGGGATTCGACAAGAACGAATCGGTGGTGCTCTTTTTTGCGCTATATAGCTTGCTCGCCGTCGCCGTCTTACTTGGCTTTTGTACCCGGGTCAGTGCGGGCTTGTTATGGGTGCTGCACGTGATGATCCTCAATACCCTTTCGGACTTTATCTACGGGGTGGATATCTTCCTGCATATCGCGTTGTTCTACCTGGTTATTTTTCCCGTGAACCGCTACTGGTCGCTGGACGCGCGACTCTTCGGGCAAAAAGCGAAAGGAATCAGTGACAAAACCTACAACAGAATCTTTCAGCTGCACTTGTGTCTGGTGTATTTCTCCTCCGGCCTGGAAAAAGCCTTGCACGCGGACTGGTGGAATGGAAACGCCATCTGGTATACGCTCAACCACGCGGACTTCACCACCATTCACGTGGCGGATACCCTACTGCACTACCCGTGGTTGCTCCAACTGCTGGGCATTGGAACGCTGTTTACGGAGCTCTTCTATTCGGTGGTGATGTGGATTCCGCGCTGGCGCGTGTTGCTGCTTGCCTTTGTTGTTATGATGCATCTCTACATTGGCATTGCGCTGGGATTGCGTATTTTCTCGGTGATGATGATCCTGTTGTCCGTGACCGCTTGGCTGTCGGATTGCGTTAATGATTACCAGGGGTTTTCTTTCAAACCACGCATAGTGCCTCAACAAGATCCTTTGCAATGGGCGAACGGGCGTTTGTCTTAAAAGCTTCAGTGTCGTGTGTAATGCTCGATTGCTAAACCAAGGAGGCCCCATCTTCTGCTGGATAAGGTAGCAAACAGCCTAGTGCTATAGTCGGGCTTGAAGTGTCTGTTCACGATCGGAAGAGTGGCTTTGGTCAACCACCTGCGCATTTAGGATCTAGAAGACCGTAAGCATTTGACTAGGAATAGAGGGTGCTTGATCCACCCACTTTCCTGAAGCCCGGTTGTTCCACCAGCCGGGGCTTCGTCTTTTCAGACGTTGCGTTGGCGGGAGACTACCGTGCGAACAGAGGCGAAGATACGCGGGTTTTAAAGTCCTGAGCGGGTTTTAGAGAAGAAAAGGAGCTGCTGTAAGGGGGGCAGAGATAGCTCGGTCAGTCCAGTTGCTGAGAAGTATGTTTTGGGTGAGAAAGTATTTTTACGGTCACTATGCCTCCAAGTGGCGGCCAGATATAGCATTTCTGGTATAGGATAGCTGCTCCAAGCTGCCCGCTGATACAACATGGATGGGTTGATCGTAGTAATTCTTCTACTTGGTCATCAGATCAAACAGCACGACAACTGAATGAGCATCATGCAGACAGAACAGGTAGCACTGCGGCCGACGGAGCAAGCGGACCTAACCATTTTGTTTCACGTTCAACAGGACCCCGAGGCGATGTACCAAGCCGCCTTTACGCCCAAAGATCATACGGATCAAGCCGCCTACGTGGCCAAGTTCACCCGGTTTCTGCTGGACCCGACGATCCACACGCACACCATTTTGGTGGGGGAAACCATCGTCGGTAGTATGGCCAAGTATAAAGTGGCGGGCCAAGCGGAAATTACCTATTGGCTTGACCGCTCCTGCTGGGGAAAGGGCATTGCCACGACCGCCTTGACTACCTTTCTGACCCTGGAAAAGACCAGACCTATTTTTGGGCGGGTTGCCTTTGACAATGTCGGCTCACAGAGGGTGCTAGAAAAAGGTGGGTTTACAAGAGTCGGCACGGACAAAGGGTTTGCCCACGCGCGTCAAACGGAGGTAGAAGAGTTTATCTACAAACTACTCTAACGACAACTCATGCCAGAATCAGAAAGATGAAGCAAGCCACAGAATACGGCTAACCACCAGGATACAGGGCAAACCTAACGCGGACGAGTCGAGCCTTCCGCTGCCTGAAGTGAACTTAACCCCGTACGCATCGCTTGACCTAAGTACCCAAGGACGAGTGACTTTGAAAGCAGCGTTTCGCTGCGTCAGGTGAACGGATCGGTGGAACCACCCGCTACTTTATAACGGCTTACCCTGTGATGATGACAAACTCCTCCTTGCAAAGCCTAGGCTTTGTTCCGACGACCAAAGAACGGAATAAGGCTCAGCCAACGTTTGACCAAGCCTGGCGCTACCGCCACGAACACCAAGCCCAAGATGGGACGTTGCTGTTCATTGAACACCCTTTTGGTATCAGTGTCTGCCGCCTTAGCGAAGTGGAAGCGCCCTTAGATATGCGCGACGTCGTCGCAACGGTGCCTTTACTGGATCAATCAGGTCTAGAAACCGCTGTGAAGGCATTTTTTACCGCGCATGGGGGACGAGGTGCTCTCGTTGCGCAGGTCGGTTCGCATCCATTCCGTCCCTACCGCCTCCCCTTGTAGTAGTGATTAGCAAAGGAGCTAGAATATACCTGCTGAGTTATTCATAGCAAGTAAGCCACAGACCCAGAAAGCCCCTCGTACTAGAGGGGCTCTCTTGTTCTCGGACTCCGCGTATCTTCCCGTATGAAATGGATATATGCCGTGCTCATAGCGGGCTTGGTGGGGTGCAACCGCTCCTCGGAGGAGAATGTAAAAGCAGAAGTCGGCGACTTCATGCGTGAGCAACTAGCTGATCCGACCAGCTACCAACCCCTCAGCTACACGTATCGGGCGTACACCCGCGTCGATTCTCTAACGCGTCATCAAGCAGCCCTGGAGCAACTCCGCGACGCCAAACTCGATAGCGGGCTGGCCATCTCCGCGCAGCACGAGGTAAGTGACCAAGAAATTATGGTTGAGCAAGCACGCTTTAGTCGAGAGGCAGCGGCGCTAACCGAGCAAATGGTACAGCTGGCCGGCTTCGGTGACACGACCCGCATCGCCACCCGGGTAGAGCATGCGTTTCGGGCGAAAAACCAGGCGGGGACGCCGATAAAAAGCAAGGAATCCCTGCTGGTCTATCCCAACGGAGTGGTCCAAGTACTAGAGTAGTGCCGGTGCCCGTTTCGTCGCAATCGCAAAGTCGGCATGCAGGAAACAGCAGAAGCCTACTATAAGGTCTTTGTAGATGGGTAGGTGGGGTATGTGTCGAAAGCGCTACTGGCTAGTCGTCGGTAAGAGCCTATTGCGTTGGAGTAAGAAAGCCCGACCATGGGGCTAGGCTTTCTTGTGTAAGGTTGCCTAGCTGACTACTCTTGCCTTAGCGTCTCTTCACGTCTGGTATAGAAGTAAACAGCCACCTAGCCATGCTTTCTCTTATCAGGTTCGCTATTTGCGGGCAACGGTATAGCGGGTTTTGACTCGCTCGTAGAGCCAGCCCGTGAATTGGCTCGCAGATTGAAAGGCCTGTACTTCGTTGGGGCTGCCTAGCTGCACAATGGTCCTGTGCGCAAAAGACAAACGGGCAGTGGGGTCGGCCGGGATGGTGAAACAACGGACCAATTGCTTAATGCCGGTTGTGAACTCTGGTAAGGGAATCGAATAGGGGACAAACGGCTGACCTGGGTGATAGGCATAGATCTCATGTTTCAGCGTGACCTGGTTGTGGAGGATGGGTAGTTCTCCGCTGCTGCCATTGATCAGCTCTAGCGCACCCTGGTGTTTTTGCAGAAACAACACCAGGCGTTGGCCTTTGGCTGCTTTGGCGTAGCGCACATCGCACGTCCACTCTTCAAACTGTTGAACGGTCAGGGTTGAGCGGCCGCTGCCTTTCACGTAGTCGGTTACGTGAAATTGGTAGGTGCTGTCTTGCACGGAGACAATCTCCCCGCTAACAATGTAATCCGCTTGTAAAGCAATGACCTCAAGCGGCAGGATCATTTTCTTTGCCGACGCAAGCGTAGCAACGGCTAACAACAGCGTGAGAAAAAGGATCTTTGTAGTCATGCTATCGGACTAGTTATCAGAGGACGTAAGGGATGATAAGATAGCAAAAAGCCCGGCCATGTGGTCGGGCTTTTTAGTGTACTAGGTAATTCACGGATGCTTACTGACCCATATCTGTGATCTCTATGCGTCCTTGTTCATCATAGCGGATGACGAGCAGAGAAGCTGTAGAAGCAAGAAAGCCCCTCCTGATACAAACCAAACCACACAGTAACCGATTGTATTGTACTGCTCAGGTAATGCACAATTACCCAGCTTGAGTCTTTACGGATTGATTACGCAGAAAAAGTAATGTCAGCAGAGCTATTAAGGCTGGCAGAACGAACGCCGAAACCCACCAACCGGCGAACATGCCGGCTGGTCGTGCGTGGGTTGCTTGCAGCCGGGCCAACTCCGTGGTGATGTTCTGAGCACTCCGGCCAGCTGCCATCAGCTCAGTCCGCTTCAACGCTAACACCGCGGAAAACCACTCTGGATTGAGGCGCGTGTGATAGGCATACAGATATGGGCGGTAGAGCAGTTCTGCCACGTGGCCTATCCCCACGCTGACCGCTATGCGTTGCCCCGCACCCAAGTAGCCCTGCCGCCGCTTGTGTTGGCGAATAGCGGCACTCATGAACCCGATGGGTAAGAGTACGACTACAATGTCTAGGTACTGCCCAGTTGCCAAGTAGCGGGTATCAAGCTGGGTAAGCCACATCAGGGTGGTGTAGAGGCATAGGGCCAACCCTAGCAAAAGGCCGTAACGCAGAATGTTTTTTAGTAATCGAGAGATGTTCATCTGATAATGGAGGAGAGAAAACAAGCACTAACAAGGTCAGCAACCGTTCCCCTACGAAGCACTTCTTCGTCGCCCAAGCGCTTCGTAGGGGATACGATCAGTCACTTGAACGGCGTTCTTTATAAGCAGGCAGCGAAGAACGGTGGCAGGAAAACAGCCAATGCCTGCTCCCGGCTAGCAGGAAAAAGCCCCCCAGGCAAAGCCAGGCGAAGAAGTCACCCCAGGCGTGGTAGGGAGTCCACACCGGCTGTACCGGCACGGTGGCCAGCAATGCCTGCACGGTCGGCGAGAGGTGCTGCTGGCTGTTGCGGGTTTCGCCGTAGGCGGTCGTCAGACTGCTGGTGCCGTGGCTGGTGATGCGAAACAGCGCGAAGCCATTCTCCACGGCCCGCGTTGCGGCCATACGCGCGTGCAGCTCACCAATGCCAGGCCAGTCGGCGGCCGGTGCAAACACGATATTTGCCATACCAGCGTGCCGAATGATACTAGGATAGTCGAAGTCCGCGCAGATTGCCCCAGTATACCGAATGCGATCTATTTGGAACAGCGTCGGAGGCTGCTGGGCGGCCAAGGCGGGCTCCATTCCATCAACGGGCTTGTTCTTAGCGTAGTCGTAGAGCACTTGTCCTTGGGGCGAGAAGATTGTGAGGTGGTTCGTACCGGGCTGGGCGGGGAAGCGTTCGTCCACCAGAAAGTAGGTCACGCCTAGATACAGCTTCTCGGCCGCCGCGAACCGAGCATTGCGGGCTGCAAAGGCGGCGTAATCGGGCCAGTAAACGACTAGGGCAGCCTCTTGCCAGATGACCCACCGGGGGTGGTAGCGCCGGACCCAGTGTTGGGTTTGGGTTAGATAATAGCGATGCGCTGCCACCGCCTTTTGCCGAATCTGCCTGCGGTCGTGGCGTAGCGTTAAAGACGGGCTCCCTACCAATTGTTGAAACCAGGGCCACGAGCGAGCATCCTGAAACGTGAGACCCAACACCCGCACGCTGGCCCGCACCGGGGCTTGCTGTTGTAGGCGCAGCCAGCCCAGGGTGAAACACACGACGAGGAGCCCCGCCGCTAGCCTGAGCGGCCGGCCGGCCCGTTGGCCCACCCGCCAGTACCCAAGGGCTTCGAACAATAGACTAGCCGTGGCATAGAGCAGAAATGTCAGCCCATAGATGCCCGTGCAGGCTGTCAGTTGCCGCAAGTAGAGGTTCTGCTGCGAGTAGCCTACTGAGCCCCAGGTGCCGTTAGGGCCCAGTGCCAGTACGTACTCAACACTGACGGCTCCCAGTGGCAAGAGCAGCCAACGGCCGGCAGGAGCTACCCGCTGCATCAGCGTTCGAGTGAGTAAAAACGGCAGCAGGTAGGTGGCGGCAAAGACGAGGTTGGTCACGTGAAAGCTAGTGCCTTCTAAGATGTTGACCGTATGCTGTGTACTGTACACCAGCGTGAGCCCCAGCAGGCCCACCCCGTAGCCCACCAGAGGACGGGTATGGTGAAAGAAAAGGAGCCACAGCAGGGGGACCACCCAGGCAACTAGTGCCCAGTCGGGGTGCTCGCCCGACACGTATTCTAGTACGCCCAAGGGTAGTACGATCAAGGGCCAGGCGGACCAGCGTTCCTTGGCTAAACGGAGAGAGAGCATAGGGCAAAGGTGCGCTCCCGGCACTAATCGCTACTTGATTACAATCAAAAAATGCGCGGGGGCCTTTTTCGCACTGATTCGCTAATGCCCCTACGACGAATAGATATTGCTTGGTTAGCCTTTGGCGCGCACTCGGCTGAGCGTTTCGGGAGTGATGCCTAAATAGGAAGCAATCATACCCAGCGGCAACCGCCCTAGAATCGGTTGGTAGTACGTGCAGAAGTGCTGGTACTTCTCTGCTGGCGAGGTAAAGCGGAGTGAATTCAGACGCTCGGATTGCTGGATAAACTGCGCGCTCATGATCATGCGTCCGAAGCGTTCCATTTCGTGAAACTGGTCAAAGAGATGGAGCAAGTCCTCCAGCGACCAGGAATACGCCTCGGTAGGCTCGATAGCGGCAATGGCATAAGCGTCCGGCACCCCCCGCATAAAGCTGTACGCGGAGGTCATCCACTCGTTTTCGGCGGCAAAGCCATCCGTTACGATCTTGCCGTCCTTGTTGAAATAGATGCGCACGAGTCCCCGCTGAATCCAGTAGGTGCGCCGGCAGACCGTGTCAGCTTTGTGCAGCAGTTCTTGCTTGCGAAAGTGGTGCGACTGTGTGCGCTGGCGTAACGTGGCGGCTAGTTCCGCAGAGAGGGGAACAAACTGAGCAATATGGTCCAGCAAGGCCTGCATACGCTTGTCAAGATAGGCACTCGTGCAGGATTTGTGGTGCCGTAACAAGTAAGAACATCGTCACGCTGCTGAGGAATACACGCGCGCTCCTCGTCGATGCGCCAACCTGTCAAAGGCCAAGGTAGCAGAAGTAGAAAGCTTAAGCGGTTTGATCAAACATGTTGATGAACTGCTGCATGGCTTGTAAGCCTGTTTGACAGACATCTGTTAAGTTGTACTCCAAATTGTTGAAGGAGAGTACAATTACTTTTTGCGTCTCTTCGGCGGCTATAAAACAACCATCCTCATAAAGTAAAAAAGTCCCATCTTCTGCCAGCATTGCGCTAGCGTGATGGCTGTCAGCTCGATACGGCAACCAGTACCTCCGATTTCGGCTCGCAACGACTTCCTTTCCACGTTTCTTGCCCTTCTCCCGCGAGCGAACCCGCTGCCACGTCCTCAGCACGCCATAAGCCACCGCATGCGTCCGTGATTTGGTCAGCGTTAGCTGGTCCCACACCCGGCTACCGGCTCTCTGCAGTGGCCAGCGGGAGCACCGGGCTCACCGGCATGCTGTAGCCGTTGCAGCCGAGAGAACGTGTACGCGCGGATGTAGCCCGTCGCTGGGATGCGGGACGCTGTGGTTTAAGCCTGTGGGCTAAGCGATTGATGCACAAACTTCTAGGAGATTTTTTTATCTTCGGGCATGCATGCTGCGCTGGGCGATGTCTTGTTTGCCTTTGTAGAGAAGGACCACTTGTGGTTGAGTCCCACCTACCACCTGCAAAAAGCGTGGTGGTCCGTGGCGCTTGACCGAAAGCGGTTGCTGCATCAAGGAGCACTGGAATACGGGCAAGCCTTATGCGCGGCCTACTTGCAAGCGCATCCCCAGGAAGCACACCGCGTGGGCCAGGGCCAAATTCTGAGTGTGCTGCTGCGGGCTCTAGATACGCTTGGGTAACGACGAGGCGAAATGCTGCTGCAGAACGTGCTCGATTTGCTGCTGCGTCAACGGCTTGCTCAAGTATTCAGCCACGGGCAACGCCTGGATACGCTGCTGGTCGCGGGGACTCACCGAGGTCGTCAGCATGACTATCACCACCGCCCGCTGTTCGGCGGCCGGCAACTGCTGGTAGGCTTCCATAAACTGAATGCCGTTCATCACCGGCATATTGATATCCAGGAAGACCAGTACCGGGCAGTCGGCTGGTTGCTCCCGGCAGTGCTCCCGTACCTCGTACAGAGCCTCTTGTCCATTCAGGGCCACGCGGATCGTGTCCGTCACGCCCAGGCGTTGCAGGAGCTTTTTGTTGAGGAAGTTGGTGGTGGGGTCGTCATCGACCAGCAGCACGCAGGGAATTATAGCCATCAACACTATACGACAAGCAACGGTAATGGGCGGGGTTAGCGCCGAAAATAAACCTGAAACGTAGAGCCCAGCCCGAGCTGGCTGCTCACCTCAATATGGCCCCCCGCGTTTTCCACGATGCGCTTGACCATATACAAGCCCACGCCCGTGCCCTCCACGTGCGTGTGCAAGCGCTGGAACATGGCAAACAGCTGCTCCTGGCCCTGCGTCAAATCCAGTCCTAGGCCGTTGTCCTGCACTTCCAACACGACATACTGGTCGGTGAGAAAACTGCGCAACTGCACCGCGGGCTCTCGGTCGGGGTGATAGTACTTGAAGGCGTTGCTCAAGAGGTTGTAGACCACCGAGCGCAGGTTCTTTTCGGCAAACGTCACGGTCAGGCCTTCGGGGATGGTCACCGTCAGCTGGCCCTGGGTGTGGGCCAGCAGCGGGCTCAGGTCCAGGCGCACAGCCTCCACCACGGGGGCTAGGGCCACCACGTCAGCAGCAGAATTGTACTCCTTTTGCAGGCGCGAGAGGTCAGTGAGGTGGTTGATGGTGCGCCGGAAGCGCTCCGTAGCGTCCTGCATCAGCGTTAGCATTAGGAGCACGTCGCCGGTGCGAGCGGCAGCGGGCAGCTCGTGCTCCAGGGCCAGTAGCAGGCCCTCGATGTTGGTGATGGGGGCCTTCAAATCATGCGAGGCCGCGTAGATGAACGTGTCCAGGTCCACGTTGGTGCGCGTGAGCTGGGTATTGCTCTCGTACAGCTCCTCGTTGGTGGCCGTCAGTTCTTCGTTGATGGCGGCTAGCTCCTCGTTTAAGTCCTGCACCTGCTGGCGAGCCCGTACTTGGTCGGTCACTTCAATGCCCACACAGACAATTTCGTGCACCTGGCCCTGCGCATCGAGCAGCGGTTGATAGACGAAGGTGAAATAGCCCAGCTCCTGCGGGGGGCGGTTGCGGAAGTAAACGGGCACGTCCGTAAATGTGCGGGCCTGTCCGCTCTGCCAGACGTCGCGCAGCAGCTCGCCAAAGCCCTGCTGCATGAACTCGGGGAAGGCGTCGGCGTAGGGCAGCCCCAGCAGCTGCTCGCGGGTTTTGTGAAAGAGCCGCGCGGCCTGCGCATTGATGACCTCCAGGACGAAGGTCGGGCCGGTGGCCACGAACACGGGCAGCGGGGCTTGTTCAAAGACGAGGTTCACCAGCTGCTGCTGGGCTTCGCGCTCCCGGCGGGCCAGCACCTGCTCGGCCGCATTGTAGGCGAAGGTGGAGATGCCCACGATCGCGCCGTGTTCGCGGTAGGGCTGGTAGGTAAAGGTGAAATACATCTGCCGAGGCGGCCCCTGGGGCTGCGCGATCAGCAGCGGCAACTCGGTGCCCTCGTAGGGTTCGCCGGTCTGGTAGACGCGGTCGAGCAGGGCCACGACGCCGCTGTCCACCGTTTCGGGCAAGGCCTCGGCCACGGGCTGGCCCAGGAGCAGGCGGCCGGGAAAGAAGTCGCGGTAGGCTTGGTTGGCATACGCGTAGCGGTGCTCCGGGCCGCGCTGGATGCAGATGGCGGCCGGCGTTTGCTCGAACACCTGGTAAAACGCTTCGCGCTCGGCCACCTGGCGCTGGACCGCCGCCAGCACATCCGCTTGCAAAGCCAGGGCAGTTTCGGTGCGCTCGGCCACGCGGGTTTCCAACTCCTGGTTGAGTGTCTGCATGCGCTGGCGAGCCAGCACTTGTTCGGTTACTTCGATACCGACCGAAAGCGCGCCGGTGATGCGGCCGTCGGCCGCCCGCATTGGCACAAAAGCCAAGTTCCAGTAAAGCGTATCGAGCCGCCCAGCCCGCGCGTGCGTACCGGCCCGCTCCTGCACCAGCACGGGCTGCCCGGTCGTGTAGACGCTGGCGAGCACCTGCTCAAAGCCGTGGCCCGCCAGCTCCGGCAGGGCCTCAAACAAGGGCTTGCCCAGCAGCTCGTCGGCCGAGCGGTTCAGCAACTGGCACGAGATGGGGTTGGCCAGCTCAATGCGGTGCTCTGGCCCTTCGTACACGGCAATGGCAACCGGGGCCAGCTCAAACACGCGCGTCAGCTCGCTCCGTTGCCGCTCGACCTCGGCCCGTGCGGCTTGCTCGCGGGCCTGGCTCTGGCGCAAGGCCTCCTCGACGGCCGTGCGCGGCTGCTCGCTGGTGTCGGAGAAGCTCACCAGCAGGAGCTCGCCGCTCCGCTGAGCCGAGAGCAGAAAGTAATTATCCAGGCCGTCAAAAGAATAGTTGGCCTGGTACTGCCCGGGCTGGCCGGAGAGGAACGTGTCGCGGTAAAAAGCAAAGATGCCCGTAGCGACCGCGTGTGGATACAGCGACAGAAATGTCTGCGTAGGATAAGCCGGCAGACCAAGCATGCGTTGCGCCGCGGGGTTTAGCTGTGCGTACGCCCAGTCGACGAGTTCACTGTCCTCGCCGGCTGCGTACACCGGCCGAAACAGAATAACACCCGTGAGGGAGACGTGCAACAGGGTCTGCAGCAGCGCATGACTGGCGGCGAGGTCAGCCGGTAATACGGCGGGTGGCGGCATAGATAGGGGAAAACGAAGACGACCCAAGGTACGCGCTTCCGGGTGGCGACCGCTATGGTCTTCGGTGAATAATCTTCGCTCTCAACGTCAGCAGCCCCTTATTCTGCACTCCCTGTGACCAACGCAACGCTAGGGACAAATAAAATGGGTATTGCGCAGCCACTCATAGGCCGTAGCACCCTCATCGAAGGAGGCAATAAACGGCTTGTACGAGTGCTCCACAAAAGCAGTGATAGTATCGGTGGTCTGCCAGTCCCGGGCATTGATCCAAGCGATCACGCAGATGCCTAGGTCCGCGAGACGGGGTAAGTAGTTGGTGCTGACCCATTCGCTGATTTCATTCCAGCCATCAATGGCTTGGCTACTATCACACAGCAGTTTCGTAACCGAAATTTCGCCTACGTGCTGCGAAATAACGGCACAGGCCGCCAGCGACGCCTCGCTATCCTGCAAACCCGTCCACTGGGCCAAGAGCCAGTGATTGTCGGTATCGTGGTATAGAGAAAAAACCGGGCACCGAAATAAGAGTAACATCATCTCTTGTTTACTGCAAATGAGGCGGTGGTAGTTACACGGAAAGATTACGCGATTTTTACGGACTGCTCCGCTAATCGCGGCGAGTAATACGGCCAAGCACGATAACAACCCGTCACACCTTACTAGGGAAGTGGCCTTTCTCAAGCGCTGCAACGAGAATTGACTGCCGAAGCAGCTGGGCCTTAGGCGCACAGCAGCGGGCTAGCTCGGCGGTGAATGATGCGTGCTTGTACATCAAGGTCACAGGCCACTAGTCTATGGCTTGTCTTGTCCTAAAATGAACTGTGTTAAAAGTCAAGGATTCGGGACAAGTTTTGAGGTAAAGTCGGCTTGGTAAGGCACACCCGATTTAACGATGGCGAAGGCTTGCTTGAGCAGCTTGTTGCAGACGGCAATCAAGGCCACTTTGCCATTCTTGCCTTTCCCGACGAGTCGCTCATATAAGGCCTGACAGGCTGTATTCCGTTTCTTGGCCGCGAAGCTGCACATGAAGAGTTTGCCGCGGATTAAGGCCCCACCCATCTTGGTGATGCGCACCTTTCCCCGTACACTGGTGCCTGAACTGTGCTCACGGGGGGAGAGACCTGCTTTGGCAATCAATTGGCGGTAGTTGTCCAAACGAGCAAAGCCGCCGGCAAACAAGAGCAACAAGCCGGCTGTCTTGCGCCCAATCCCGGGAATGGAGCACAAGAGGCTCATCTCGTGGGCATAGCGCTGCTCTAGCAGCCGGAGTAACTCGGTTTCAATGTCACGCAGCTGCTGTGCAAGTTGCTGGCAAGTCTGTTGCAGGCGCTTCAAGGCTAATTTACTCACCACGGGTTGCTGCTGCAAGGCTTCCAAGGAGTTAGTCACCATGGTTTTCTGCTTAAGCAGTTGCTCGCTGACTTGTTCGAGCTGGCGGCATTCGACCAAAACGGTTTCGTCGGGCTGCCACAGTTTGACAGCCTGCTGCTGGCCGTAGCGCAACAGCCACTGGGCATCCTTGCGGTCGCTCTTGCCCTTGCCAAGATGCATTTGAATAAAGCGTTTGATAACTAATGGGTTGAGCACCGCCACCTGTCCTTTCTGCTCGTGCAGATAATAGGCCAAGGTTAGGTAGTAGCTGCCGGTGGCCTCCATGATGAACAAGCAGTCAGATCCACAGGCTTTCACTAACTGCTGAAAGCCTGCCTTGGTGTTGCTGACCTCCAAGTACTGCACCTGCTGGTCGCGTTGATAACAGACGGCGAGCGAGGCTTTGCTCACATCAATGCCGACGACGGGGAAAAGTGATGGCAGATTCATACCAAGCAGCCTGAAAGGTGAATAGAAAGGAGAAAAGGAGTTCTAGGGGATCTTTCGCTATCCTAATACAGGCTCGTGCGCCTCCTGGAACTGTTCAAAGTGGCCCTAGAAGAAGAAGGGGATTGTCATTTTAGACGAGCTAGCAACGCCGCTCCATAGGTTGAGGAATCTTACGCCTTCTCCTTCCTTTTCAATAGTCTCCCTACGGCGGCTAGGTGAACATAGGATAGGTTGACGCCTTCCAACGCGGACTATAGTCTGGAGCTGATGCTAGAAAAGTTGTCAGCGAACTGCACTTGTTGCGCAACCCCGCTAGCTAGGAAGAACGGCTGGCCGAGTTTCCTTAACGTTGTTTTACGTTTCTACTCTAGGGAGACTCTTACTTTGTCATCTTTTTCTGTAGCTAAGAAAATTTTCAACAATCAGTTTCGCCACTAGTTCCGGGTTTTGATAATATATACCATGGCTGTATTTTGGCAGCAAAATAATTTTGCTATTATCATTGTCCTTTATTAAGTCGGAATAGTGTTGGATTCTTAAATTATCATACTCCTTCCACCAAGGTTTGAAATTAATTCCCAAGCTAAGCTTTTTGTTCATTTCTTCATCGGGTGCTTCAATCGGCTTGTTGTACGAAATAATCACTGTTACAGCAATTTTATCTTTTAGTCGGGGTAAGTTGCTATACTCATAGAAGTAACCCGATGCATTTGCTTTCAAAGCTCTTAGTGCATCATTCCTTGTGCCTGGGCCAAAATCTTTATTTTCTGCCATCATTTTTATAAGTATAGTGGAGAGTTGTTGGTACCCCGTAGCACTTTGAGAGTTCATTCTCGCTTTTTCGTTCTCCTCTGATGATAGCATGAAGTCAGTTGGGTCCGAGAAAACAAGGCCAGAAACATCCTCTGGAAATTCGGCCGCAAATAATCTTATATAAGGCCCGCCTATAGAATGCCCAACTAATAGATAGGGCGGTTTTATATGTAACGTTAGCAGTAACGTATGGAGTCGTTTTATAAGTTGGGAATCAGAAATGATTCCAGAATCCGGTTCGGACTGTCCAATTCCGGGCCTATCATACTGAACGCTCGCAATATTTGCTGGAAGAAACGGAAGAATTGGGTCGAATATTCCACCTCCTAATCCTGACTCGAAAACAACAATGGGGTCACCGTTTTTTCTGCCTTGAATATTAAACATTTTATAACCTATTTTCTTCCCGTCAACAACAACCGATTTACTATGATTCTGCTGAGCATGAGTTGAAAGATTACAAGCAAGAAAAAACAAAATGCCCGAAATAATTTCGTTTATATTTTTCATGTCCCTGGCAAAAGAGGTTGGTGGAAAAGGTTGCACACAGCGTTGACGTGTTTAGAAAGTTGTGATAATGGGAAAATGCTAGGTTCAATTAACCACAAGGCAAAGGAGTTTAGGAGGCAGAAACCTCTCGGAGCTGCCCCCAGTTCGTTGGACCGCAACGAGGGCACCTGCGGCCAGCGCTGGCGCGGAACGCGTTACGCCACCGGTTGAGCTGGTCAAGGTCACCCGCTCTTAGTTGGCTACGGATGACCGACCGGGTTCCTACTTTTCGCAATCAGCTGCCGGCAAAATTCTAGCTCCCCATCGTGGTCGCTCAAGTACTGATAGCCGAGGCTATTGACAAGCTGCTCATCGGGTACGATAACGTAGCCCATCTGCTGAGTATAGTTGGAGGGGCATGCTGGGTAGCAAGCGCATCTATACCGGGCGGTCGTAAGGGCTGCGCAGTACCTACAAGAAAGACTTATGAGAAAAGCGCGTGCGGCCCACGGTCGCCTCGGCGGCGCAGAGTGTGCGTTCTTGATCCAACCAAAAGCTTGGGTCGATAGCGAGGTACGCACTAAAGACATCCGCTTGGGTGACGAGCAGTTGCACAACGGCTAGCCCACCGAGCGAGGGCCCGCTCACGACCCGGTAGGAGGTCGTGGGGTAGAGCGAGTCGATACGGGGTACCAATTCCGTTTGGAGAAACTGGCCAGACAGTTCGCCACCGCCGCAGACGCTTGCCGTCCCCGGATCTACAAAGGGAGGCGTGGGGGCTACGCGCGTGGGCGTCAGGTCCCGACCGACCACGGTTCGTATTCAGGATGCCCACCACGATCAGGCGCGGCCAGCGGCCCGCCAGTTGTTCGGTGACGGCGACGGTGCTGGCGAAGTAGTTTTCGCCATCTAGCACATACAGCACCGGGAAACGCGCCTGTGGGTTGGTGGTAGCAGGTACGTGTACCCAGATGGAACGCTGTTCATGTGGCACCTGCGAGTACAGGTCGCGCCGCTGGCCCGAACAAGACGATGTAGAGGGCTGGGCCAAACCAGGAACGACCAGCAACCAGCAGGAGAGTACCAGTATGGTGGAAAGAAAGACCTTCTTGTTCATGGTACATAGCAGGTTGTAAAGTGATAGGTAGTAGCCAGTATGGGGCACCACTGCTCGCTCGCTCCGGGCGTAGCTTGCTGCTTAGTTCCCCCCGGTATTAGTAGCTGACAAAAGCCAGGCGCGTTGCCGAGGCCACGCTGTACAGTGCACGCCAGCGGGCACGAACAGGTAAGGCCAACGGCTGCGTTAGTAAGCCAGAACTCCCCCGGCAGGAAGTAGCCTAGCCCGTGATATGCGCGAGCTGCTCGGCAAAGCCAGGCCCAATCGGCAAGGCTACATGGTGAACCCAAACTGTGGTGCGGTCCAGTTTGGTGATGTGGTTTTTGGCCACAAAGTAGGAGCGGTGAATGCGAACGAACGCGTGAGCCGGGAGCAATTGCGCTACCTCCTGCATGGTCAGGCGCGTGAGTACTTTCTGGCCGGTGGTGATGAATTGCACGTAGTTGCCCTGGCTTTCCACGTACAGAATATCCTGCAGCAGCACGCGAATTTGTTCGTAGCCGCTTTTCAAGAACAGGGCCGTGGAAGCGCTCAGCCGGCTGGGCCCTTGGTGGCGTACCGTGTACTGGTCGTACGCTTTGTGGCAGGCCAGTAGGAAGCGGGCGGCGGAGAAGGGTTTGAGCAAGTAGTCGACCGCGTTTAGTTCATAACTCTGCACGGCATGTTCGCTGTAGGCCGTCGTGAATACCACCAGCGGGGGGCTGGCAATCGAGCGCAGCCACTCCAGGCCCGACATATCGGGCATGTTGATGTCCAGAAAAACCAGGTCAACCGGGTGGTGACGCACGTACTCGGAAGCAGCAAAACAATCCGTGAAGTAGGCCGTTACGTCCAACACACTCACTTTCTGCGCCAGCAGTTGGATAACTTCCAGCGCTACGGGTTCGTCGTCAAGGGCAATGGCACGCATCATGCGGATAAAAGAGATTGGTGGAAGCGAAAGACGTTGTTAGCATCACTCGTGGGTAAACAGCGGCACTACCAAGTGTACGACAAAGTCGGTTCCCTCTTCTTGGCAGCTAAGCTGATAGCGGCCGCCGTAGAGCAGGCGCAGGCGTTCGGTCACGTTTTGCAGTCCGATGCCCATACCCGGCTTTTCCAGGTCGTTTTGCGCCCGCACGTGCCGGCTGTTGCGCACCGTAAAGCGGAGGGATTCCTGCTCACACGTCAGCTGAATATGTACCCACGAGGGTTCCCTGGGGCTGACACCATGTTTAAAGGCATTTTCCACGAACGGCAGCAGCAGCATGGGGGCAATTTGGTACGGGCGAGACGGCGGCTGCATAGTCGTCTCAATGCATAGCGTAGGCGAGGGCGGGGTCCGCAGCTTTTGCAAGGCGATGTAATTCTCCAGGTAGCCAATCTCCCGGTCAAGGGAAATGAAGTCCTGCGTGTTTTCCTCCAGCATGAAGCGCATCATGTCGCCTAGCCGTTGCACCCCTTCGGCGGTGGCTTCGGCCCGCTCCTTCAGGGCCGTGCCGTACAGCGTGTTCAAGGCGTTGAACAAGAAGTGCGGATTGATTTGGGACCGTAATCGGTGTAGCTCCACCGCCGAGTGCACCAATTGCTGCTCGACGCCGCGTAACTGCAACAAGGTATCCTGCCGTTGCTGGTACAAAAACCACGAAATCGGGAGGGTCACGACTACTTGTATCGTCCAGCCACCAAGCAGTACGAGGAGAAAATTTTCATGAAAGACGAATCGAGTCAGCAGCAGCGCAAAGGGGAAGGTCCAGAGAAAGGAAAGGGCGAAGAGGCGTAGCAGAAAGGCTGGCGCCTCCTGTCGAGTTGTTGGCGTTGCACTTGGCAGCAGCCAGTAGGTGGTGCTCAGGTATAGCCCGGCCATGGGAGGAATGATGAAGAGATACACCAGCAAGGACTCCTCACTAACCAGATTAAACGCCCCTAGCAACCGACCCAAGCACACATACACCGTGACCAGCGCGGTTATTTGGTTAGTCACTACTACCCGGTAGGTGCGGCGTGGACCGGGTTGTTCCACCCAGTGGAGGACCGCTTCCCGTACGCCTACATACAGCCCAAAGCCTAGCAGCAGCCCCAGTGCTCGGTCCAGACCGGTAAAGACATCAAGTAAAGGCTGCTCATGGTAGCCAAACAGGCTTAGCAGGCGGAAGCTCAGACCATAACTAATGTAATGCGGATGCGCATAATACGTGGCTACATTGGCCACCAGTGCCATAAAGAAAGCTACCAGAGCCAGTTGAAAAATAGTCCAGACGAGCGAGCGAAGTGCCGTAATGGTCAGCCCCTGCGACGTCCAGCGTGCTCGTACCGTTAGGAAACTATAGTTGGCCCAGCGGTAGCCCACGTACAAGGCCAGCACCACGGCTAGCTGGGGCCCCAGCAAATTGAAGTACTGGTTGAACGGTTGTCGATGCTCGCTAAAAGCAGCAGCCAAGCGGCTGATTTCCGGCGTATGCACGTACCAGCAGTAGCCGGCACTGGTGATTCCTGTCAGCAGAGTGACAAGCAGCCGTTCATGGTCTCGCCATTTCGTACCCATTGTTCTTTGTTCTTTTTAGCCAAGAGTACGGTACCAATCCGGCCCGTGCTGGCAAATGTGACGAAAGGCTATGCAGCGGGGATGAATAATGGCTTTGTGATGAATTCACTCCAACGCATGATTTGTGCGCGGCGTGAAGTGGCCGTAGGAAAGCAGCAGGCGCTGGCCGTAGCCTTCGCCTAGAGGTCGCCCGTAAATTGGCTGCACATCCATCTGCAAGGGGAGTTCGACTTCTTAGAGGAGGGGCTCACAGGCACTTGGCCGTTCGCCCTAAACAGGCTGCTCGCAGCGGAGGAGAAACGCCGACCATGTAATAGTTAACCCAAATTTTTCCTAAGACTAAGGGTAGTGGTTGAATAGGTACCTATTGTGATAGAATGCCCCTGGTTTCGCTAAATATACTGTTCAGCGAAACCAGGGAAAAACTGCCAACTTATTCCCGGCAAGACAGTCTTCCGTTCCTCCTCTAGGGCGCCCCCCGTAAAGGAGTCCGAGCAGGGCCGCGAAAGCGACGGGGCAGCCGCTGGTCCTAGAAAAGCAGTCGGTTCCACGGGCGGCTTTCGTCCCTGCCGGGCCGTTCTGCGTTATAGGGGAGCCGGGCACCGCCGTTTCGCCGGGCCGGTGGATACCGCCCGGCGGCTACTTTCTTGTTTCCCTTCCCCTACTGCTGTTTTATGAACCTGCACTTTGTTCGCCGCGGCACCGGCCGCCCTCTGTTACTAGTACACGGCATCGGCGGCAGCTGGCGGTCCTGGAACACTATCCTCGACGTGCTGGCCGCCGAGCGCGACGTGCTGGCCGTGGACTTACCCGGCCACGGCGCAACCCCCCAGCTGGCCGGCGAAAACTCGATCGCCACCTTGGCCGACGCCGTGACGGGCTTTCTCACCCAGCACGAGCTGCTGGGCATTGATGCCGTGGGCAGCTCCATGGGCGCGCGCCTAGTGCTGGAGCTGGCCCGGCGCGGCGGGGTGCTCGGCGCGGTGGTCGCCCTGGACCCGGGCGGCTTCTGGCAGGGCTGGCAGATTCCCTTTTTCTACCATTCGGTGGACCTGTCGGTCAAGCTCGTCAAAGCCCTGCAACCGGTGATGCCCGCCCTGGCTGGTTCGGCGCTGGGACGCACGGTGCTGCTGCCCCAGTTTTCGGCCCGGCCCTGGGCCGTGGAGGCGCAGCTGGCCCGCGACGAGATGCACTCCTTCGCCCACTCGCCCGCCTTCGCTGAACTGCTCGACCAGCTGGCGCACGGCCCCGTGCAGCAGCCCGCCCCCCAGGGCAGCATCCCCGCGCCCCTGGTCATCGGCTGGGGCCGGCAGGACCGGGTGTGTTGGCCGAGTCAGTCCAAACTGGCGCTGGCCAAATTCCCCGATGCGCGCCTGTATTGGTTTGCGCACTGTGGCCACTTCCCGCAGTGGGATCAGCCCGCCGAAGCCGCCCGCCTGATTCTGGCCGTGACCAGTCGCCAGCCCTTCCCCGAGGCGTCCCTTGCCCGGGCCAAACCAGCCAAGGCCGCGCCCGCTTGGCCCACAGTGGCCGTTGCGGGGGCCGCCTTGGCGCTGGTGGCGGGTAGCCTCTGGCGGCGGTCGGCGCGTCGAAACGGTAGGCAGCAGGACCGCTAGTCAGCGGCGCCACGGCGTGGAGTAGCTGGCAAGGACGGGCGGGAAAAGCCCCCGCCTAGGAGCAGGACCGGGGCTTTCGGTTGCCCTGGGGGAGTCGCTTCGCGGTGCTGGGCGCCGCGTCCCTGCGGCAGTCTACCCAGGCGCGGTTGCGCTTGTCCTGGCCGGTGCTGAACAGACCGTGCGGCGCCCCCTCGTCGGTGGGGTTCTTCTTGCGAAAGGATACTGTTGGCGAATTCGTTTGGGGGCAAGATAGGTCAAACGAAGTGCCGTTAGCCCAGACCCGTCAGGCTGTTTTCGAGCGATTAATGTCTCTCACAAGGGCTTAAAGATGAATTCGCCAACAGTATCCGAAAGGGTAGATTTACACGCGAAGCCCTGCTGATCAGAAAGGCAGCCCCAAAAGCCGGCGTAAAGCGGGCGATTCTCAGCAATTCAGCGGGTTTGCCAAGCTTAGAACTAGGGTAAGCAAGCCTGATTTATAATAGGGTATAATTTAGACAGGTGGGTGCTTAGCGTGTAAGGCCAACCATTTGCAACCAGAAGCTCTTACCTAGTTAAGCGCAATGGCGTTTTACAAGCTACAGATGGTCGTTGCTAGTACGTAAAAGGATATGTAACCTTAATTTATCTATGTGATTAGCTGCTATAAACCACACATTTAGCTGATAAACAATCAACGATGAGCAAGTCTAGTTCTTATGTTTATTTTGCCTTTAGAGGCGACTTCAACCCTATTGAGCTAACCGTACGCTTAGGCATCGAGCCCACCACTACGTGGAAGCGAGGGGAAGGCCGTTACCCTTCGCAACGGAAATCTGCTTGCTGGCAATTGGAAACAGCCAGAGGGAAAGAGCCTGTTCTGATTGATAAGCTAGTTGCAGAAGTGATTGCGAAGCTCGAAGACAAAGCCGAGCTTATCCTGCAGTTAAAACAGGAATTCCGCCTCGACTCAGTTTTAGAAATTGTCTTGTTTGTCGATATGAACGAAGAGGCATCGCCCCCCGCTTTAGGGCACGACGTACGCACGATCAACTTTCTCGCTCGGACGCAGACGCGGACGGATGTCGACCTCTACCGCTATGATTCGCGGGCTGATGAGTAGCTTAAGTACGGAAAAGTACCATACTGAGCGTAACGGCTAAGTGCCTTCAAAATTACACTGATTCCAAGATTCGGGGTATAAGCAACGTTATATAAATCAACTTATTTTAGGAACCAGTAAGCGGAGCAACAAAGCTGAATCTGGTTTTCGTCTATTTTTATCAGTATGCTCAACCTCCTATTCCCAAGCTTACCCTATCAACGCGTGCTCGATCCGATGTGGCAGCCGGAAGCCCAGCAAGCCCAGCAGCGCGGCTACTCGGTGTGCCTCTATGATGCCGAGCAGCAACGGCTTTATCAGACCTCGAATCCGGCATGGCCCACCCTGTACCGTGGGTGGATGCTCTGTGAGCGAGAGTATCGCCAACTTGCTCAGTTAACGCCCCTGTTCATCTCGCCGGAGTTGTACCTGGCATCCCATCACGCCACGGGCTGGTATGCCGCGATTGCGCCGTTCACCCCAGCGAGTGTGTTTGCGCCGGTCCACCGAGCAGCCCTCTTGGTCGAACAAGCCTTGCAAACCCAAGGTCGTTGCTTTATCAAGACCCTGACCAAATCGTTTGGCGCAGAGTCCGTGATTTCTTCGGTGCCTGCTTTTACTGCGCTCGTGCAGCGGCATGCCTTAGCGGCCGATGAAGTGCTGTTCATTCGCTCCTATCAGGAACTCTCCACCCAGCCAGAAGAGCGCTATTTTGCCATTCAGGGGCAGCCTTATGGCGCTGCGGGGAAACGCTTTCCGGTGGAATTGCAACCCGTGCTAGCCCAGTTGCAATCCCGGTGGTTATACACACTGGATGTGGCCTATACCATTTCGGGCACGCCGCTGATCATCGAAGTTGGTGATGGCCAAGTTTCGGATACAAAGGAGTGGCCCGTGGCAGAGTTGTATCAAACTGTGCTGCAACAGTTAGCTGAGCAGGCCGCTTCGTAGTTGAGCCATATTGAATAAAACGTCTACTTATGAGACATTTAAAATTAGCTTCTTGCACCAGCTGCTAAGTTGGGAGGGCTTGTTTGAGGATGCGCTTGGGTAGCCGGGTGTTTTCCTTCCACAGCAAGATCGTGTAGCAGTCTTCGCCTTCTAGCCCAAACTCATCGATGGAATTCAGGTTCTGGTAGCACAACCACACGCCATACAGGCCCGCAGCTAGGGGAATACGTCGACGGTCTGCTAAGGCGTCGATAACGCCGTAAAGAACTGCGGTGTTCGAGTGCATAGTAAGGCCGCACTCGACTACATGATCGTACTGCTCTAACGCGAGCGCAGGCTTCTCCTCGTAGAGGAGCACCGATACCGGTACAGTATGGTCGCGCACGGTCGTTAAGACCAGCGTGTGCTCACTCGTATAATTCAGCGTATCGAGTTGCTCCTCATTCCACTCAATTTCCTCTACCATATGCGCCACGGCCGCATCTTGAAAGGTCACTTGAAAGTAGGCAGCTAAAAGGGTGAAGTTGAATTCCTGCATCAGCGGATCTTGACTTATAGAACGTCATTTGGTGCCTCTGAGCTTTGTGTACTGCTGTTTTAGTGCCTTACTAGCCACGTGTTTCAACGGGGCATCGGGCAGATGCAGGCAATGCAGCAAAAAGGGCTTTACGAGTACAGGATCCCACCCCGCACAAGCCGCTGCTAGCCCGTAGCGGGGATCCGTACGAGAGCGTAGATCAAGCCCCTGCCCGAAATGAAAAAAGGTATTAATGATTCTTTCCTGCTCCTCACTAGTGGGTACCATGCGGTCATAGCCCAACACTTCTAGAAGTGCTTCTTTGACCGCGTACTTTTCAGTCGTCGCTACTTCAAACAGCGGCCTACAGTCTACTAGATGCGCTCGTTTGATGCGAAAATACGCTCGAACAACAGGAACGAGTATTCCTGCATCTTCTTCCGTATCGATAATATGGCGTAAGCTGCCTAGAATGCTTTCCTCTCTATTGACGGTTACCTCATCCAGCACTTTTGATAGCTTATTATAGTGTTTCAGAAGCCACGCTTTCAAGAGGATTGCATTGCTATCATGCGTCATCTAGTGAATAGGGTAACTTAGTGTAAAAAGGTAGACAAAATAGAGAAATTGCTTCTGAAAGAAATAGCCACACAGAGGAGCCGCTTGCTAGCCTTTTGTCTAACTAGAAGTTCATTCAGAAAAGCAGCTCCTTTATGGCTTTTTATCTTTCGTCCCTAGAAGTGCTTGCGCGTCTCCACCGCGGCAAGCAGGTCGAACAATGGCTATCCTATCACCAAGAGGCTGCTTATGGGGTCATTCGGTGGCTATCGCTCTACCGAGATAAGGCGCATACCTACACAGTGCTCTACGTCGAATCATTTGATGACGGAGACGAGCACGACCACAATGTACACGAGTTCAGCACCGTAGATCCGGACGAGTTTGGAGTAGCGCATTCCTTCCACTCGGCGGAAGAAGCGGTGGCTTACGCTTGCACTTACGATGGGGCTTCAGCTGATAAGTTTGTCACTGCCGGCATGATCAATGAAGAATATGCTCAGCAGCAAAAGAGTAGGCAACAGTAGCCATCGCTGTAAAACCGGCTTTTAGGATCTACGACAAGCCGGCCTATTAAACATAACATTTAGTGGCTGTTGCAAAAGTCGACACTTACCTATACGGGCTTCTGAAGCCGACTTTTTTTCGCTGTCCAGTCGCCAGAAAGTGGCTGTCTACGTAGGGTGTTTTGCTTCCTGCCTGACTTTTGCAACAGCCACATTTACTTATACGACAGGTATATTTTCCTCTCTATTGGTTCTTTATCCAGTCATGGAGCCATTTTTTTCGCAAGCATTGCTGCAGCAGCCCATTCGCGATATCTATCTTATCTATTTCGAGGAAGAACCGAAAAAAGATAGCTCTTCTCCCTGTCAGCTAATCATTGCTTTTCAGGAGGATAATCACTTGTTGGTTGTGGAAGACGCCTATGACGGAGACCACATCGATATTCGGTTATCGCCTTCTTTACAACTGGAAAGCTTGCTGACTGAAGCAACAGAATCTACCGTATGGAAGCCTTATAAGACAGTGCCAACCGATGCTATTGGTGTCTTACTAACCGGTCAAATTACGCAACTACTTTATGCTAAGGATAAGTCAGAATTTATAATGAACGGCAACCTACTACAAGGCAGCCAGCGCTTTTATACGGGCTTAAAGCTCAACTGCGGGCAGAACTGCCTAACCGTTTTCAATAACGGGGTGGGGCTTTTTGTTGGCGTTAACTCGCCGTTGATGCCTCCTTTTGAAGCTACCTATACTTGGTTTGCAATAGGCTAGTTATGCTATTATTTTAAGTTTTACTCATTCTTCAGTATCACGTATGAAAATGTGTTTTAGTCATTAACATATTGTTTGTTATACCCGCGTTCTTGGAATAATAATAATTTTATCTCTACTGCGCTTATCCTTCGATGGTGGTATTTTGGCGCTATTCATGCGCTGCAAACCACCATATATTCCCTGCACACGCTAATGAAGGATTGTTACCGCTCATTTCTTTGCCTTATCCTGCTACTGTGAGCCTGCTCTCAACCAGAGCCAACCCAAGACTTTCCTCGCCAAGCACCTCCCAAGCAGACCACCTCCTCTGCCCGAGCGCCGTTTAGCTATATCCAGCAGGGCGATACCCTGGACTGGCGTACCGTAGAAGCAGCTGTTCCTACTTCCTATAAGGATAGCGTAGTCACGGCGCTTGCCCCCTTCTTTGCCGAGATAAACAGGGAAAACCAAGACGGCCCACGTCTGCCACGCAACACGGCCCTTCATGTAGTGGAGTTGAACGGCGATGGGCAGTTGGATGCGGTCTATACTGGCCCGGTTGGCGCCGAAGCCGACGTGGTCTGGTTCTTTCTCAATGAGCACGGGCGCTATCGTAAAATAGCCCAAGAATGGTGGGGACAGGTCAAGCGCCTTACGTTCCAAAAGCGCCACTTGGCAATGCTAACCCTGCTCGATTTTGGGTGTTGCGCGCAGTACATCGAATTCGAAAGTGCCTATGCCTTCGACCAGCACTTGAACGCAAAGCTCGTCCTGCAACGGGGTACTGCGGCTTTCACGCAACGACCCATCGGTTCGCTGCTAGCCTCTCCCCAAGCGTTTCGCCTGTCCACTGATTCTGTTGCGCTGCGGACGGCACCCGTAGTAGATGACACCTCCACGATCATGTATGATGCGGTAAAGAAAGGCAATATCCTGCTCAAGTTCGGCAAAGGGGCCCAGGGCATTGCCTGGGCGGACAAGGTAGATTCCCTTGGGCAGCAGTGGCGCTACGTAGAAATGCAACCAACTAGTAGTGCCGGGTATTTGATGTACAGTAAAGAGGACTTTCCCACCTACACGTTGGGCTGGATGCAAGCGAAGGACATACACTAAACAACAGCGTTCTAGTAAGCTTACCGCTCAATTTCACCATTGCAGCGGAGCGGCTGCCCAATCTAGGATAGGCGCTGCTGGCCCATTTGGCACTGAGTTGCCGCCTATAGAAGTGTTTTATCTCCATGGTGGCCGTAAAACTGGGGTAATCAACGCATGAATTGCGCTTAAACAGTCGAGCTTATAACATTAATTGAACGTTGCTCGGAAGATGTTATGGTGATTACTGCTGAGGTACAAGGTAGTGCGAAGACGCCTTTGCAGTACGTTATAGGCTTACCTAGTTTGGGCATTTCACAGAAGATTCTAAGCAGGTGTCTACCAGCAGTTTACTATCTCCCATTTACTCGCTGTGAATGAGCTCCTTGTCTATTCAATCAGGCTTCAATGGGCTACGCGCTTTCCTTCCAAGCGAAGTAATGTCAGTTCACTGTAGACATTAAAGCCACGAGGGTCTTGCTTACTAAATAAGGCTGCCATATTGTTAGTGCCAATGGTAGCGGATCCGATCCGCAAGGCTATCCCACAGTTGAGTTGCTGATAATTATTGACGAATGAGAAGGGGAAAGCTACTCCCAGCCATTTGCTTTCAAAGCGAGGGGTAAGAGAAGCATAAGAAAACTGCCGCATCCCTCGGGAATACCGTCCTTTAATGCCTTGACTCAAGCCCGCATTCAAGTACAGGTGACGGTTGAACGCGTAATCTAGGTCACAGTTGAATGCAGTAGGTAATCCAGTCGAGAGGTGGTTACGGCTGTTCAACGACGCTAACGGCAATGCGGAATTTAACTTAGAATCAAAGTTGGTCAGATAAACTCCTGTGATATCCTCCTTGCTGACGGCTTGGTCGTTTAATTCGAAGTTATCGTAAGCGATCGCCCTGCGATTGTAGTTTACTGATCCCACATCATTGAGTGAGACAGCGACTCGCCACTTATAAGAAGCCCCTACCTGGTTACCAGTCTCTGATGTAGAGGGAGGGTCCGCAACCGGATCGAACTCGTATACGACACCCAGATCAGCACCCCAACCCTGTCCACTGGTACCGCGCCCCGTTAGCCATTGGATAGCTTTAGCTAAGTCGAAGTCGCGCTGGGCCTCGGCGTTTGCTACGGCATAAGAGCCTTGTAGGTGTTCAAGCACTAGCGTTGAGTCTCCACCTTTTCTATAGGCCTCCTGGGTGAGCTCATACGCTACTTCTCTTCCTTGTAAGTAGGCAGCACCCTGCCCCATCATTCGCTTCAGGGTCACCCCTGCTTTGAGCAGGTGCTGGTTCTGCTGTATTATAACTCGCCCATAGGTCAGATCCCATTCGGCAAAGGCATTGCTGTTGAGGTTAAAGGAGCTATTCCGCCAGCGCCCGGGTGTGCTAAACCCTGTAACAGCCTGCGTCAGCAGACTAGCCGAAATGGCATTGCCTTGTAGGCTTCGACGGATCCTCGTGCCTACTGCTACAGCACTCGTAGGAGATAGGCGAACGAGTACACCTGGGCCGCGCAGATCCATGCCTGCGCTAAACAGTTTTAGGGCATTCGTTGACGTTGCCTTCAGAAAAGGAGCTTTGAGCGTAAACCCCTCGTCGCGGTTAACGGGCGTCCAGTTTCCGATATACTTGTATGCGTTATTGGTCGCATGCAAATCGGAGGAAACGCCATGGATCTGCAGTCTGTAGCGATTTGCTGCCACAGAGGCCGGATTATAGACTACCCCATTCATTCCCGCGTAGTTGCTATGCGAAAGATCGTAGCTTGGTTGAGCCTTTGACAAGGGTATTTCGAACCAGCACAGGCTAAGCGTGAATGCTAGTACACTTGCGTATCCCTTATGCATATCTACACCTTATTGAAACACCTAGTGGTAGGCCAATACCAGCCATTCTCTTATGCAGCAGTAAAAGCTGAGTTGGAGCATACGCTGGCCTGGAAAGCATATGCTGCTTGAAGCGGAGTACCTTATCTTAGAGGCATAGCACGTTGCAGATGATTTTACTTACAAAGCAATCAAGCTCATCGTGGCTAGATGTCCATCCTCTGTCGTGGTCAGGGCGGTGGCCTTATCCTTCGTGATCGATAGCAGAATAAAACCATCTTCACCACCATCAGAATAGGCAAGATTGAGGTTGTTATTCTTGTCTAAACAAAATCCGCCCGTTCCACTATTGGTATTAGGTAAATAGCGACAGCTCTGGTTTTTGGTCACGCCAACATCGCCAATGTGCGACCAGCTGATAGTGCCGTTGCGATTGAAACGGATAGTCGGATTTCCTTGCGTAGGACCACCACAGTAGGGAATGCCGGGAACGGAGTAGCTGACCCACCGCCATACTTTACTGTCCCCGCCCGTCAGTAATTGGTGAACAGCATTACTTGGAGGAACGGCGGTGCAGATGGTTCCCGTGGCCGCAATGTTGGTGGGGCTGTTTAGAATGGGGGTACCGGAGGGAGTGGTTGAGCTTACCGTCAAGTGCTGTACGGTACTGCTATTATCGCCTAAGGTCCAAAATACTTGCACGTAACCGTCCGGGTCTGAAGTGACGGTTTGCTGAGAAACATAACCGTCGCCTGGGTTTACCGTGAATGTTACGGGGTGGCCTTTCCAAGCCACTCCCTGCGTGGTAACAACTCGGAATATAACGGGAGCTGGTAAAGAGGCGTTGATCTTGGCAGCTTGGTTACCACCTGATATATACTTCAATTCCAAGACGGGATCTGCCCCCGGTCCTGAATTTGCCGTGAACAAGGTTGGTTCACCGGCAATTGGATTCTGATCGGCTTTCTTCACCTGGACGGCTACGATTTGTGCCTGACTCAGAAAATTCCCCAATTTCCATCTTGTCTCGGCGTAGCCGGTGCTGTCGGTGACCACTTTGTTGCTGCTCAAACTGCCCCCCCCGCCTGTTACCTCAAAATAGACGGGCACGGATGAGCAGGCTCGGTTGAATTTATCGACAACCCGTACGCGTATAGGCGCCGGTAAGAACTGACCTGCTGCGCCCGTTTGATCATAGCCGCTCGCCCGAAGAATTTTCATCGGCGCGTTGTATTCCAGCAAAGGAATGGAGGTGCTAAATTCCATTTTACCAATCTCGGAGCCAAATAGTGTAAGCGCTAGACCAGCAGTCGGTTCCAAGGCCAGTTGGCCCTTAAGATCCCAGTCGCTGCTCGCCGGTGCATAATTGCCTGCTAGCTCGGCTTTCAGCGGAAAACTAAAGAATGGCCCGGCAGCCCCCAGGATGTTGAAGCTGAACTCGGTCTCAAAAATCACCGCTGCACTAGCACCCCCCATGCGAAATCGTCCGGTAGTCTCCCAGGTTGATGATGGTTCGTAGGTGCTTAGATTTCGCCACTGACTAAACTCGTACAATGCCCCCATTGAGAAGGCGTTAGCAGTAGTCCAGTGATAATTCCACCGGAAGGGAGTGCTGGCTTTGAGTTTAGCATCCAGGGCCAAGCTAACCACGGCTTGAACAGGTATGGGGAAAGGCAAGCCAGCTGGAACCCAGTAAGTCCTTTTAACTTTTTTTTGTGGCGTTAGTGGTATTTTAATCTCCTTAGCACTACCAGCCGTTAGCCCAACAGCAATATCACTATTCAGCTTCCCGTTCTTAGCTAGTACTTGAAACCGCTTGACTTGGCCTTCATTGAACTGAAAGTCAAATTCCCATTCCATATCCAGTTCCAGATCCGCTTTATCCAGGCTCATTCCAATATCAACTTGCCCCAGAAATTTGGGATCCAGCTTAATTTTGAATCCGTCGACTTGGGTGGGGCCTCTTCCCTGCAGCTCCTCCATGGGGGTAGTGAAGTGTAATCGACCACTTTCGTATAAATCAGCCAAGCCAGCGGGTACAGTTTCTAAGATTAGTTGCCCCGGGGCCCCAGACACCCGCACGACTCGGCGAATAAACCCTAAGCGCTGATTTCCGACAATGATGTTGCCCGGCACGACAGTAGCTGTCTTCCCCGTTGGGGAAGTAAAGCTGTAAACCCCGCGCCGCAACAAAGCAGTGTCTGGACGAAGCTTAAAGTTGACGGAGTCCAGCGGAACTACCCCTTGCCGAAGCTTTAGCTCAGGGGAGGGGGGCGCAGTAGGCGTTAGGCTCTCTTCTGGGTCTTTGGCACAGGTTGCTAGGAAAACCCAGCAGCTTACGAGGAGAATACCGCGGAAGGCAACAGCGCGTAGAGTAGCAAAAGGATTCATATACCCGAGATTAAAAGCACTAACTCCGCTACGATCAAGTAATCATTAATTAACTTATTATCAATAGCTTATTATTTACATTCAGCATATCGCATAATGAGGAATGTTCGGATTGGGGAAATCTTCTTTGAAATAGTTTTCCCGTTTTACTAGTAGAATTGGATAGGTTAATTGAACAAGCCAGGTACAAACGGCCCTCATTATACTGGAAGGCAGGTTCGTAGCGCTTTTATCACACGCCTATTTCCGGGCAACCAAGAGAGGCTATTGCAAGGCAAGCATCACTAGTTTCGAATGGCTTCGTTGCGGCAAATGGTGTACTACCTTTCGATGAGACGATCCAAACAGGCATCCACGCACTGAGACGTTCAGCTTTTGAAGAACGCTTTTATCTTTTCGGGGGTGAACTGGATACCTAAAAACGCGGCGACGAAAGGCGCATTCTTAGGTAACAAGCCTCGGATCTCTACGCCAACCGTTCCATTAAGCCCCGTATACTTTTCAGTAATCCGGCCTTTAACCAAGTAATAGCTGCCCCAGGCATCATTTACTAACCGTTGTAAGCGAAATTCGGGGTCTGAGACCGTTACGGGAATATCCTCCAGCGAAGGATTATTCGTCGTCTTACCGATGACTCCCTGAGCATAAAAGTCGAAGCTTTTGGCAAAGCTCATGTAGGTGGTAAGGCCTACCCCAAAATAGCCATACGCTCTGTTGTTAACTACTTCGCTGGGCCGGGTTTGTTGATATAAAGCAACTCGACGGGCATCACTGCTTCGGTAAATGGCCGTGTCAGTGCGCACATTTGTTTTGGTTAGCGTAGTACGGTACGTAGTGACCAGCACTTCCGCATCCACTGTCAGGAAAGCGCGCACGTAGCTACTTTGCTTTTTATCCTGGGGCGGTTTCCCCAGCCCGATGAGCAACTGCGCATTATAGCCCCAGACTCGAATGTCCGTCTTGGAATTGAGGGCATAGGAGCTTCGTACATACCGGGTTGAGTCAGGGACCAAACGCCGAACATTTGGATTAACCAAATAACTCTCACTGTAATTACGTCCACCGGAGGTGTCGGCAGTATAATAGTGGTAATGAAAGATCGAGCCATCGAGTCCCAATGTTATCGGAGTGCCTTTTATAGAGCCAATGCGTACTAAATCAGGCAAGTGTGCTGTCACGCTACCCGCAAAGTTTTTGAACTGGGACTTGCCAAAGAAGTCAAAGCTAGCGCCGGTGAAAAGCAGCAAATCACGATGTAACGAGTCTGCAATAAAAGTGTCATCTCCCCCTTTCTTCTTGGCAACCGACGACTTTTTGAAGTCACTGATGGTAAACACTACCTCTTTTGGAATCGAATTAGCTGCCGAATCCTTCGTACGTTTTGCCTCTAGAAACAATTCAATGGTTTCATCAGGATCAACTTGGTCATCCTTTAGTATTGTAATGTCTACTGTAAACGTATTGGGAGAACCAGTGCTTGAAGTAAGGATTTGTCCCGATGCGAGCCTATGCCTATAGTCTACTCCTTGCGTCGCCGTGCCACTGTTACGGTCTATGACGGTAACCGTGTAGGGATCGGCAACGCTATTATACTTAATGGTCAGAACTACCGTATAAGTTGTGTCTGTTGCTCGCTCCGCTAACTTCAACTTCGAAGCGACTTCCAGCTCTTGGGCTTCGGATAGGGCCACTTTTAGTAAGCACAGTATCAAGAGTAGTATAGCTTTGTTCATACTCTATCCTGTTATGATCATGTGCATGTTCTTATTCTACGCACATGGTTTTCAACGTCTTTCGTAGAGCGCACATCAGTCACTACGTACTGCGTTAGTCGGGAAAACTGCCTCACTAAAATCAACTGGCCCTACCAACTCTAAGCAAACTAGTAGCTCATGCTCTACTAGCATCCTGATCATCTAAGGAACCTTCCTTCAACCTATTATGCATCAGTGTTAGCACTGAATTAGCGCTATGCCTCTTCCCTTGGTCAACGGCATCATCAAAATGAACTAGACGCACGTTTTTCAGAGCTCAATGGAGTGAGCAGTAGCTCACCTTATGAGATTCTCGATTTGGTCTTACCCGTTTGGAGGTGTAAGCAACTTTGCAACAGCTTGTGCCGTGATGCTCTGCATTATCTACCACTTAGCTGCACTGGTAGCGGTGTTTTAATACTTAGCTCGAACCGATTAGCAGAGCCGTTAGCTTACGTACGGTAATGGTAAGTCCGACACGACGCAAGGTATCTAAGACTTGTTCAGCTGTCTTCGGTGGATTGCGCAGGAACGAAACCTGTTGGCGAAAGGCCTGTAGTACACGGGCAGGCTGCTCATCGAGCAACGTGGTCATGAACGCATCGGGGTGTTGCGCTTCAACGCCGTATTCGCGCAACACATCAGCCGGAAAGTCTTTCAGGTTAGCGGTCACAATAATCTCCGCCTGCGCCCGAATGGCGGCAGCTAGTACATGCCGGTCATCCGGGTCCGGTAACTGTAGAGAATCGATCAGCGGTTCGTAGACAGGTACCTCTGCCTCGGGAAAGGCCGCTTGCATAGCCGCCGCAGTCCTCTGCAGCTGCTCAGCCGTAAGTTCCGGCCGATTCATTACTAAATTGCGTGTCCACTCATCTTGGATACGTGCCGTCCACTTCGGTGCGTATAGTCGGAAGTCAGCGGCGTTCAACAACAAGTCCCGCAGCGGCGCCGGGTATAACACGCAGGCATCTAGCACCGCTACCCGCTTAGCGGAAACACTCATTCGTAGCCTAAGTTCAGCTCCTGAGCCTGCTCGGCCAAGAACTGCAAGTGTTGTTTCCGTTGTGCTTGCTGCGTCGCCTCATAGCGCAGCACCTCCGCCAGCAGCACCCGCCGATGGCTACCTACCTTCTTGAACGGCATGGCACCTTCTTCTAACAGCTTGACCAGGTGCGGGCGCGACACTTGCAGCAAGTCGGCGGCCTCTTGGGTACTGACTTCTTCATCTGTAGGCAGTAGGGAAACGGTTTTGCCCGTCGCCATATTCGACAGAATCAGTGCGAGCAGCTCCAGCGCTTTGCGCGGAAGGGCAAGGCGTTCATGATTATCCGCCAGCTCCAGTGTTACGTGGTCAGCACCTTTTATGGCAATAACTTGCGTGAGGTGCGCGAGGGCTTCGCGTGCTAATTGTTGCTCGCGTAGGGTAGAGTCGTTGCGTAAGGTTTCCATTCGCTGGCTGGTTCCGTGCAAAGCTACTAAACGAAATAAACGAAACAATGTTCCATTGATGCTATTATCTGCTCACAAGCCTAATGCTACTAGTAGCTTCATCGCCTCCTGTAACGAAGCTGCAGTAGAAGAAATGAAGAACCACTCATAGAACTGCTGCGCTGCTCGGCTGTAGCAGACCCAGGTACCGATTCCGTGCTTCCACCTGGGCCAACGCTTGGGCGTGCCGCCATTCCCACTGGGGATAAAACGGTAGTCGTCCAGGTAAGTGTCTTGTCCGGAAATAGGTTGACAGTTTTACTTGTTTTCTTAGTTTAGTCGGCCTCGTTTCGCTGTACAATTAGCTTCGAATTAGGAGTACGGCAAAACAGCGTTTCTGTGAATTGAAGGCCATTTCTGCTTTACCTTGTTCAGCGAAACAACCCACGAGGTGAACTTTATGGACTAGTCTACTTTCTAAATGGTTTAATGGTCTTTGTCTGGTTTGAAAAGATCTTTCTCGGGGTGTCTAAAGCGACTCCTATAAGTCTACAGGCAGCGCAATTCTGAAGTGCATGCTTCTGACAAGACTACGGGCTAGGTTAGGATAGAGTGTCACAGCTGCCTCCAATGCGGCCGACCTGGCAGCTAAGGGCACATTCGGATCCAAACGGGTGCTGGCGGCCTCTAACCGCAGGTAGTCGTACTGAATGTTCCCCGCGTTTGGCCGGTTGGTAAAGGTTATTTGGTTGGCCCCCAAACTAAGCTTGCCAAGTAACTGGCTCAAGTTGGCCCGTCGCAAATTTCGCTCACAAATCCTGTGAGGGGTTAATCTCTTTTCCGGAAGCTTCAGTGGCAAGGATAGCCCACTGGTAAATAGCGCCAGTGGATCTTCTAGTAACTAACTGCCCTGCCGCTGGTGACACCGAAGGACCAGAAAAGGAGCCGAAAGCGGCGGCCAATCGCTCGGCAGGACGGTGACCGTGCATTGGCCCAGATTGCTGTAGCTTTTGATTAAGCTTTCGCGTACCGGAATCTATACTGCGCCACGCACGGATCTTACATTTCCGGGTTACTATTGTGCGATTCGCCTTTCTGATCCTATGTTTCGCCTCATGACCAATCGCCTGAACAAAAAGCTGGAGTACTGGCAGAACCAGGTTCGGGAATCCTCTCTAACAGTGTTATTCTTGGGGCAGATGGTATTGCTGTTTGTGGTGAGCCCGTTATCCAGCATAAAGGTGCTTACTTATTCTATAGTGAACGGCCTGCAAATACTGCTTCTGATCGTTGCCTCCTTCGCCCTACCTGCCCGCAGCAAGGCCCGTGGGCTCATCCTGCTTTGCTTAATGCCCATGGTATGGGTGTTCTACGTTGGCTCGAATTTGTATATCGGCCTACTGCTGCGTATGGTCGGCACGTTGAGCATCACCGTAGCGGTGGGGCAGGCGGTGTTCCGGGCGCAGCAGGTTAGCCGTCATCAATTACTGGGGGCCATAGTTATCTATCTGAACCTAGCCCTGCTATTCATGGGCGCCTTCATCGTCCTCAACATGGCTTTCCCAGATGCGTTCACCACCCTGACAAAAGCGCCCTTGCGGCCCGGTGAACTGTTATATTTCAGCTTAACCACGCTTACGTCCACCGGCTACGGCGATATTGTGCCCGTGCATCCGCTGGCCCGCAGTCTCGCCAACCTAGAAGCTGTCGTCGGGCAGCTCTTCCTGGCCATTTTGCTGGCCCGCTTGGTGAGTCTGAATAGCGCTGAAACCCGTCCGTAGCGCCAGTATAAAAATTATTAGCAGGGCACACTTGCTAATCTTAAGTGCCCCGTAGTCGTTTTAGTTTGAGGACAAGAAGGCACTTCAGGGAAGGCGGTTGCTTTAGCTGCCAGTCAAGTTACTCCTTCACTACTTCGTTACCCAGTGCCACGCCCATGTTAGTCCCTGCCAGAAGTAGGGATGCAGGTATAGAAGGAGCAAGATACCGCTGACTAGCAAGCCAACTAGGACTTTCTCATGGAGGTCAGATGATTAGAATTTACAGCCATTGGCAAAATAAAGCCGCCCACCTAGCTTAGCTAGGTGGGCGGCTTTATTTTGCCAACCTTACGGCTACTTCACAATGAAGCGGTGGGTTACAGGTGCTTTGCCGTCCACTTCCAGACTGAGCACGTACGTGCCCGCTTTTAGGTTAGTGGTGGGTACCTCCACCGCGATACCTTTGAATTCCTTAGTGGCGAGTGTCTGGCCTAGGGTGTTGCGCACGGTATAGCGTGCTACTGTCGCCGGGTTAGTTAGCTTCAACAGCAGTCCCCCCTCACGGGCGGTAGGATTGGGGTAGACGGCAAACGTCTCGGCAGCGGCGGCGGCCTTGGTGCCCAGCACCGGCGTGTAGGTGCCGTAGAAGTTGCCGCCGTAATCGCGGGCCCGGTCGCGATAGAGGGTGTGGTAGTGAATCTGGGTCCGGAACTCGGCCCCTTGTTGGACCACAAACTCAATCCACACGTTGGGCCCGTCGATGCGGACGTAGTCACCGATGGTAGCCAAGGTGCCGGTGCCCGAATAGGCAATGTAGGTGTTGGCCAGTTGGTTCTGGTAAGTGGTCAGTAAGAAGGTTGCGGTAGCGTCATCGGCATCCTTTACCCAGGGGGCCATAGCGTTCATTACCAGTTGCTGCTGGGTGCTCGTGAGCTGGCTGCATGGCAAGCCGACCTTGGTGGCCGGGAACTGTCCGTCTTTCTGCGGCCCTACGACTATGTCGTTAAAGGTTTGCGTTAGCTTGGCGGTGGCTTGCTGCGCGGTGGTCAGGCCGCTGATCATAGCCAGCATCCCGGCCGCTTCCTGGGCCTGGGGCGCGTAGGTGACGCCGGTCGGCAATACGTTGGCGTTCGGGGCGGTGAAGCTCAACGGTTCCACGCCTTCAAACTTGGGCGTAGCGCCGGTCACGTTACCGCCCCCGAAGGTGATGTTGGTCGCGGAATGGTGGCCGCCACACTGCAGCATCCAGGTGCCGGTGGTGCTGGGCTGCCCTAGGAAAGCAATGAAGTAGATGTTGCTGCCGAAGATGCTGCTGTTGCTACCGGTGGAGACGAGGTAATCATCGGCCGTCCGAATCTGCTGAATCTCGTTGAAGCCCTCATTCGGGGTAGTGCCGGTGGCGGCCTGCACGACCGCCATGGCGGCGGCTTGCTGCGCGGCGGTCAGGGCATCGAGGCGGATGCCGATGCGGCCGTTGTAGCCCGCGATGGGGAAGTTCGACCACCTGATGACGTTGGTCGCGTTGAAGGTTTGCAGTACGGTGCTCTGCTGCGCGGCGGTGAGCGTGGCCAGGAAGGCGTTGGCCGCCGTTACGACGTCCGACACGGTGGCGGTGCCTTCAATCGGTTGCACCCGGGTTAGGCAGGCCGGTTGGGCAAACGAGGGAATCAGCGCGGCATACGAGAAGGCGGCAGCAGGTGGCGCGGCCTGCTGCTGCGGCGCGACGCGGCCGAGCAGGAGAGGCGCAAGAAACAACAGGTTTTTCATGAGTAGAAGAGTGAAAAGGTGAAGAGGAGGGGGAAAGGGGATAACTCAGCGCAGGTCTAAATTGAAGCGAGCTGAGTAGCGTGCACGGGTGTGATTCACCTAGGTATTGGTCACGAAATAGGCTTTGGCTACCAAGGAACTGTCTCGATCATAGATAGTCGCTCGACTTGACCGCACCGAGCCCTGTTTCAGGAGGTAGTTAAAAAAGTGACAGGTACGAACGGTACAGCCATAAGCATTGGTGATAGTGGCGGGACTCACCAGCTACTTTGCACCCAGTGCCACATCCAGGCCAGCCCCTGCCAGAGGTAATAATACAGAAGCAACAGAAGCAGGATACTGCCAAGTAGTAAGCTGAACACAAGTTCGTCGTTCAAGTTGTAGCGGTAGCGAGTCATGGGGGCGTTGCAGGAGATTCGACGTCCTCCCGCTGTTTATTGTCCGGGAGGCGTTTGGGAGTTCAGGTTACTAGGGCGGAGGTTGAGATCCCCGCCCGAACAGGTCTAACCAGACAAAGGCGGTCCACCTAGCCAGATAAGCGGACCGCTTTGTTTTGGTAGATTATTACTTGACTAGGAAGCGGTGGGTGACCGGGGCCTGGCCATCTACTTCCAGGCTAAGCACGTAGGTGCCGGCTTTCAGGCCAGCGGTGGGCACTTCCACCGCATTGCCCTGGAAGGACTTGGTAGCGACGGTCTGGCCTAAGGTATTGCGCAGGGTATAAGTAGCGGCCCGGGCGGAACTCGCCAGCTTCACTTGCAGGCTGCTCTCCGGCGAAGTAGGGTTCGGGTACACCGAGAAAGCCTGCGCAGCCGTAGTCGCCTTGGTACCCGTCACAACTGTGTAGAAGTTGCCGCCATAGTCGCGGGCATGGTCGCGCCAGACGGTGTGGTAGTGAATCTGATTGCGATACACGATGCCGCCCTGGCAGGCAAACTCAATCCAAACGTTCGGCCCATCGATGCGGGCATAGTCGCCGTTGCTGGTGAACAGGCCGGTGCCGGAGTAGGCGACATAGGTGTTGGCCAACTGGTTCTGGTAAATACTCAGCAGGCTAGCCGCTGTGGCATCGTCCGAGTCCTGCACCCAAGGCTTCATGGCTTCCAGCACCAAAGCCTGCTGCGCCGCCGTGAGGGTACTCACCTGTAGCCCCACTTTGGTAGCCGGAAACTGGCCGTTGCCGTTCGGGCCGAGCACGACATCGTTAAACGTCTGGCTGAGCTTGGCCGTGGCCTGCTGGGCCGTAGTTAGGCCATTGATCATGGCCAGCATGGTCGATTGCTCGCTGCTCAGGGGCGCGTAGGTGCCGATAGGCAGCACGTTCGTGTTGGTGGTGGTGAAGCTTAGCGGCTCCACGCCCTCAAATTTGGGTGTAGCCCCGGTCACGGTGCCGCTGCCGAAGGTGATGTTGGTGGCCAGGTGGTGACCGCCGAACTGCAGCATCCAGGTGCCGGTGGTGGAGGGCGTACCCAGGAAGGCAAGCAGATACACGCCGCTGCCGTAGGTCGAGCCGCCCCCGTTGGCCGCCAGGTTGTCGTCGGCGGCCCGAATCTGCTGAATCTCGTTGAAACCTTCGTTGGCGGTGGTGCCGGTGGCGGCCCGTACCACGGCCAGGGCCGCGGTTTGTTGGGCCACGGTCAGGGCATCGAGGCGCAGGCCAATCCGGTTGGTGGAGTTAACGGGCAGGTTGGACCATTTCGTGACGTTGGTAGAATTAAACTCCTGAAGTAGGGTAGCTTGCTGAGCGGTGCTGAGCGTGGCAATGAAGGCATTTGCGGCCGTCACGACGTCCGCTACGGTAGCATTGTCCGTTACTATTTGGGTCACGCGAGTGGGCAGAACAGCCGGGGTCGCAAAGGGAGGAATCAGCGCGGCGTAGGAGAAGGCCACGGCGGGTGGCGCGGCCTTCTGCTGCGGCGTAGCGGGGCCGAGCAGGAGAGGCGCGAGAAACAAAAGGTTCTTCATGAGTGAAAAGGTAGAAAAGGGGAATAGTGAAAGAATAAGGTGAAAAGGACACTGAACTGAGGTAAGCAGCTACTGGCTGGTGGGCTGTATCAGCGGAAAAAGACCGTGGCGCTCAGCCGGGCGAAAAAGGGCGTACCGGGCGTGAAGTGAATTTCCTCCACTGGGGCGGCTTCACCTTGCAAGCGGCTTTCAGTAGCAAACTGGGTTTCCTTCCAGCGCGTGTTCAGCAGGTTTTGCACCGATAGACCGAGCTGGTAGCGCGAGTGGGTGTAGTTTACCTGCGCATCGGTTACGAAGTAACCCTTGGCGATCAGGGAGTTATCTTCGTTCGCCGGCCGGTCAGCCAGGTAGCGGTAGCGCAGCGAGCCGCTGAAACGCCTCCCGCCTTGCACGCTCAACCCGCCGGTGGAGGTGAACGTGGGCGCCAGCGGCAGGTAGTTCTGCCCTGCTTCCGCCCTTAAGACCCGGGGCTGGGCGGCGGTGAGGTCGGCATCAAAGTAGAGGTGGCGGGTGAGCTGGTAGCGCAGCGACAGGTCCAGGCCCTGGCGGCGAGTGCGGCCACTGGGCTCTACCACGCCTTCGTCGCCCACATACACAAACTCCTGCGCCAGCCACAAGTACCAGGCAGCGGCATTCACCAGCAGGCGCGGCACGGGCTTGAACACGACCCCGAGGTCGGCCCCGTAGGCGGCGGGCAGCACCTGCCGCCCCGCTTCGGCCACCACCACGCGCGTGTCATTGGAGTGAAAGTCTTTGCCTGCCTTGAGGTAGAATTGCAGCCCTGGTGAGGCGGTGTAGGCTAGGTTCAGCTTGGGCGAGATAATGGACGCGCCGGTGTGACCCGTCGTGTTCGGCGTCTGGAGTCGATCCAGGTACTGGTTGCGGAACACGTCGAAGCGCACGCCGGCCGCTAGGTTCAGGTGGGCTCCGAGCTGTAAGGCTTCGTCCAGATACACGCCCGCATTCAGCTCATTAATGTCGCCGAACTGCCGCTGTTCGAGCGTTTCGCGGCGGTCTTTGGTGTGCGAGAGCTCAGTATGGTCCGTGATATCCTGCCGGTATTGCACGCCTAAGGTCGAAGTCAACGGCCGCTTGCCCAGCGTATGCGTGCGGCTGAAGCTGCCATTGTAGCCGAAGAGGTGACGGCCTTCCTTTTGACGGATTTGGTCGCCGTTGAGCGTGTCGTCGCGGAAGAAGGTAAAGTTGGAGTACAGTTCGAAGGCGTAGCGCGAGTAGAAGAACTGGTTGCGCAGCACGTTGCCGGCGGGCGTCACGGTCACCAGCTCTGCATTAAGGTTGGTGCGGCTGGTCTGGCCCCCTTCGCTGGGGTCAATGGAACCAAACCAATCAATGAGCCCCTGTGCCACGGCCCGGTCGGGAATCTGGCCCGAGTGATTCCACTTACTATAGAACGTGGAGCCGGTCAGCGTCAGGCGGGAGGCTGGCGTGAGATGCCCGTGGTACTTGCCCACCAGGTTGAGCCGGTTGAAGTGCTGCGGATTGTCAAAGTAGCCGTTGGAGAACGAATATTCGGCCGCGACGTAGGCTGATTGCTGCCGGGCACGACCCTTAGCCCCGAGCAAATTCACGGCAGCCACGGCTCGGTAGGTGTCGTACTCGCCCGCTTCCACCTTCGCGAAGCTGCTATCCAGGGCCGTGCGGGTGCGGAAGTTGACCCAGCCGGCCGTAGCGAGGTTGCCCTGCTCAGTGGTGTACGGGCCTTTGCTAAAGTCTAGGCCTTGTACCAACTCAGGAATGACGAAGTGCAGGTCGGCGTAGCCTTGCCCGTGCGCGTGCGAAACCATATTTACCGGCATGCCGTCCACACTCAGGCGGATGTCGGTACCGTGGTCGAGGTCGAAGCCGCGCAAAAAGAGCTGCTCGGCCTTGCCTCCGCCCGCATGCTGCCCAATGAACAGTCCCGGCACCAGCCGCAGAATTTCCTGGGAGTTGGTGACGGGCCGCAGTTTGATATCCAGCGCGCTGATGAGCTGCTGCTCCTGCGCCCGCTCCGAGGATACCGCGACTTCCCCCAACTCAATAGGGGCCGCTACCAGGTTGGTGCGCACGGTAGTCGTCTGATCTTCCAGCACGGTGGCTGGTATGCGCAGCGCTTGGTAGCCAAGGTGCGACAGCGCCATGTGGTAGGCACCACTCGCCAGATTAACAAATCGGTACTGCCCTAGCTCGTTGGTGACAACCGTCTTGTGCAGTTCTACAAGCTGCACGGACACCCCGTGTAACGGCAGTTGGGTACCCGCCTCGTACACGGTGCCGCTGATAGCGCCACTCTCATGAACCGCACTAGCCCACGCACCAGTAAGCGTCAGGAAAAACAGCAGGGTGAATAGACGTTTCAACTCGGTAGCCAGTAGTAATAAGTAGGAGAGAGTTGAGAGTACTGGTTAAGTTGACCCATGAACAGGACGTCGTGGTTAACTCCTCCTTAGAGCATCCCTTGTCCTTGACCTAACACGTTCACTATTTACGGCGATTAGTCAGCGTTTATCTCTGCCATATCAGGCTTTGTCGGAGACAAATCAAGCTTTCTTGGATACAAAACGACCACAGCAGAACTATTCAACTAGGCTGACCCCCTTATTCGACAGTCCCAAAGCCGCCGGAGCCTTTTTATAGGACTTACGCAAAGAAGCTGGTCAGAAGCGCCAAAAGTTGTTTTTAAGCTCACGTCTAATACACTGTTAATCAGTATGCTAGACACTGGTGAAAAATAGCCTAACCTACCTGCTGACCTTCTCGGTAGTCAGTAGGAGTCAGTCCCATGTGTTTCCGGAAGAACTTGGCGAAGTAGTTGGGGTACTTAAAGTGGAGCAGGTAGGCAATTTCTGACACCGAGTAGTTGGTGTAGATCAGATATTTACGTGCTTCATCCAGGATATGCTCCTGCACCAACAAACTGGCCGACTGACCGGCTACCTCCTGGCAGATGCGGTTCAGGTGCCCAGGAGTAATGGCTAGTTCGCCGGCGAACTGGGCCACGCCGTGGGTGGTTCCTGCCTGCCGGACCCGCTGCTGAAATTGCCGAAAGTACCGGAGTGCTTGGGTATTGGGCGTGACGCCCATGACTTCATGTTGCTGCCAGATTCGGAACAGGACCAGAAACAATCGTTGCAGACACACGCGCAGCATGAGCCGCTTTTCGGGCTGATTGTCAAATAGCTCCTGGTCAATTTCCTTCAGCAGCGTACCTACCCGGCCCGCCGAATACGGTTCTTCAAAGGACGTTAGGCATTGGACCGCGCCGAGCAGAGGAGACAGCAGCGAACTGTTAGAGAATAAACTATCCACCAGTGCCTTAGATAAGGTCAGGATACGACCGGTGGCATTAGAGCTGTACCGAAAGCCATGCAGGGCATTGGGCGGAATCAGCAGGAGTACCGGGGCGGTCAGGTGACGTTGACGAGTGGCTTCTTGAAAGGTAACGTGACCGGTTTCCACCAAAAATACCTGAAATAAGCGGGCATGTAGGTGGGGTTGGATGACCCAGTTGAAGCTTCGGCTGCGCGTCTCCAGTAGTTCGGAGAACAAGTACTCGGCATCAATCTGCGCCTGCGTTTGCCCATACAAGCCGTCGAATTGAGAGAAGCCCTTCACCCGAGGCGAATTGCTAGTACTAGTATTTTCCATAGCTCCTGATATAAGGGTAGTCTAAATGCGACAGCGCGACATGCTGGCTGCCATAAGCACCTCGGCTTATCTGATGGCCGGGCGCGGGTTCCGACTGCGCCAGTAGCTGAACAGGGACCCGGCAGCCAAGGCCACCAACAGCCACGGCGCTAAGCTCGCTATGCCCCCCACGACGGTCGAGAAGGGGGTAGTGCTTAGCAGGGTCCGCTCAATAATCCACGCCAAGGCGGCCAGGGCAGCGCAGAGCGCCCCACCAACGCGCACTGCTTTGTAGGTGGGGGTGCGGCTCAGCAGTAGTAGCCAGGGAATGGTCAGCGTGATGACACCCAGCTGCATCAGTTCAATGCCTAGGTTGAAGCCTAGGATGCTCAGGGCCATGGGTCCAGCCTCCAGCCGCAGGTTCGCCAGCGTACTGGCGAACGCCAGTCCGTGCACTAAACCAAAGCCGGCGGCCACCCACGCCTCCCGTCCCGGAAACAGGGGCCGCATGGCGTGTACTGCCGACACCAGAATAGACACGGCGATGAGCACTTCCACGGGTTGACTCGGCAGCCGCACCCAGCCCAGCGCGCCCAGCAGCAGGGTAAGCGAGTGGCCGAGGGTAAAGGCCGTGACGATCAGCAACAACCGCCGGATACTATAACGTACCCCGCCAAACCGGCTCCACCGCCGCCCCTTAACCAACAATGGCGCCGGCAGCAGCAACACCAGCAAGAACAGCAGGTGGTCGGTGCCTTCGGCAATGTGGCGGATGCCTAGCTGCACCATCGCTCGAAAACCGGTCCAGACGCTGCCCTCCTCTAGGTTGATGGACAAGGGATGAATAAGGTTGTTGACCACATCCAGCTCGATGACGCCCACCTGCGCTGCCGCCGTGTCGGCCACCTGCCCCCGCGCCCAGTCCTGCCGCACCGACACCAGAATTTTGTGCGTGACGACCTGGTGGATAACAGCGTCGTAGCGGAAGATGAACCGCCGCACGTTCGCCCGAATCGGGGGCACCAGTCGCACCTGCGCCGTCAACTCACGGTAGGGACCGTTGATCGGGTTCTGCGTCTCGTGCACCGTTAGCGTTCCGACGGTCACAGCCCAGGGTCGCCCATCGGGGCTTTCGGGGTGAATGTGCTGGGCCAGGTAGGCGCGCAAGGCGGGCCCTAGGCGCTCTATTAGTCGAGCAGAGGAGTCATTTACGGCATGACCCCAGGCCGCCTGCAACTCGTTGAGGGGTACCTGCACCTCCGCGTCCATGCGGTCGGCGTGCACCGTGAGCAGCACCACCGACGTCGGCATGGGGTGAGCAACGACAACGGGAATACGGCCGAGGCTGACGAGTAGAAGCAGAAGCGCCAGTGGTAAACGGCCGAGGCGGGTAATAGGCAAGTTCATCAAGTCGAATGGATTTGGTTAGTTTCCCCCGTAATCACTGGTCCGGTCGCGCCAGACCGAGTGCGGATGAATAGTGCCGGGGAAATCGCGGCTGGGCTGAGCCGAATACTCCAGCCAGATATTCGGCCCATCCAAGCGTATGTAGTCGTTCGCCTGGCTCATCGTGCCACTTCCCACATACGCGAGGTAGGTATCGGCTAATTCGGCGGTGTACTTGGCCAAGACGGGAGCGGCAGTGGCCGGGTCCAGGTCATTAACGTACCGTTTCACGGCACCTATCGCTAACTGTTGCTGCGTAGCGCTCAACTCACCCAGACGCAAGCCCTGCCGGGTGGCCGGGAAATGTCCGTCCCGGCCCGGCCCGAGCAGGACATCCCGGAACGAGGACGAAAGTTTAGCGGTCGACTGTTCTTGACTGCTCAGGCTACCCAGCAGCGCTGCAAACGCCTGCCGCTCCTGCTCCATGGGCTGATAGGCTTTGCCGTTGGCGATTACGGCCGTCATCGGCTCCACGCCTCGAAACGAAGGCGTTACCCCCGCAATGTTGCCACGCTTGTACGTATTGGCGAAGGCGTAGTGGTGCCCACCGTACTGCAATTCCCACAACCCGGTGAGGCTAGGGGTACCCAACAAAGCAAGGTAGAAATTGCCCGCGCCGAAGGTATCAGTCTGTTGGGTCGCCTCTCCTAAGTACGTATCAGCGGCTAGTCCACCTTCTAACTCCTCATAGCCTTCATTAGGCACGCCTTGAACCAGCACAGCGGCCATCAGAGCTTTCGCCGCTACAAGTTGAGTCGCATTGAGTGAACCGAAATTCAGGCCTACCCGCTGGGGCCGGGAGAAAGCCTGCGGAAAGTTCGACCATCTGACAGCATCAGCTTTCGAATACGGCCGTTGTACTGCGGCTAGCTGGCTGGGTGTAAGGGTAGCTTTGAACGCCTCCGTCAGGCAAATTACCCGGTTTAATCCTTTCGCCGAGGAGCAGTCGGTCGCTACTAGCCCGGATAGCAGGCTATTCGCCGGGCGCTGTGCCGGCTCCCGAACCTGACTTGGCAGGGTGAAAAGGGCAGGTAACAGCAACAATCCGGTACTACATAAAAGCGCAGGATACTTCATGGTATGGACCTCTTCAGTATAAATTGTTAGCTGCCCGAAAAGCGACTAATGGTATAACGATGCTCTACGTGGTGAGTTCGGCGTACTCATCGACCACTTACCGGACGTTCAAGGCCTTAGGGTGAATAAGCACGGGCGGCTTACCGGATGTTGCCGCCCACAGACAGCCCACTCGGCACGGTGGTGGGCACGGTGCGGTCGTAGCTCTGAGCCGTGAGGGTATTAAGAAAGGCCACAATGGCTTGGGTATTTTGCACCCGTCCTGGTAGCAATGGGTCAAGCTGGCGAGCAGCCACATGCGGGTTTTGCGGGGCACGGCCGCCGTTGCGTCCCCCCTGATCGTAGAAATTGACGACATCCTGCAGGGTAGCAAGCATGCCGTTGTGCATGTAAGGAGCGGTCAGGGCCACGTTGCGCAGGCTTGGGGTACGGAAAGCATACGTGCCGTTCACGCCGGAGTCGGACGTGGCCAACTTAGGGTTATCGGCGATGCCGAGCACGTGGGGCAGGTAGTCGCTGAGCATGGGCCCGCTGTGGCACTTGTTACAGCCGGTCGCCACGAAGGCGTTCAGGCCCTGGACCTGCTGGGCCGTCAGGGCGCTGGTGTTGCCGCGCAGATACTCGTCGTACGGTGCATCCGTGGTCACCAAGGTGCGCTCAAAAGCCGCGATGGCTTTGCCCAGGTTCGTTGAGGTAACGGGCGTGGACTCAGCAAAAGCCTGCTGAAACAAGGTTACGTAGGCCGGAATGTGGCGCAGGCGGGCCACGACCGAGTCGAGGGCGGCGGCTTCGGGGTAGCGGCCACTGCGCATTTCCTCTAAGGTAACAATCGGCAGTAGCGCCTGGGCCTCGAGCGACTGCGCCCGGTTGTCCCAGAACATGGGAGCCGTAAAGGCGTTGAAGCTCCCATCGGCGGCCATGCCATTGTAGGCCGTGTTGAGCACGGTGGTGCAGTTGCGCTGCGTGAAGGGAATCGTATTGGGCGTGAGAAAGCGCCGGGTACTGCCTAGCCCTTGGCCATTGACGCCAATGGATAAGTCCAGCCCGTCGGCGTAGGCCTTGCTCGGATGGTGGCAGGTAGCGCAGCTCACGTCGCGGCCGCCGGAAAGGATGGGGTCCCAGAACAAAGCACGGCCCAGCGCTATCTGAGCCGTGCTGCTAGGGTTACCGGCTGGAGCAGGTACGGCCGCTGGCAGGGTTGTTAAGTTGTTAGTGGGCGTAGCGTCCTGCTTTTGACAAGCCACGGCCAACAGCCACACCGCCGCTGAGAGCATCAGCATTGCACGGGAAAAGAAAGGATTAGTAGTCATTAGTAATGCAGAACACAGAAAGAAGAGGGCGTGGTAGGTGGGGGAAGCTTACCAAAGTTGCTTGGCCTCCTTTTAAACTTTGGGCATAATCGGCTACTTTCCCTTATTCATCGACTGTTTGGCAAACTACCTAGCTTCAATAGCGTGACGCGCCAGCGTACAGTCGGGCTTATTACTAGCTTACTACATAGTAGAGTATATTTCTTGTTGAAGCCCTTATTTGGCAAGCCTTAACCACTGTGCCGCGTATTCAATCTCTGAGAGTAGGGAGCTGCTCGAACGAAGCAGCTAGAAGTAGAGAAGAAAGTAGGCTACTATGCATAGGAAGGAGGAGTTAAGTGGTGCTAACTAATAGAAGGATACTTAAAGCGCTGCGTACCCCTACTCGCGCCCGCTTTTTTTTGCAGAGGACAAGCGTCGGCACCGAACGGACCATTCCCGCTCCGTATGCTTTTACTAGCTTACTGGCCGTATCCTGTGACTCCAAGCTCAAGTCGCCTAGTAGTAGGCAAAGCCAACATTTCTCCTGTCAGGAAACTTCGCACCTTTGGTTCCAGTTAGGTGCGGCAATGTGCCGGTTTGAACCTGTTAAGCGGTGCATGCAGTGGGCAACCTCTTTCTATGGCGAAGTTCGATGATACGGCGCTCGATGCGCACTTAAGGCAGCTACACCAGACCGACGCGAAAGCTTTTCTAGAGCAGCTGTTCAAGACGTTTTATGCTCCCTTGGGGAGCCTAGTTTACCGTGTAGTGCCTGACCGGGCAGTGGTGGAAGATATTCTACAAGACGTGTTTTTGCGGGTCTGGCAGGGGCTAGCCACGCAACCGGTCATTGACTCGCACCGGGCTTATCTCACGCGTATGGCCTTGAATGCCGCTCTCCGCTACCAGCAGCGCTCCCAGCGTCAGGTGGCGTGGGACGATGCGCCGCTGACGCAGCCGCCCCTGGCCGCCGATGCCTTGGATGAGTTGCACGCGACCGATGCGGCGGAAGCAGTAGTGGCGGCGCTCGACCGCTTGCCACCGCAGTGTCGCCTGATATTTGAGTTGAGTCGCTATGAGGAAATGAGCTACCAGCAGATAGCCGACAGCTTGGAAATCTCGCCGAAAACTGTCGAAAACCAAATGGGAAAGGCTTTGCGCATCTTGCGCCGCGAATTGGCGGGTATTCTCAAAAATCTGTACGGACTACTATTCTGGCTAGCGGCTTGGCGACTGCTACCCGCCACTGCTGGGACACTCTTAACACCGGGTTGCACCGTCCCTAGTAATTATTTTTGGAACTTGCGTGGGGGTAGTGAGCCAGCTGGGTATCCTTTATCTAACCTGCTGCCACTTCGCGCCGGCCGTTTTACTGATGCTTCACAATTCTGACCCTTCCGACGCTCCTTGGAACCTGCTGGCCCGGCACTTGGCCGCCGAAGCAACGCCGGCTGAACGTTTGGCGTTACGCGAGTGGGTGCAGGCCGACCCGACACACCTGCAAATCCTGACCACGGTTACGCGGGCCTGGGAACGGGCCGGCGAAGCCGCAACCGCACCGGTGCTATTCTCGCCGGCGGATGTGGAAGCCGCCTGGCTACGCTTACGTCCACTCGTAGATGCCCATCCATTAGCCGCTGCGCGGGTTTCGGAGCAGGCGCCAGTACCGGTAGTACGCCTGCCCTGGGCCACCCGACACCGGGCTTCGCGCTGGCAGCTAGCGGCTGGGCTGGTGCTGCTGTTGGGCGTAGGCTACGCAGCAGCTCGGACTTGGCTCTTCAGGCTCCCGCAAACGGTGGTGACCTACACCAATACGGACCAGCGGCAACAGGTGCGCTTGCCTGATGGCAGCACGGTCTGGCTGAACGCCCGCTCGCGGTTGCAGTACATGGGAAGAGAGGGCGCCTCAGCACAGGGCGTACGGGCGGTGCAACTCACGGGAGAGGCCTACTTTAACGTGGTACCTGACCCGATCCGGCCCTTTGTGGTGAATACTACCGCGGCCCGTGTACGGGTAATCGGCACGGCCTTCAACGTGCGCGCCTACGCTGCGGAAGATTCGGTAGAAGTGAGTGTGACCCATGGCCAGGTATGGCTGACGCACCTGATCGTGCCCGATAGCGTGTTGCTCACGGCAGGCACCCGTGCCGCCCTGCGCGCGGCCGACGCCCCCGGCCGGGTATCCGCGCGGCTGCGCAGCAGTCCGGCGGCTGATCCTAATTTCCGAGCTTGGCAAAGCGATACCTTGCGCTTTGCGGATGCGTCAGTGACCCAGGTAACACGTACGCTACACGCGATGTTCGGAACGGATGTACTGCTAGGCAGCCCCGATCTAGGACAGTGCCGCTTCACGGGGACCTTCGTCCGCCCGCAACCGAGCCAGGTATTAGCAGTGCTCGCTGCCGCTACGGCAAGCCGCCTTTCTTCCAATGGGCACGGCGGTTATCAGTTGCAGGGTCCGGGGTGCACGTTGCCTACTCCCGCGTCCCATGCCTCACAGGCCTCAGATGCGGAGTCAACCCCGCGTGCTCCCCGGCCGTGAGAAGGCACAGCGGTCGTGCGGTGGCTTGGTGGATGGACCTACTAAGGCTGGTCTTGTTGCTACTACCCCTGAAAATAGCGTGGGGACAGACCAGAGACCAAGTGCTGAATCGGCCTGTACAGCCCGCTCCAGGCCGTCGGTCCTTGGGCGCGGTACTGGCTGAACTGTCACGCCAAAGTCATCTGTCCTTGAGCTACAGCAGCTCGCTGGTGCCCCTAACGCACGCGTGCTACCTGCAGCCTGGCCCGCCGCGGCCCTTAAAAACAGTGCTACGCGAAGTGCTGGCAGCCGAGCACCTGTCGTATGGGGTGATCAACGGTCAGCTCGTTTTGTGGCCTGACCATGTAGTCGTACCGGCAAGTATGGTTGGGGCAAATAGCGCTACGGCGTTAGTTAAAGAGGCTACTAGGCCTCCTGCTTCACTTCCGCGAGCCGCCGCGCTAGGAAAGCGGGCTGGTGTAGCAGGCCAGCCACTAGGCCAGAGTACGCTGGCTCGGGAGTTGCAGGTACCCGAAGCTCCTCGTTCCGCAAAGCAAATCAGGGTAGCGATGGCTGCTCAGAATAGGGCGATGCAGCAGTCGCCGCTTGGTAGTACCGCAGCAAATCAGGAACTCTCTTCTCCGCGCAGCCAGGCAGAACGCCGGGTACCCTACAGTAGACGCGCCGCTTCTCCTGCCGCCAAGCCGCTCACGGCCCAGGTAAGTCGCGTGGGCGCCCGTACGCGGCCGCTGTTAGGTGGTCGGATGCAAGCTGGGCAGACTACGTCAGAGACGGCCCAGCCCCTAGCTCCCGCTGCCGCCCGGTTTACTGGTTTTCCTCAGCAATTGGCGCCAGCTCAGGGTCCGCTAACCAAGCTCGCATCACGATCCGTTTCACTGGCATCTAGTAGTGAGTCAATTGAAGGGATACCGCCCGACCTGAAACTGGCGAAAGTTAGTTTCTCACCCATACTGCCCGCAGCAAACCCCGCGCTAAGAACCGATTCCGCAGCCAAGAAGTCGTCTGCATTCGGGGCGTGGTTGCGGCCTCTCTACCTGCATGGAGAAGCCTGGTGGAGCGAGACGCTACCGCTTAACGCGGCCATTAAGCTCGGGTGGCCCCGTATTCATCTTGTGCTAGGCGTCGCCGCTGGCCCGTTGGACCACCGCGGTAGCTGGGCCTGGGGCGGGGGGCTCGGTACCGTAGGCCACCCCAGAGGCCGCTTTACGCCTAGTCTCGATTTGCTGTATTGGGTAGTAGCGGGCGCGGATAAAAATAAAGCCGCGCAGGGCCAGCTCACGCAGTTGCGGCCGGCGCTGGCTTGGCAGTTTAAACGCGCTGGGCGCTGGCAGCTGGTGGGCGGGCCGACCCTCAACCTGGCCATGACTCACCGTGATGGCTTTCGTACCCGCCAATTGCTAGGCCAGGACCAATGGCTCTGGCTCGCCACAGATCGGGGACGGTCTAATGTTCGTCTGTGGCCGGGCGTGCAGGTGGGGTTACGCTTTTAGGGGTTCTTGTTGCAAATGGGCGGATTTACACGCTAAGCATTTAGTTGCCTGATTTTAAAGAACTTGCAATTTGATTGAGTTTGCGGTATCACAAAGGAGTTCCTTTGTAATAGGCTGCTTACACCCCTTATACGCTTTGGAACCGACCTTTTTCGGTCTGTTTTTCGCTCACCCTTTTTGATAACCGGGCTTAGCGTGTAAATCCGCCCTTTTGGAAGAAATACCCCTTTTAAGGCCGCAAAAGCTTCCCCGTGTTAGGAAGGTAGCTGTTGGTAGCTGGTTGCTACCGCGTAGGAAGACAAGCGTCCGACCACCGGCCGGACGCTTGTCCAAGTGCCTGCGTACTTACCCTTAGTTAGCAGGGGTACTGGTGGTATCTGCGCTGATACAGCCCAGTTCCACGAGCGGACCCGCCGCGCAACTGTTCTGGGTGCCACGATGCTTTTTAGTGGTATAACCCACCAAGAGCTTATCGCCGGCTTTCGCGTTGAAGTTCGTCCAGGTGGAGCCGGTGGGTACTACGTAGGTGCTGTCGGCCAGGCGTAGCGCGAGACCGCAGCCGGTCGTTGTGCTCAGGTCCACGACGGTAGCAGCGGTATCGCAGGTACCGCCCTTTGGGCTGCAGCTTTCGCTGTCTTCCTTTTCAAAGCAGCCGGTGAGCAGCGTACTGGCGCCTAGACTAAACAGAGTCAGCATGGTGAAGGCAATACCGCGGGATGAAAAACGCTTCATAAAAAACTTAGTTAAAGAGAATGGGGAAATGAAGAAGATGATAAAGGAAGTTGAAGGGGGCGGGAAGCAGCGCAAGGAACCGGCGTCGGTGGCTGCTTCGGGAGTTGTGTCTTTCGTGTAGGATAACTGGCGCGTACTGAACTAACTCCTGGCGCAAGTCGGCGGGGCAACCTAGTAGTAAGAGACACAAGCGACTGTTAACCCCTACGCGCGCAGAAAATTATTTTTAGGGAGCTGGACTGAATGAGCGAGCAGGAATCTATCTATTGGCATCAACCAACGAATTACCCGACTGCAGTCGCTTTACTAGGAGAACTCCGGGTCCACGCTCGCAGGGCTAGCTAGTCGGCACCACGAAAAAAAACGAGGTGGGGCGTAGGGGTAAGTAGCCCCTTAGGTATCCTTCTAGTGGAAAGAATGCAAAGCTCCGTGCTACTTGCTGGCTTAACAGGCTGCACCAATGGACATGCCTGCTACTCTGTCTCTCCAATCTAGGCATTTTCCTCCTTGATATTGCTTACGGCTCATTGCCGGCCCACCATGGTGAAGTTGTTCCAAAAGCCGTTCTCCTACTTCTCGCTTGTCTTACTACTGCTTCTGCTGATCGGGCCGACGGCGCACGCCACGCACATTGTTGGGGGCGAAATGGAGTTGCAGTATAAATCAGGCAACACCTACACGCTAACCCTGAATCTGTACTTCGATGTGATCAACGGCAACCCCGATGCAGAAGACCTAACCCTGACGGCCGGCATCTTCGACAAAGCCACTAACCGCCGCATGACCGACGTTGTGTTGCAGAAAGTGAGCCGCACGCCCGTGCAGTACACCAACCCGGCCTGCACCGTCTCGACCCTGAGCACGCGCAAGATTGTGTACAGCAGTGATATCATCTTAGCATCCACTACCTTCACCAACACGGCCGGCTACTACGCGGCCGTGGAGCGCTGCTGCCGTAACCAGAGCATCAGCAACATTATGTCGCCGCTCACGGCGGCTCAGACATTTTACCTGGAATTTCCGGCCGTGGTGCGCAACGGGCAGTCGTTCATCGACTCCACGCCGCGCATCTTCCCGCCCCTGGGCGATTATGCCTGCCGAGGCGAGCTGTTTTACTACGACTTCGGCGGCCAAGATGCGGATGGCGACTCGCTCATCTACGACATGGTGACGCCGCTCAACGGCCATTCCTCTACTGCCTTTCCGGCTCCACAGCCACAAGCCGCCCCGTATACCACGGTCAACTGGACGGCCGGTCTTTCCGCGCAACGCCAGATTCCCGGCACGCCGACCCTGGGTATCGACGCGCACACGGGCCGCCTCACGGTGCGCCCCACGCAACTCGGGCTGTTCGTGTTCGGTGTGCGCTGCTCGGAGTACCGTCAGGGCGTCAAGATTGGGGAAACGCGCCGCGACTTCCAGCTTTACGTGCTCAACTGTCCGCAGAACACCGCTCCCAGCTTGCAGCTATTTACAGCGGGTAGCACGCGGGCCTACACGCCGGGCCGCGACACGCTGAAGATCAAGCCCGGCACCAACCATTGCGTGAACCTGCGCTACACCGATGCTGACCCCAACTCTCAGCTCACGGTGTCGGCCGTGCCCATCAACTTCACCAGTGCCGCCAACGGACCTAGCTTTACTACCGCTAACAGCGGCACGGTGCGGGCTACCGGCGCTCCCGATACGCTCACGGCCACCCTGTGCTTTCCCGAGTGCTTCGATACCAAGAACAAGGTGTACCTGCTCGACCTCATCGTGGCCGACAACGGGTGCAGCCTGCCCAAGCGCGACACCGTTCGCCTGGCCTTCAAAGCCGAGCCGCTGCCGAACACGCCCGCCGTCCTGACGAGCAGTTTTCCCGCGGCCAGCGCCACCAGCACCGCGCCCATTCTCGTGCAAGTTCCCCTCGGCAGTACCTACAAGGCCACCCTCACCGGCATTGATGCCGACAAGAACGCTTTGGTACTCAGCGCCCAGGGACAAGGCTTTGACCTAGCTTCGATGGGCATGACCTTCACTGCCCAGAATGGCAACGGCCGTGCTGATGGCACCTTCGAGTGGCAAGCCACCTGCGACGCGGCGCAGGTGCTCGAAAAGCTCATAGTGGTTTTTCAGCTTCAGGAAACGGCCGCTTGTGAAAAGCTAGCCTACAGCCGCACCGTGCAGTTTGAAGTGGTGCCCGTCACCGATTCGCTGCGCTTCCTGCCACCCAACGTCATCACGCCCAACGGCGACGGTCTCAACGATGTCTTCACCCTACCTGAACTGCCAGCCGACTTCTGCGACGTGCGCTTTGCCGGCATCAAAATCTTTTCGCGTTGGGGCAACGAGGTGTATCACTCGCCGGAGCGCACCTTCCATTGGGCGGGCATCGGCGCCTCGGGCGTGTACTACTACCTTATCACTTACACTGACGGCCGCAAGTACAAAGGCACGCTCACGGTGTTGCCGTAAAGAAAATTACTTTCTTAACACTGTAAAAATTAGTTGTTGATGACTACTCCTATTCAACAGGTGATACACCGTCTACTAAGCAAGCAACTCCGTCGCCGCTTAGCTTGGGTTACCCCTAGTACCCGCTTGGTAGAAGATCTAGGATTTGAGCTGCTGGATCAGGTGAACCTAGTCTGGCAGCTGGAAAAGACGTATCAGATCATTATTCCCGATCCAGAGATTGATGATCTCCGCACCGTGCAGGACGTAGTGACCTGTGTACAAAGTCACTTGGTCCACTATGTCTTGTCCTAAAATGAACTGTGTTAAAAGTCAAGGATTCGGGACAAGTTTTGAGGTAAAGTCGGCTTGGTAAGGCACACCCGATTTAACGATGGCGAAGGCTTGCTTGAGCAGCTTGTTGCAGACGGCAATCAAGGCCACTTTGCCATTCTTGCCTTTCCCGACGAGTCGCTCATATAAGGCCTGACAGGCTGTATTCCGTTTCTTGGCCGCGAAGCTGCACATGAAGAGTTTGCCGCGGATTAAGGCCCCACCCATCTTGGTGATGCGCACCTTTCCCCGTACACTGGTGCCTGAACTGTGCTCACGGGGGGAGAGACCTGCTTTGGCAATCAATTGGCGGTAGTTGTCCAAACGAGCAAAGCCGCCGGCAAACAAGAGCAACAAGCCGGCTGTCTTGCGCCCAATCCCGGGAATGGAGCACAAGAGGCTCATCTCGTGGGCATAGCGCTGCTCTAGCAGCCGGAGTAACTCGGTTTCAATGTCACGCAGCTGCTGTGCAAGTTGCTGGCAAGTCTGTTGCAGGCGCTTCAAGGCTAATTTACTCACCACGGGTTGCTGCTGCAAGGCTTCCAAGGAGTTAGTCACCATGGTTTTCTGCTTAAGCAGTTGCTCGCTGACTTGTTCGAGCTGGCGGCATTCGACCAAAACGGTTTCGTCGGGCTGCCACAGTTTGACAGCCTGCTGCTGGCCGTAGCGCAACAGCCACTGGGCATCCTTGCGGTCGCTCTTGCCCTTGCCAAGATGCATTTGAATAAAGCGTTTGATAACTAATGGGTTGAGCACCGCCACCTGTCCTTTCTGCTCGTGCAGATAATAGGCCAAGGTTAGGTAGTAGCTGCCGGTGGCCTCCATGATGAACAAGCAGTCAGATCCACAGGCTTTCACTAACTGCTGAAAGCCTGCCTTGGTGTTGCTGACCTCCAAGTACTGCACCTGCTGGTCGCGTTGATAACAGACGGCGAGCGAGGCTTTGCTCACATCAATGCCGACGACGGGGAAAAGTGATGGCAGATTCATACCAAGCAGCCTGAAAGGTGAATAGAAAGGAGAAAAGGAGTTCTAGGGGATCTTTCGCTATCCTAATACAGGCTCGTGCGCCTCCTGGAACTGTTCAAAGTGGCCCTAGAAGAAGAAGGGGATTGTCATTTTAGACGAGCTAGCAACGCCGCTCCATAGGTTGAGGAATCTTACGCCTTCTCCTTCCTTTTCAATAGTCTCCCTACGGCGGCTAGGTGAACATAGGATAGGTTGACAGTTTTTCTTACAAAAACTGTTCTATGCAAGACCACATTCGTGACCTGCTCCACCGCTTCCAGTATAGCGAACAACTGAAAGAAACGGCGGCATTCCGTATCCTTCTTGGCGGGGAAGATCCGAGCCACGTCATGGCTGACCTGGACATCCACAATAGTTACACACTGCGCAACTGGGTGAGTCAGTATCAGCACAAGATCCAGACGGGCTTGTTCGTTGCGCCTGCCATGACACGCACCCAGAAACAGGATGTTCACGCGCTGCAGCAGTGCAACCAAGAGCTGACGCAACTGCTGCAGGAGGCTAATCTGCTTATCCTCGCCCTCAACACCATGATCGAGGTGGCCGAACAAGAGTTGAAGATCTCGATTCGAAAAAAGTCTGGCACCAAACGGTCTCACGGCTGAAAAGCCATGATCTAGCCCAGGTGCGCGTCGGGCGCCTGTGCCGTCTGTTTGGTGTGAGCCGACAAGCCTTTTACCGCAAAGAACAGTATGCGCAACGCGCCCGAGGGCAGGCGCTTCTGGTGCTGGACTTGGTGCTCGCGCTTCGGCGCGAAATACCGGGCCTAGGCACGCGCAAACTACATATGCTGCTGCAAGAGCCCTTGACCAGAAGCGGCATTAAGATGGGGCGAGACAAACTACATCAACTCTTACACGAGCATGGCCTGCTGCTGCGTCAGCCGCGTCAAGTCCCCAAAACGACGAATTCACTGCATAGTCTGCGGAAATACCCTAATCTGTTGCGGAACCAACTCCTCACCGCTCCCCGCCAAGTATGGGTCAGTGACATCACTTACTTATGTATTGGTCTCGGCTTTGGCTATCTATCCTTGATCACGGATGCATACTCCAAGATGATTATGGGCTACTGTCTGCACCCGCTGCTGACAGCGGAAGGGGCCATCAACGCCTTGGACATGGCCCTGAGCCACGGCGAAAGTAGCCAGGAACTCATCCATCACTCGGACCGGGGAAGCCAATATTGCAGTTTCCAGTACGTGCAAAAGCTGCGGCGAGCGGGTATTGCCATCAGCATGACAGAAAACGGGGATCCGTATGAGAATGCCATTGCCGAACGGGTGAACGGCATCTTAAAAATTGACTTTCACCTGAACCGGGTATTCACTACGTTTGAGGAGGCGCAACGGGCAGTCGAGGCGAGTATCCGCAATTACAACCACCTGCGGCCCCACATGAGTTGCGGGTACTTAACACCGGCGGCGGCACACGCCAGCACTCAACCGCTACAGCAACGTTGGAGGCCCAAAGTATACCCTTCTCGTAAAACACCTACAGCCGATAAGCTAGGCCATAGCGAGCCTGATTTATCGACAGTGACAACCTCTCGTCAGGACTACTAAAGCACAATCATCTCTCACCGATAACTGACAACTTATTTTCAGGATCAGACAAGTGTCTTGTCCGGAAAGAGGTTGACAATAGACGCGATGAGGGTCTCAACTAAAAAGCCCCTCGGATAGGAGGGGCTTTTGGTCACATCGGGTTAGGCGTTCAGGCGCTTTATTGGAAGGCCGCTTTGAGGCGGGTGGCGGCAAACTGCTGGGCTTCTTCGGCTTTGGGTACTACGGCGTACGTGCCGAAGAACTCGTGGGTGGTGCCGCTGTAGAGCTGGTACTGGTTGGCCACGCCTACTTGGGTGAGCTTGTCGGCGAGCTGCTTGCCTTCGGTTTGCAGCGGGTCGATTTCGGCGGCAATGATGGTAGCGGCGGGCAACCCGCTCAAGTTCGCCACGTCCGTCAGCGAGATCAGGCGGTTGTTGCCGTCCGCTGGGGTGGTGAAGTAGTTCTGGGTGAAATACTCAATGTTGGCCTTGCTCAAGGGCATGGCATTGGCGTACTGGTTGTAGGAAGCCGTGTTCAGGTCGTTATTGGCGACGGGATAGACCAACAGTTGGTGAATGGGCAGCGCCAGGCCCCGCTCCTTGGCCAGCAGGCACACGCCCACGGCCATGTTGCCGCCGGCGCTTTCGCCCGCAACGGCGACTTTGGCCGCGTTGCCGCCGAAGTTGGTGGCGTTTTCTTTGGCCCACTTATAGGCCGCATACGCATCTTCGTGGGCAGCCGGGAACTTAGCCTCCGGCGAGAGGCGGTAATCCACCGATACCACGATGGCGCCCGTGTTGGCGGCCAGGGCCTTGGCCGAAGGCTCATACACGTCAAGCGAGCCAATCACCCAGCCCCCGCCGTGGTAATACACAATCACGGGCAAGGAGCCCGACACGCCGGCGGGTTTGTAGATGCGCACCAGGATGCCGTCGGCGGCTGACTGGGGCGTGTAGTTTTTGGGCAATACCTGTTGAGTCACCGTCACGTTGGGCGGGGTGGGCGCCAAGTTGTTTTTCTTGAGCAGGTCCTGCACGGCATCCGTTACGCTGGGCGCCATGCGCGCTTGCCGGGGGGAAAGCGTGGGCAGCGCGGGGGTGCCGTAGCTCATAAACTGCTCCAGCACGGCCAGCATTTGCGCGTCGATGTTCGGCGCGTAGGTGGGCGCTGACCCGGTGGGCTGGATCAGCGTCGTCTTCGGATCGTTCGCGTCGCTGTCGTCGTCACACGAGGTCAAGGGCAGGGCGAGCAAGGTGGCGGCCAGGGCCAGGGGCGCCAGGCGGAACGCCTGGGGCAGAAAGGGCAGAAAACGTCGTTTCATGCAAATAGCGAGGGGAGTAGGTGCGTATAAGACAAAGCCCCTCCTACGGAATGGACGAGGTACGCGTTGGGCCCTGACAGGAATAGGAGCGCGGGGCCCAAGCAACGCACTGGTAGTCAATTGCCTATAACAATTCATTTATTTACGTGCGGTCGGGCTTCCGTCGACTGCGGTTATCGCGCTCACCCGCCAGCACGCCTAACGGGAACCCGACTTAGACGTGTCGCGAGCGGTTGCTCGTGCCAGCCTCCTGCTGGCTGCTTAGTCGGGTAGTTGGTTGATATCAGTGGGCTCCACCTTGGGCGTGGCATTGGTGGCGTGGCGGTAGGTCGTGGACGAGGCATAGGCCTTGATCCGCACGCGGTTGATGCTGCCCAGGGGCTGGTGTTCGGGCAGGCAATGGAAGGGATTGAAGGAGAGCACGTCGTCGGCATACACGCGGCGAGCGGGGCTGAAGGCCTCCTGGGCCGGTAGCACGATTTTGCCCAGCGTTTGGTAAGGGCTTTGGTCTTGCGGCCAGTCGACCGACGCATCTTCCACGGGCATGGTCTGCAGGTCGGTGCAAAGTTGGGCGCGCAACTCGTACTCGGCCCCCTGGGTGCGAAAAAAGTCCACGACCAGGTCACGGTAGGCACCCGGCGCGCTGACGTCAACTTCCTGGCCCGCCAAGGCCTTCAGGTTTTCGGAGAGCGGGGCTACGCTGACTTTGGCCACGTAGTCGCCGTAGCGAAGGGCCCCGAGCGTAGTGTAGGTCTCGCCCAGGATATGGTGGTTGGGGTGCGCCTGCACGACCATGTTCACTTCCTTCTTGGGGCCGCCTGCGTCTTCCAATAATTCTAATGCCTTATCGGCCAGCACGCCGACTTTGTTAATGGCGGTTTGCAGCAGCTCAGGGCCGTGGGCCAGCTTTTCAATGCGCAGTTGCATATCGTGGTAACTTTTTACGTCCCCGGTCGGGATGATCGTATCGTTCACCAGCAAGAAATCCTGGGTGAGGGCATCGGCTTCTTCCGGTAAGAATTTCTTGCCTTCTACGCCGATGATTTTCAGCGCGAAGCCTTTCACGGCTGGCTGGCTGTCGGGCTGAATGGCCCCGGGTGACGTAGACAAGCGGATGATCACCGGATAGGTTTTGGCTTCTTTGAACAGGCCTTGGGCCAGGTGCTCGGGCAGGCCAGGGGCAATGTGCAGCTCGCCGCGCAGGATACCGTGGCTCTTGGCGTGGGCGTCGCGGATGGCGTGGCGGTTTTTCTCAAACATCAGGCGCGCTACCCGCGCCATAGAGGCCACCGTTTCGTCGCCGAGCTGGTCTTCGTTGGGCTGGATTTCTTCGACGCCATCGGCGAAACGCACGTAGTTAGGGGGCAGGGACATACAGGAAAAATAAGGGAGGGAACAATGGATAATGCGCGGAGCGAGTCAGCGCAAGGCGATGCAGGCGACTATTGACGGAGAACAAGGTGGCGCAATAAGAGGTGAAACAAGCCGCCAAGAAGCCCAACAATAGCGTGTATACGATGTCTGCCCTGCGGAGATACAGACACGGTGGGCGTCGAGTAAAAAGGCAAATAGCTAGCTTCAGACTACCACAAACGTGGCCAACGCGCAGGCGGAAAACTCCAACGTCGACTCCTAGAATATTTCGCTCCTTTTACTGTACAACTTATCCCACTACAGATGGGGCAGTTGGGAGCGGTAAAAGGGCGTGGAAACGGTTCAGTAAAGTTGTTCACCAATCACAGTACACGCTGCATTGTGGATCGATGAGTAAGCTGTACTAGGAGCAATACCCCCGGGACCGGTAGTGCCCTATTATTGAAGCCGGCGCACGCAGTGGTTCTTCGTATCGGTTATATAAAGCACCAGCCCCGCCATATCTACCGCTATCCCAAAGGGGAACTCGAACTGCGCGTCGGCGGCCGGCCCGTCCTGGCTGCCCCAGTGGTGCGCTGTGCCCGCTACGGTCGTGACGATGCCCGCCGCGGTGATCTGGCGGATGGTCGCGTTCACGTTATCCGCCACGTAGAGTTCGCCCGCTGCCGTAACGGCAATCCCGTTGGGCCAGTAAAAGCGCGCCGCGGCGCCGACCCCATCCGCGCTGCCGTGTTTGCCTGCCTGGCCGGCCAGCGTTCGCACCGGGCCTACCGCCGGAACCGCCCGAATCACGTGATTGCCATTGTCGACCACGTACACCGTGCCACTCGCGTCTAAGGCTAGACCCGTGGGATGGAAGAAACGGGCAGCGGCGCGTTCCCCGTCCGTGCTACCTTTCTGCACGGCCTGCCCGGCCCAGGTGCTCACCCGCCCCTCTGGGGTGAGTTGACGCAGCGTATGGTTCTCGGTATCGGCGACGTAGAGCGTTCCGTCAGGGGCCACCGCTAGGCCATGGGGCATGTTGAACCGGGCTTCGCTACCCGCTCCATCGGTGCGGCCCTTCTGCCCGGCTAGGCCTGCGATGGTGCTCACCTGCCCCACTGGAGTCACGCGGCGGATGGTGTGATTGCCCGCATCGGCTACGTACACTGTACCGTGGGCATCGACAGCTACTCCCACGGGAAAGGTGAAGCAAGCGGCAGCCCCCGCTCCATCGGCGCTACCCTTCACCCCTGCCCGCCCGGCCACGGTCGTGACCACGCCCGTAGGGCTGATGCAGCGCAGGGTATGATTATCCGTGTCGGCGACATACACGCTGCCATCCGGGGCCACGGCAATGCCCATGGGCCGGTTGAATTGGGCGTTCGTGCCCGCTCCATCTGCCGCGCCGCGCTGCTTAGGACGGCCGGCTAGCGTCGTGACCGTTCGCGTGGGTTGGGCCAGGCCCGCTGGGCCAAGCAGCACGAGTACGACGAGCCAAGAAAGGAAGCGCAGGACCATGGGGAGTGAAGTAGCAGTAGAAAGACCGCCAGCGGTGCGAAGCAAGACCGCTCGCCGCGGCCATCCAGGTGCGAAGCTAGCGAAAGGTGTGCTACCCGAACAGGGGAAGACTTGGCCAAATCGCGGGCGCGGCGTGGGGTCAGGACACGTCCGAGCCCCTCGACAGGTCCGCTTCTGTTGCGCTGGGAAGACCCACTACTCTTCTAGAATGCTGTAGAGTTCGCGGTTGAGATAATAGTGATTGCCTCCCAGCGTCTGCTTCTCCAGCACCCGCAGCGCCACGAGTTGATTCAGATACTCCCGCGCCGTGTTCTCGGCGTAGGTTCGGTCCTGGGTCAGGTGCTTGACGCGGGTGATGGGTTGGGTGAAGATCTGCTGCACCAGCTGCTCGGGGCGGCGCAGGTTCTTCTGGGCGGCGACTACTTCCAGGATGGCCTCGCGGGCAGCCAGGATGCGGTTGATCTTCTCAAACGTCAGGTTGGCCGTCACTTCCACTGCCCGGAGCATATAGAGCAACCACGTCGCCCAGTCGCCGCGTTGCGAGACCCCGGCCAGGGCGCCGTAGTAGGCCTCCTTGTGCTCCAGAATGTAGCGGCTCAGGTACAGGATTGGGTAGTCCAGTAGCCCTTTCTGCACCAGGTAATGGATGTTGAAAATGCGCCCCGTGCGGCCATTGCCGTCCCGGAAGGGGTGAATAGCTTCGAACTGAAAGTGGCCGATGGCCATCTTCAGCAAGGGATGCAGCGGGTAGGTCGCATCGTCGTTGACAAAGGCAACCAGGTTATCGAGCTTGGCTTCCAGGATGCCGGCTCCCCGCGGCGGGGTATAGATGGCTTTGCCGGCGTTGAAGCCACTGCCGCCCTGGCGAATAATGGTGGGCGAGAAAGGCGGACGCAGCCCTTCCTCCACCTGCTTGATCTCGCGGAAGATGCGGATGAAGTAGTCGCGGGTAAAGCCCGAACCCGCTCGCAGGTAGTCGTAGCCGCTCCATAAGGCCTCGCGGTAGCGCAGCACCTCCTTGGCGGGCCCTTCCATGCGCTCGGCGGCCGTTTCACTGAAGGCGCGGTAGAGTTCGTCGTCGGTGGTGAAGATGTTCTCGATGGCGCTGGAGGCCTTGGCTTCCTGTAGGCTAATGGAGTTGATCAGCAGCCCCTGGTTGGGGATCGCCACGCTGCGCCCGTGTAGTCGCCCGAGGGCTTCGCGCGCCTGGCCAAGCTGCTCCAGTACATCCGGGGTGCGCCACAGCGCCTGAGCAATGGGCAGGTCTGGCAGTGCGTTCCAGGGCACATCCCGGCTGGGATTGATTGCGTACAGCGGTGAAGTTGACATCAAAAAATAGCGTATTTAAGGCGAGCTAATGCACCAGGCCTCAAAGATAAGGTCGATTCACTCTATTGGCCTCAAAATATTATGTTTTTAAGGTTAGGACGCTAAGTTGGCCTTAAATCACTCTTGCTAGGGCTGCCATTCGCTTCTCTATAACTAGGAGTCGGGTTGTTGGAACGCTTATTCCACGCTCGACTGCTGAGGGGTTGATTCATCTGCTGTTGTAGCTGAGCGAGCAACTGCTTAATCGCTTCTTGGAAGCTCGTTCGCTCGGCCGTCAGCATACTGGCGCCGCGTTCGTTGAGTGGGCGCGTGTTGATCAGGTCATCTTCCACAGGTAGCTGCGTCGGCGAGGGCGGCTGCGCAGTTGGATAGCCGACCACGAAATCGGTCACGTCATAGATGTAGCGTCCATCCTGCAGCGACAGTGTCGCAATATAGTGCAGCACCAACCGAATCGTGTAGTGTAGTGGCGTACTCGCGGCCTGTTGCGGCGGGACATAGCGATACGTGTAAGCGAAAGGCTGCGCCCCGTATACGACGAGCCGCTCGGCGTCCGGCGCGTGCGTGGTAACGACCGGCTTATCCAGCGTGCTGATGCCCTTGTCCCACGTCTGTGCGTTGGCTAGTAAGTCCACTTGGCGACGACCCGGTACGGGCACCAGGCCCGTGTAGCGAATACGGTGCGTGATGGAATCAATCGGGAAAGTGGTCCGTCCCTGGCCCCAGCTCAGGCTGGTCCAAGAATAGAGCAGGCAAAAGACGAACAGGTGTTTCATCGGGAACGGCAGTTGACTGAGTAGGGGACATGAAGGCAGCAACGGCCGCTTCTCCCTACTTAGTTTAAGTGCGCAAAAAACGATGCCAAAATCAGGTTCAAAAAACGACCTTTCCAGGCTGCATTAGCACATGTTGAAACTGCGCAGAAACCGGCCGGTTTTCCAGCAGGTGTTTGTAGCTTTGGATATGATCAACTAAAAAATAAAGGATATGCCTCTTAAACCAGCCAAACTATCCGACGAGGACGATCAAAAATTCTCGGGGTTACTGCGGGCAGCTTATGACGATTACAAAGCAGCTAGATTATTATTCAATAATGATCTATTACATCCAGCATGTATTATGGCAAATACATGCATTGAGAAGGAGTTAAAAGCTCGCTTGATGCTACTTGGGATAAAATCGAAGTTCAGTCATAACTCAGAAAAGCTGTTAGATAAGTTGCAGGAATCAGACCCAACAATGGCCTTAAAAATTGATAAGGGATTTCTCAAATTATTTAACTAGGATCTACGAATCTAGATACCATGACGGGCTGCCATTAGGCTATAACTATATTATACGCAAGTATAAAACCTTAGCTGAGCTAGACTATACATACCTACTGTTAGAGCAGGAGAGAGACGCTGCACAGTATGGGTACTACGCAGCAACTCGTGTTGGAGAAATAAGGAAGGAACGTTACTCTTCTTTTCTAAATGACATAGAGAAAAAAGACACTACACTCTTTGAAAACAATCATCTGTTACATCAGATGTCAAAAGAGAATTTTCTCAATCGAGAAGAGTTAGCTTCTGCATTCAGAATTTTTAAAGCAGAAGAGCGAAAAAATCATAGTGCGATATATGTAACAATGAGGATGGAAGCGGGCTCTTCAATAAACGCAGGTTGGAATGAAGAAGTACTTAAATCCAACTCTTAAATGAAGGCAGCCATCTACGCCCGCGTGAGCACCCGCGACAAAGGCCAGGACAACGAGAATCAGCTGCGTGAGCTACGGGCCTTCGCCGAGCGGCTCGGCTACTCTGTCTGTAAAGAGTACACCGACCAAGACAGTGGCAGCAAAGCCGACCGGCCGCAGTTCAAGCAGATGTTTCTGGATGCCCACCAGCGCCGCTTCGACGTGGTGCTGTTTTGGGCCCTCGACCGTTTCAGCCGAGAAGGCGTAGCCGAAACCCTAGGTTACCTGCAAAACCTGTCTGTCTCGGGGGTGCAGTTCAAGAGCTTTACGGAGCAGTACCTGGATAGCACGGGTATTTTCAAAGATGCCGTCATCGGTATTCTAGCGGCCATTGCCAAGCAGGAACGGGTGCGCCTCAGCGAACGAACGAAAGCCGGCCTGGTGAAAGCTAGGTTAAAGGGCTCGAAAATCGGCCGGCCAACTGTGGATGCGTCACTGGTGGCACGGGTGAAGCGGTTGAAGGAAGCTGGCACCTCTGATCGGGCCATTGGTAAGGCCCTCGGTATATCGGCTGCCAGCGTGAAGAAGTACTCAGCTACCTAGTTTTCAACTACTAGTTCTCGATTGGCGGGGCCTAGTTTATATATTGAATGTATGCTTGCCGGCATTGTAATCTTATTAGGCATCCTAGTAGGGCCTTTCTTTATTGGGTATTGGATACTGAAGTACCTAGGCCTTATCCAATCCGCGCTTCTGCTGCATGGGATTAAGTGGTTTTGCTATGGCTGGCTAATGTGTGTCATTGTTGGTCTAACCGGCACTTTTCAAAAAATGGATGGGTATTATGTACTCTCCGGTATGGCTTTATTCTCCCTCTTCGTGGGTGTGTTAGCCGTTCTGATTGTAGAGCGGCACTAACTAGCAAATAGGTAAGGCCCCAACGGTGTATGTAGTTGAGACCTTACTTAATCTACTTGTTTATGCCCATTGGCTCGTATATGGCAGCAGCGGCTTCGTCCAGTTCGGCTGTACTCAAACTTTCCAGCTACGCTTCGGTCTGCTCGATGCTGCGGTGACCCAGCATGGCTTGCGCCGTGTACTTGTTCACCTTGCCAGCATGACCAGCCAGCGTGTGTCGGGCCGTGTGGCTGTGCAGCCGCACAGTTAGCCCGAGGTACCGGGCAACGACCACTAGGCGCCCATTGATGCGTGCGGTGGCATTGCGCCGGGCAATCCATCAGGCTGCTTTGTCCAGGCTGAAGTAGTCCTCCGGCAGCACCGGAAAAACTAGTTCACTACCTCCTTTTAGGTAGGGCTCCAGCACTCTCTGTAGCGGCTCGGTTAGCGCCACGTCCTTATACTTACCGCGTTTCACGGCCTTAAACTTCACCCGGCCCCCTTGCCAGTCCACGTCGCGCCAGCGTAGCTCCAACACGTTGCTGATGCGGCAACCGTGCAGGTAATACTGGCACATATAGACGGCACGGGCTAGTTGCTGTTTAGGGGCTTTGAGGGGCAAGTCCCGTAAGAGCTCTAATTGTTCTCGTGTGAGGTGTGTGCGTGATTTGACCTGGTCCGCCGCGTTCTTTGGCGCCAGATCGTTGAAGGGGTTGGGTAGTAAGGTCGGGGCCGCTTTGCGGAGCATCGCTCGCAGTGCGTTCAACCACGTGGCCGCACTGGTCGGAGCATAGTGCTCGGCCAGCCAGCCGGCGAAGCTGCGGGTCTTGGCGTCGGTGAGGTCCGATAAGCGGATGGGCTTGTCGGTGCACCAACGCGTCCACACGGCAATGGCCGAACCATGGCCACGGTACGTCACCTCGTTGCCGGCGGCGTAGTGCTGCTCGCGGATGGTGCTGAGCAGCTCACTCACGAGCGGATCCGAGTCCGGCGTTGGCTTATTCGGCAGCATGGCCTTGCGAACCTGCTGAGCCGTGATGACTTGGTCAGGCTCGGCCTTAGCCAGCAGCTGGTCGAGTGTGGTGCGGGCGCGTGCCCGAAGCGACTCTAAGGATGAATTGGTATCGATACTCGCCTGGCTGGTACCACGGCGCTTACCGGCTTTCGGATTCCACTCACTAGGCAGTAAGCGGATTTTGGTGGAGTACTCGCTGCGCTGGCCATGGATGGTGATGCGCAGGGAGATCGGCGCTTTGCCGGCTGCGTTGGCTTTGTGCTTCTTTTGCCAAAACAACAGCTCCATTGCCCGCTTGGTGCGAGGAATCGTACTCGTGTACTCCGTGGGCTTCTTCATCGGCACCTACACGCATACACAAGGCATCATGGACCACGGCTGGCTGGCTTGGCCCGTCGGCCCGTCCCCCTATCCATTGGTCTGTACTGGGATGTGCTCACCTTCCTGGATCCGTTGACGGTGCTCTTGTTATGGCGACGTCCCCGGCTGGGCCTGGGGTTAGCGCTCGCTATTATGGTCTCGGACATGAGCGTGAATACAGCGGTGTACCGGGCCGGCTACTTGGGGCCGCCTGTCCCGCACCTGGTTCCCGTGTCGCTGTTCGACCAAGCCTTATTCAGGTTGTTCGTGTTGGTCACCGCCCCGCTGGTCTGGCACTTGCTCCCGCCGACAAGCAGCAGACCCGCCGAGTAGCACCTGCTGATGACGATACTTGTCAGGATTGGCGTATCGCTAGCAACCTAGCATAAGTATAGTTGATCAAGCTTCAAGAGTTAACGCAAGCCATAAGGTTAAGCTTGTATCATTTCACAAACGCCCTCTTAAAAACGATACATCGGTTGATAGGTCAAGCTAAGAACTGTTACAGCCGAGCTTATGTCATTTCACAAACTCATGTTCTTGAGAGAATACATTAGCTGTGCGCAAGCCAGAACTCAACCTAGAGACTCATCTCGAAGTTACACTACAGCATACATTAAGTAACTTGCTAATATACAGTTGCTTTATACAAAGTATCATGGTACTTTGAACTCCCATTAAGGGGAACAAAGGATTAAACGATGAACACTAGTATCTGTACATCGAAGATTGACTGATTAGCAAATAGATTGATTTAATACCTGCATAAAGTTTAATAGGTAATACTGAATAGTATGAGCACTATTGTAATCATTGCTGCGGCATGGGGACCAGCCGAAGGTGGAATAAATGCCTTTAATGAAGATTTTACTAGAGCGTTAGGCCGTGCTCTCAAAAATCATGATATTAAAGTAGTCTGCGTAGTGGCAAAGTCGATTGCTACGCACCCGCAAGTAGAAGAAGATAATATCGAATTGGTCATCTTGGAAGGGGTGAAAGTAGATGAACCTCTGCCGGCCAATTTAGCAGAAAATGTCAAAGCGAAATTGGAGGAGGTAGGACTAGCGCATGATGTAGATTGGTGGATTGGACATGACATTCGTACTGGGCACCTAGCAGCACGGCTTAAGGATATAACTCATAGAGGGCAGCTCGTTCTTATACATCATATGAGTTATGATCTATATCAAGCGTATAGAGATGGTAAAGGAGTACGCGCGTAGGAGAAAGTAAAGGAGCAAAGAAAGCTATTCAAGCGTGCTGATTATGCCTTCGGCGTAGGTCCATTACTGCGAAATGCGCTGAATGATATTTTAAGTGAAACAAGAATAAAAATATTTGAGATTATTCCAGGGCTCGCAGATATACAACCTAGACAACCCCTTATCACAAAATTTGCTGCTGTTACTTATGGTCGCTTAAGCCTAGAGTCTAGGAGCGATCGTATAAAGCAGGTGATATTAGGAATTGACGCGTTTGCTAATGCAGTACGCACAGCGCACAAATCTAATGACCTCAGTGCTTTGTTGAATCATCCAAACCTTTATGCAATAGGCCTTGCCTTAGAAGATGAACAAGAAGAAATAAAGCTGCATAAAAGGGTGCGGGAAAAAGCTGGAAGAGCAATAAATCTTACAGCTCTCCCTTATTTAGAAAATCGTGAGGAACTGTTTGACAACCTCCGGGAGTGTTCAGTTGCCATGATGTTATCTTGGCATGAGGGCTTTGGATTGGTAGGTTGGGAGGCAATTGCTGCCGAAGTACCCTTAATTATTGCTAAGGATAGTGGCCTATACCAGCTTATACGGGAGAGCTGTGGCACTAAAGGACTAGCATTAGTAAAAGCAATCGATACCTGTGGTAATGTGGGTGGTGAGGGAGTAGAAAACTATACTAATGAAGACTTGCAAAGTGTTACTGACGCGCTTTTACAAGTAGCAAGAGACGTAACCGGAGCGAAGCGAGACGCAAGGGAATTAAAAAAAATGCTTTACAATCTTGACGAAGGTCGTTGTGGCTTTACGTGGAAAATGACAGCAAAAAGGTTTGCTGAAAACTTAGGTTTAATAGAAATCGATTATCCCGCCGATGTAGAAGATAGTATCTTTATAAATAAGGATACTGCTCGCTATGCGTCAAGTGATGTGAAGAAGACTTTGATAGAATGCAGTTCATTGTCTTCACTTGCTATTGATGATAGTATCCAGTTGATTCCATTAAAATTAAATGGACAATCAGAAAACAACTCTGATAGCTTAGCAGTGCAGTATAGATTTCAAGATGGATTAGAGCTTCATACAGCAAATCTATACCCATCCATTGAGGATCTTTTATTATCACTTGAAAATTTTTCTCTCAACGTAAAGAACTATTTACGAAATCAGCTTACTACTGAAAATAATTTAGATAGAAAATCGGAGTGGAAGCTGGGGTTACAGTTAATACGTCCTCATGTGGATATGCATATGGAGGCAGAGCCAACCATTGTTGTTAACCCTTTAGCATATCGGGCAACTGATTTGTTTAATCGCCATATTGTTATTGGCAAAGTAGCTGTCTATGGTAAAGGAGAAGATCCTGCACCTCGTCTGACAAGATTGTATAAAGAAAGTATTAAATCAATTATAGCAGATTCTGAGTTGTATAACTTCCCTTGCCCTAGCCAACTATTCATTGAACTTGCTATTCTGACAAAAGACCAAAAAGTAATGCTTGTTAAGAAGAAGGCAGGTAAAGGAGTAGGTGTAGTTGCAAACTTGAATAAAGGCTGGACATGCGGACCGGAGTTTGGCTTAACCCTTTTTGATCATTTACAAGACCCACAAGTCGTTGATACCTCTATCTTGTTGCACAAAGCGGTGGCTGCTTCTATGGAGAAAGAATTTGGTGTGAAAAGCGAAAACATAATACAATGGCACATAGCAGGGCTTTGCTTGCAACATGTGCACCTTAATACAGCACTTTACGGCTATTGTGAAATCAATCTATCTGGTCAGGAACTTATTAAGACATTCAGGGAAAAGAGTAGTCAACAATTTGAAATGGCACTATCGGGACCTACACCTTACCCTGAACTCATCAAAATAAGTGATATACGAAGTCTACTATCTGAGCAACCGCGGCATGATGGTGGATGGTGGCATCCTACAGCACAGATTCGTCTTTATTCATTGCTAAAACGAGACAACGAGCAATAATTTATTTTATTAGTCTTAATAAATTCACGATGAAAAAATATCTTAGTATAGTAAATATATTTATATTATGTATTTTATTTCTTTCAATAAGTTTAGGAATATACTTTTGGCATTTTAATAGTAAATTTTCCACACAAGCTAATTTTGGTGCGTTTGGAGATTATATAAATCCATTTTTAACATTTATCAGCATTGTACTATTGTTTTATATTTCTAATATAGCAAATGAAATCTCCACAAGAACAAATGAGATAACACAAGCATTTAATAAAATACAGCTACAACCATTGTTGTTCCTAAGTAAGAAAATGACTGAGACTACTATCAATCAAGACGATCAACAAATCTGGATTATTCAAAATGGTTATGACGCACCTGCAATCAATATACTAGTACGCATATGCCTTGATAGTGATGGTAATAATTTTACGAAATGGGTTAATTGCTTTTCAATATCAAGAGATAAAGAAAGAGAAATAGCATGGATACAATGGGCAGAAACCATTGAAATAATTTGGACAAACTTATCAAACAAAAAATTTTTCGGCATTACATATAAAGACTGGGTCGGCACAATAAACAACGATATCAGTGAATCCTATTACAGTTTTGCTTTTAATGATTCTAAACCTGATAAATCTAAAAGTCACATCATAAGAGTCAATAATATTATTTCGAATGATTTCTTTATCAACGTTTCTAAAAATCCTTTACTTGGTAAAAGCAAAGAAGAGTATGAAAAATACTTAGTTCGCATAGGATTGTTGAGAGAATGATCGTCATTGTTAATAAGATAGTATTGACAAGCACTACTTGGATCATTATCTGTAGCTTAGTACCTAAGAGTTTTTAATGCATTTAAACGAAAGGCATTAGCCTATTAGCCTACTATGCTCAGTAAATACCGAGTGTAATGAAGAGCTGGCATGGTAGCTACATATAGCAAGGTTGTTTACTTTCCTAGTTTATAATGATGTTAAGAGATTATCCCGATCTCTTAACATCTTCTATATTCATATAAGCTAAATATTTAACAGGGTAGGATTTTATGACTGTTTATTAATATTTTTGTTATTCACTCGTTTAATATAACGAGCGGAAAAGATGAATAAATAATTATTTTTGTATTCTCATTACAACCGAGCATACGTTATTTTAAGGCAGAAATAAAGTAACCATTTTAGTTAGGTTATAATTATCCTTCATGTTAATATATTTTTGCTTTTACCGTTAGTAGATTTTGCAAATTGGGTCGGCTTGAGCACAGGATAAAGTTTGTTGAACGACAAAATAGGTTGCTGGATGTAAAAGATACTAGTTAAGCGTAGTGAATGTAAGACATTCGACGTATTTTTTTTAATACCAATGGATTTTCTTATATAAGAAGCATACAAGTGAAGTCAAGAGCCAACTTCGGTGTAAATAAATATAAATTTCCCACAAATAAGTAGATTTATAAATTGTCCTATCTTTTCCAGATTTCACTAGACCACATATTAGTTGTATCGCTTAGTTTATCGTAAATTCCTTTGGTTATCCTTGTCGGATATTGTGGAGATAACGCTGCCATTTTTGCTGCATGGTTGGCTGCTTTACCTACCCACATTAAATCATTTGATCCTCTTATTCCTGTTGTTGCTACTAACAGTTTACAGGTATCGATTCCTACTACTTGTTTAATTTCGTAGGTAGTTGATTTATAAAAGCTATTTAGTTCAGGGTTAACAATTTGACTTACGGCTAGGTGAGCGCGTGTAATCCATCCCATTGTTTTCAAAAGGAGCGACAGAGAAAAACAGGCTTTGATAGTGTTTGTAGACTTCTACGCTATGCCGCAAAAAGCCGATGTAGTGACAATAATGGAGTGATCGCAGAAACCGATGAACTCCGGCGTAATACTAAGCTGATACTCCGCGTAGATCATTTCTAGTGGCCATATTCTGACTAGTCCCTGCGTACAATCAGTATCTCGGAAACCACCCACTAAGGCATAAAGGCATTTGAAATCGGCTGAGAACTGCAATTGTAGCCTCGTCTAAGCGTCTGTCTAATTTGGCTCCGCCACGCACCTTGTTCCACCCCTCTCCTACATTCTCCCGCTCCGGACGTATAAGTTACATGCTAAGAACGCTGGTTCTACAGCTGTAACGACGTTAGCTAGTGCTTCTACAAGAAGCTGTCAAGCCTTTTGCTATCTTTGATTCCTTATACTAAAACAAGTTGTAATCTGCGTATGATGCTGTTCAAACTTATTTTTATTTATCTCCCTAGTTAATCTTACACTCTACCTATACTTGCTCAGAAGGCAGAAAAATCAACGGCCTTGGGTAGATAAGCGACTCCTTTATAGCTGTTTTGCCCTTGCTACCCTGCTCTGTTTTCTCCAGCCAGCTCTTTTTACGCAAACCAGCAAACAAGTCCTTCCACTGAGTTTTGTAGTACTGTTGGCAATCATGACCTCTTCTTTCTTTATCAGTAGAATGCAGATGGATTATTCCACAAGCCACCGCTACGAGTCAAAGATGAAGGCGATTGTCATGGTTATTACACGCGAAATATTCTTGCTGATGACGACCATGTCACAAGTAGCGTTTCTGTTAAAGTATGTGCCTGCTGTTGCGTAGAGTAGTAGCGGGGAATGCAGTTAATTGAAAGGGAGCACTGCCTAGAAACTCTTCAGCCGGTGAACGTCCAGCACATTAGAAGACCCATCGCGTTTACGCCCCCTATTGAACACGATCTTACAAGAGGCTACAACCCGAGCTTTTGGGCCGCATTATGCTGGCGCACATTGTCCAGGCGGGTATAGCGGCGAATCATCTCGCTGGTTTTGTGTTTGGTCTGGTTCATGACCTCCGAGTCATCCGCCCCGGCCAGTTTGGCAATAGTCACGAAAGAAGCCCGCAGCGAGTGTGCCGTGAACTTGGCACCTAAGTAGCGTTGCACAATTAAATTGACGTGCTTATCAGTCAGGCGCCGGTCCGTGAGGTGACTGTTTTTGCGCAAGGACACGAGCAAGGGTCCCTGCGACCGGCCGAGCGTTTTCAGCCAGCTTTGCAGCGATCGAATGGGGCAGAGCGGTAACTCCGGCGAGTAGAAGATGGCTTTCTCCTCGTTTTCGCCGAGTTGGTTGGTCTTGCTCCTTTTCAAGTCCACGAGCAATCCTTCCTCGGCGAAGCTCAAGTCCTCGATGTTGAGGGCCGAGAGCTCGGAGCGGCGGAATGCCCCCGAGAAGCCGAGTAGCAATAGCACTTTGTCTCGTTGACCGGCGACCGTTTGCGCATCGATTCCTTTGACAATGCGCTTGAAGGCCGCTAGTGTAAAAGCGGGGGCTTGCTTCTGCCGCACGCCCTTGACCCGGCTGATGCCTTCCAACAGGATCTTAAACTTCTTGTCATCAGTAGGTGAGTCGAGTCCACGCAAGGCATGGGCCTTGCTCACGGCGGCGCAGTGGCGTTGAATGGTCGCGACCTTTTTGCCGGTCTGAGCTAAATGCGTGACAAAGCCTGCCAAAGTATCCACCGAAGCAGGTAGCGGCTCGAGCTCGTGCGCCGTGCACCAGGCCCCGAAGCGCTTCAGGTCGCCGGCGTAGGCCTTGGCCGTGTTGGCGGCCCCGGACAAACCTGCTTCCACGTAGCGGGCGGTGTGCTCGGCGAGCGCAGACAAAGAAGGGAGCGCGGGTGATGTGGGGGTAACTTCGGAAGAGGACGCCATGTACCTATATAAAGAAGGAGTAGCTGCAAAATGATCTCGCAAGGCGAAGGTAGCATAAGGTCCGATAAGTAAACATTATCAGCCCTTATCTTCACAGCCCAACTTTCAGAAAAACGTGGATTATACTTCGCACGTTGTAGCCCCTACTCTAGTAGTTATGCAATGAACGTCACCTTACTCAGGAGCTTGTACAAGCTGGCGTATAACCAACCTAACACGTGTATTACTTGGCTGTTGCCCCGAGTAGGGCAGTATCGACTACTGATCAGGCTAGAGCCCGGTAACAAGCAGTCAAAAATGAGTCGCCTCGTTATAGCTACACAATGCGCCGCAGGAAGCAGCCAACTTCAAGTGATTAGAGAGCATTTGTCGCTATTCATTCCTGCGCACAAATGCTCTCCGATATATGCAAATACCGGCAGGAACTAATCTTATTACTGGTAAACCGCTCAACACCATGGAGCGGCAAGTGATAGCCATTTCCGTCCTATCTGTTTCTGTGCACGCGAACGTAATGAGCGGTTTAAGTCAGCACTTGATACCTGAGTAGGTGAAGGAAGTATTAGATCGATACAATATCAACAACGTGACATTTACATTATGTAGCTACAGATCTCACTCCCGATCTGATCGCCACGGAAGAAACCGTCATCTTAACTAATTTGAAAACAAACGTGGGAGAAGGCAATGAATTTTATGGCTTTGAAGTAAATTCACATATACAAAATCCAAAAATAATTTGAATAAAAGCAAGAAATAAAAATTACCATTAAAAAGGATTTTTCACATAACGTTTTAATAAACAGATAGTTACGTATGGCATTCTAGAAACTTGCGTTTATAGAATGCCATATTTTTCATATGTTACTGAAAATGAGACATTTAATTAACTACTATTGTGTCATTACGATGTGTATTAACACCCCCCTTCTGCTAAAAAGAAAAATAGTTAGCAGCAATGTTCTATTCTTACGAGGTGCCACTTATCAATAGCTATTTATAGCAGATTTTGATGACAGTAGAAGCTTTTATTCCGATGGATTTGTGGATATTAATTTAGTCAGATGACAAAGAAACAAGAATCCTATTAGGATATAATACTATTTTTTAAAATACAATTACAAGTGTGCATACTTAGTACCATCTGACTGAACCATCACGTATTGAGACCGCCAGTAGATATAATCGTCTTTTGAAGTAGTTTACAGTATAGATTCACCATCATTTAGTAAAAGAACAAAGCCAGCTTTATCAGCACGATAGTACAATTTACAAAAGTTGTGCTCTCTCAGTTGTCACGTAAGTTTGGTCCGCTCTCTTCTACTTAGTGAAGTAAGGAATGCTGCTAGAGTTGAGATATAATTGTTATACAAAGTGCGACAACCAGAAAAATCCATGATCTCACGTACGAAAATAAATACTTTGTTAAATTCAATATTTAGCATATTAACCAACATTAGTATCGGGTCGATAATAGCATTCAGCTATTTAGAGCAACGAGAAAATCAATAGATAACTTCGGACGGCTTTAAGCTATTATAAGACTGTACTCTGTTCTCCATCATAGAAGCCTAGCTGTTCCTAATCTATCTCGCCCTCCCCTACCATAATTATACGGCCATTTAGAAAACTACTTGATGTAGCCTTGCTTAATGAGATGATCTAAGTGAGAGTATACAGCATCAGAGGAACAAGATGTCGGTCGAAACTCCGATCAGCTTAGTTCTGCGGCACATAATAATAGGAAGTGTTTGCATCTCGCACTACAGTAATTAGTGACTCTATTTACTTTAATATCTACCAATTCTCGGCCTTTATATCAAATGAACATAACATATTGGCCTCGAATGGTGACTTGTAGAATATTATACGTCTATAAAGCCCATGTACATATGCTAACCATCGTCCATTTTGTGCACTATTGCTAACAGCATCTATCGAATTTTTTGTTATTTTTTAATATAATTCTTACACAAATGGCTCATAATCAGGGTATATTGACCTACTTTTAACACCTTAAAATTGTTTCAATTTCACACTATCTTCCGCACCTTGTATTCATTTGCATTTACACTTAAACAATGTCTTCATCAGACTTATATTTCCACCCTTTTTATATACATTTTAAGGTTATATTTACAACCCAAATCTTAACCTTGTTATAGGTTGTAACAAGCAACTAAATCCAGGTTTCTATTTGCACCCATATTTACACCTAAATTTCATTACATATGGTCATTACTGTAGGTGGTATAAAAGGAGGGACTGGCAAGTCTACTATCTCAACTAATCTGGCAGTATGGTTGTCCCGACAAGGTCATGATGTATTGCTTGTGGACGCCGATGAGCAGGAGAGTTCCTCCGATTTTACAGCTTGGCGTGGAGAAACGCGCCAGGGAGAACTAGGTTATACGCTAGTACAACTTACCGGTGCGTTGGTGCGACGCCAAGTGGAACTACTTAAGCCCAAGTACAGCCACATCATTATTGATACTGGTGGACGTGATACCTCTAGTCAACGAGCAGCCTTGTTTGTCTCTGATCGGTATCTGCTGCCATTTGCGCCGCGCTCTTACGAAATATGGACGTTATCTAAGGTGCTAACCTTACTCTCGGAAGTGCAAGAAGTGCGCACAATCCCTTTACAAACTTATTCTTTCCTGAACAAAGCGGATACTAGAGGGATAGACAATGCAGAAGCGATGGAGGTACTGCGCGAGAATGAAGAGTTGAACTTTGTTGATTTTCCTATTGTGAACCGCAAGGCTTTCGCCACAGCAGCTAGCAAAGGCCTTTCCGTTTTTGAGTCTACACCAGTGGATGAAAAGGCAGTAGCAGAGCTAGAAGTATTGTTTCGTCACATTACACAGTAACATGGCTATCTCAAAACCACCTGTAAAGAAGCCCGTTGGTAATACACTACCTGCGGCTACTCCCGACGAAAAGAAAATAGAGGCAGTCATCAATCGAGGAAGTACTAGCGTCAGCCCTGACTCAGCCTCTATACAGGAGTCGGAACCCGAGCGAATTAAGAACTTCAACATTCGTATCACTTCCAGTATGCTCCAGGAAATAGATGCGTTACGGGCAAAACGGCCACGTAAGCCAACTAGTCCTAAGCTAGGTATATCAACTCAAGACTGGTTGCTAGAGGCTGTACAGGAAAAACTCCAACGCGAGAAAAAGAAATATAAATAGCACCCATATTTTTACCTTGATTTAGGTGTGAATTAAGGTGTAATAATTATCTAAAACAACACTATATTAGGCACCAATGAATAGGTGCATATATGCACCTATTCATTGGTGCCTAATATTTTTTACATGTTTATAAATCAGAATCTTATGGTCTAAAGTATGCTTAATATGTATCACTTGCTGCTATATCAGTTAATAATAAGTAGAACAATTTTACAATCAAAAATAAAGAGAGATTACACCTTAACTAAACAAGTAAGTGCTGGTCTCTAATTTCGGCAATTAGAGCTGCTTCGTTATCAATAGATATCAAATATGATTACGGCAAGTAAGGCCAGACCATGCACAACTAGCCACAGCCGGCAAGTAGGAGGGAGGTAGCTTATTGCGCTTCGCGTACAACGTACTTCTTACCAGCGTCCTCTATCAACCGAAAACCTTTGGACAGATACTTACGCTCTAAGAACTCGGAAAACGTTTCTGCTGATCGCTTGATCTTTTGTTCCTCTTGGTAAAAACCTTCTATCTCCCAATAGTGAAAAACAACCTTAGGACGGACTTTGGTACTACTAACCGGTATAGGGATTTTCACAGGAGTAGCAGGCAACGCTTGATTAAGATAATCGGGTAGCATATGTTTCTCGATTATCCCTTTATACAAGTAATCTTTCGCCGATTTCTTGATCTTACCTAGAGCTTGCTGCTTCTCCGTGATGCGCAGTACATAGAATAGATATCCTTCATCATATTCCTGAGCAGCGAGTTGCGCGCGAATTATTGGCAAGCTTGCTTTTCCCACACCAGCTCGCAGTAGCTCTCCCTCCCAAGTGGAAGATACCTGTACTTCAGAGGTTGTTTCGGTAGCAGCCTCACTCCCTCGTGTTACCAGTTGAAAATGGAATGTAATGCTCACTGGTGCTCCTCGTTCCCGGTTTACACGGTAGGTAAATGGTAAGTCCGTTTCCGAACAAGCCTGCTGGGCCTTTTGCAAAACCTTACTATTAAAATTATTGAAGCGCCCTTCGTACTCGCCCTTCGTCATGCCTAGCATGAACTTGAGCTTATCTAAGTCGATGGTGCGTTCATTGCGGCCAAAATTTACCCACTCCATACACCACCAATAGATGCGGTGTCCATAGGGATTTTTGATCTTACGTACCTGATTTAGACGTGCAGAGGTGAAGTTGCCATTTGTTTTTAGGCGTAGTAAGTAAGGAACAATTAAGGGATTGAAGCAAGCAATGACCCCACCAGCTTGCGTATCATAATAAACGCGAGCCATGAGTGGGATTACCTCATAATCCGGATTCTTACGTCGTTTAAGCTTACCTCCTTCTTCTACCAAGCGTTCGATTTTTAGCATCTGCGCGCCAATTGAGTCAACCATACGGCGTACCTCTTGGTAGATCGCACCTCCGCTACGCTCAGGAATAAGCTCTCGCGTGTGCACAAAGTGATACTGAAAGGACTCATCATCTGGACGAATACGAGCTAACAAGCTCACGAACAACCGCATCTCTAGTGTAATCAGGTTGAAGGAAGCATTGATCAACGCATTATGCTGCTTGATAAAAGTCTCTGGGTCAACATTCATGGTTACTACTGCTACCTCTGACTCAGAAGCTTGAGCTCCAGATAAGGTTGATTTGGTAGCAGATTGTGATGCTTCATTCATAAGGGGCAGGGTGTTTTGGTAGCAGTTACTTCTTTCTGAGGATGTCCTGGTAGCAGCACTAGGTTATATTAGTAGCACCTTTAGGTTGCTTTGGTAGCATCTTTAGGTCGTTTCAGTAGCAATTGTCTATTGTAAGGCTTTGAATTTCAGATATTTAGGCCATCTCTAACTATATAAGATAGTATAAGGGAAAAAGACTAGTCTGATTTATAGATAGGGTTGTTTTGGTAGCACTCTATCTAAGCTTTTGAAGGTACAAAAAAGCACAAACACAGTTAAATACATTATGCTTTTTTGTACTTGATTGCGTTGTTACTCAATATTTTGTGCTGTTTTATTAAAGTTACCAAACAAAAAGCTTTTTAAAACACAGAAAGAGAGAATATGGAAGGGGGGTGCTACCAGAACAACCTCGTTTCAACAAAGGAGCTAGTATATAACTGCTACTAAAACAACCTTTGCTGACAAGAAAAATGTCACCTAAATAATCCGAATAGGCAGGTTGCTACCGAAACAACCTTTATATCTCTTGCTCTCTTACTGCTACCAAAACAACCTCCTAACTAGTAGCCTATACGTAACAAGAAAACTGCTACTAAAACAACCTTTGCGCTCATAGCCTAATTTACAAGTCACAAGACGCTAGTTTCAGGGAACATCTAGAAAGTCGTTGGTTACTAGCAGGAGCTTAACAGCTTAAAAAGCTATCCAACATGAGCCGATGTAGCAACTAGTTGCTACGCCAATGCTTAAAATAATCTCTTTAGGCACGTTTGAAACCGAATTGCTCGATAACAGCAAATCTATTAATACAGAGAGGCAATGAGTTATTGTACAATTGCCTCTCTGTAATGACGAATGCCATCACTCAACTATTTCAAAGTTCATCGGTAAGTCACGTCTGAAATGTGCCCGGTTAACTAAACCGCATCCAATGTGATGCTACCTGGGTAAGGCATCATATCTTATCTCTTATAGCTAGTGTGGGTACGCATCATGCTTTGCTGTTGAGTAAATGCCTCTTGACAGGCAACCTGTACCTCGTCTATAGGCCAACTCCGCTACAGAGCGCCTGCATACCGGAGTAGTTCAGCAATTGTGCATATAATTGGTAGAACTTCTAAGTTATGTTCCTGCTACATGGAACGCATTTAGACCATATGCCGATGGACAGAGATTGAGTGCCTTCGGGAGCTACTAGGAGGAAGGCGACACCGGATACTCTACACGCAAACTAACTGGTTCTACTTGCACCCGGTTGAAGATACTATCTGTGCTATCCATGATCCAGCCCTGCTCAATGGCTTTATGCAAGTATGCTTGCGCAGGAGAAGAAAAACGTGGTAATAAGCTCCTTAGTATCTGCATATTCGCCGTATAAGTGTCACGTATCTGGGCTAGCTTGGGAATATCATTATGAATTCCGAGCGTTTCTAGGCTGATAATGGCCAGAATCTTAACAAACTCAGCATAACGCTGGGGATCGGCTTCGAGCATCGCAAACAAAGCCTGTTCATACCCGTGGCTTTCCGCGTCTGTATCCGGATCAGGGATGGAAGGGTTGTTAGGCGCTCGCTCGCGTAGTTCCAGTTCAATCACCATTTTTATTTTCTGTACTTGTACGTCACTCATGAGGAAAAAAGGAAACAGGGAGAAAGGGTGAAAGACAAAGGCAATGAAAGAACTTTATACGCTGAGCAGATCCAGCCATTAAAAGGGATATAGTCTAAACTACCTGAACAAGCAGGCAAGTCAGAACAGGATGAGAAAAACAAATATACAGAAAGAGGTAGAATAAGGACCGATCGGTCCTTGTGCTTCGTCTAGGCAATACCGGCCTTTGTCGCGGTATGCCGGTACAGCAACAGTCTCCTTTCTTGCGCGAATTAGCCCGTCGCCTCAAAGCCGTTAGGGAGGAGCGACACCTTACATTGCAAGAAGTATATGATGCAACGGGGGTACACGTCAGCCGTCTTGAATCTGGCCAGCGAAATGCTGCTCTGCTCACAGTGGCTAAGCTTTGCCGCTACTATCAGGTAGGACTAGGCGTCATCGTTACCGATTTGGAGCACTTACTAGAAGAAAGCATACGCTAATACATTGTGGTGTCGTTACTCTGCCGGTTTTTGCCCACCAATGGGCCTAAGCACAAACACGTAACGGCTTTTTAACTACAGAGATAGGGTAATCACTATAAGCTACCTTGATGGTATTTCAGTAAGCTGTACCTGTTTGAAAGTCGTCCGTAGATCACCGCAGCAGGCGTCGTCACGACCGTGGCGGGCACAGCGCACCACTGGGGCAGCCAGGACGGGCCGGCCGCCGACGCGCAGTTCGAGTTCCCCTTTGGGATAGCGGTAGATATGGCGGGGCTGGTGCTTTATATAACCGATACGAAGAACCACTGCGTGCGCCGGCTTCAATAATAGGGCACTACCGGTCCCGGGGGTATTGCTCCTAGTACAGCTTACTCATCGATCCACAATGCAGCGTGTACTGTGATTGGTGAACAACTTTACTGAACCGTTTCCACGCCCTTTTACCGCTCCCAACTGCCCCATCTGTAGTGGGATAAGTTGTACAGTAAAAGGAGAGTGGCTGTTGCAGAACTGCCAGTAGTGAATCGGATGGATAGCACTAACGAGTGAAACAGGCTAAAAAGCCTGTTGATGTCCGCTATTTCCCGTAAACAAGGGGGTTAAACATAGCTTCTCTGGAATACAGATAGGGTTCTGCAACAGCCACGAGAAGTTATCTTACTACTAAGCGCTGGCTCAACACACCGTGCGCGGAGCGTACTTGCACGGTGTACACACCTGCGGGCCAGTTGGCTAGGGAGAGTTCCGTATCTGCTTGCGGAGCCAGGGTTTTCTCTAACACGATCTGCCCGAGGGCGTTGCGCACGCGCACCTGCACCGACTGAGCGGCTAGGTCGAGGGGCAACTGGAGCTGGAGGCGGCTGCGCGCCGGGTTGGGGTACAGGCTCAGTTCCTGCGGGCGGCGCGCCGGATACGCCAGCCCTTGTTGAGCGGGGGCCGCAGCGCTCGGGGCCGTATTCAGGCGCACACTGGCCGAGCCGGCCGCAGCATTGGCCGTGACGAAGTCCAGGGTGCCATTGCCATCCAGGTCGCCCATACGCACGTCCGAGACGGCCGTGCCCACCGGCACGTTCAGGCTGCCGTCAAACGAGCCCTGGCCATTGTTGAGGCGCACACTCACTGTGCCCGCCCCCACATTGTCGGTCAGCAGGTCCAGGTCGCCGTCGCCGTCTAGGTCCCCCACGGCGAGGGTGCGGGCGCCGTTGCCCACGGCCACTTCTTGCGCGCTGGCGAAGGTGCCAGTGCCGTTGTTGAGGCGCACGCTCACGCCGCTGTCCATGAGGTGAGCGGCCAGCAGGTCCAGGTCCCCGTCTTGGTCCACGTCCGCGAGCACCACGCCGTGGGGCTGGTAGCCGACGGGTACGTCCAGGCTACCCGAGAAGGAGCCCGTGCCGTCGTTGAGGCGCACGCTGGCCGTGTTCGAGTTGGAGTTAGCGGTGACGAAGTCCAGGTCGCCGTCATTGTCCACGTCGCCCAGCGCCAAGCTCACGGGACGCGTACCGATGCTCACTTCCTGCGCGCCGCTGAAGCCACCGTTGCCGTTGTTGAGGCGCACCGAGACGGTGCTACGCTGGTTGTTCTCCGTGCCGTCCGTGTAGTTGGCTGCTAGCAGGTCCAGGTCGCCATCGGCATCCAGATCGCCTAAGGCTACCGCGTGCGGGCTCACCCCGACTGCCACGTTGAGGCTGCCGGAGAAGCTGCCCGCGCCGTTGTTGAAGCGCACTGAGACAGTGCGGCGGTTGGCGTTAGCCGTCACCACGTCCAGGTCGCCGTCCCCGTCCACGTCCCCGAGGGCGACGGCGTAAGGGCCGGAATCGGTGCTGACTTCTTGCGTGCCCGTGAAGGTGCCATCGCCGCTGTTGACGCGCACCGACACGGTGCTTGCAGTCGTATTCGCCGTGAGCAGATCCAGGTCCCCATCGCCGTCCACGTCGCCGGTGGCCGTGCCGGTGGCGCCCGCGCCCGTCGTGACATCGGAGCCGCGGAAGCTAGCCGTTGCGGCCGCCGTGGCGGCAGTGAACTGGAAGACGTGGCCCTTAGCTAGGTGCTGGCCGCCGCTCCCTTGCACGGAAGTCAGGACCGAGGCAAACACGGTTTCGCCGGGCTGGAAGTCGGTCGTGGGGTTGAAGGTGAGCGTCGCGCCGTTTATGCTCGCCGTGCCCCTTTTCTGCCCGCCCGCTTGCGTGCTGTGTACTTGCAGCGCTTGCTGCGTGGCGGCAGTGGTGCTCAGGGCTTGGGTGAAGGTCACGGCCACGTCCGTTGCGCGCGCGGCGGCCACAGCGTGCCGGGTGGGCGTCGTGCGCTCGACGAGCAGGGTCGCCGTCGGGGCGTAGGTCAGCAGCAAGGGGACCGCCGCAGTGTTCGGGTTGCTGAACCAGTCACTGACGACACCCGCCGGTAGGCGCACCGTGACCGGACCACTCGTGGTGGGCGTCACGCTCAAGGTGTACCAGTACCCGCCGCCCGCGGTAATCGGACCGGCGACGCCATTGGTGACGAGCAGATCCGCCGGGCTAAAGCCGTAGACAATCTCGGAGAAGGTAACAGTCAGCGGAATCGGGTTGCTGCTGGTGGGCGAGCCAGCCGAGCTGCTCAGCGTCGCCTGCGGGGCGACCGTGTCCACGTAGAAGGTATGGGTAGTCCCCGGGCTGCGATTGCCGGCCGAGTCGGTGGCGTAGAGTGCCTCCGTGGATGCGCCGTCGGGGAATGCGGTGGGGGGCAACTGCCACGTGCCATCCGGCCGGGTCGTGGTGGTGGCCCGCGTCACGTCCTGCACGAGCAAGCTGATCTGGCTGCCCGCTTCGGCCGTTCCCTGCAGCACGACGGGGCCATTGAAGTAATTGTGGGTGGTGGTTACGCGCGGGGCGGCGGGGGCAAAGCGGTCGATCTCGTACGGCTCGCCGGCGAAGGGCAGGCCCGCGATAGGGGGCGTACCCCCCGTGTTGGTGGCCAGCACGAGGCGGAAAGAGCCACTGCCCCGCCCGCCGACATAGACCTCGATGGTATATTGGGCCCCTGCGCCCGTCACGCTGGTGACCTCCAAAAACAGATCGCCTGGGTCCTTGACAAAGGCGAAATTGGCGGCGGACAACCCCGTGACCGGGGCGGAGAGTGTGAGCGAATAGGTGAGCGCCCGGGCGTTGCTGGGGGAGCCGTTCGCCCGCGTGAGCGAGACGACGGTCACGGATTCCGCGCGCCGTGGTGTCCTAGCGGGGGCCTGCCGTGGTGGTGCTGCAGAGCGCGGTAGGGGTGGCCGCACCAGTTCTGGTTCGGCGAGGATCGTTGGCAGCGGAAGCGTGGCTTGGCGCGGCGCGAAATCGACGCTCGGGCGCCGCACGGGCGCCGTGGGGGGAAAGGGCTCCTGGTGGGGGTACCTAGCGGGGGGGAAGGTCGGTTTCGCGTCTCCTACAGAGGGGGCTGCCACGAGCAACAGTGCGCTCAACCCAGCGCGTACGAGGCGCAGGCAAGCATTCCAGGATACCGGTTTCATTCGCGGGAGGATAAAAAAAGTAGGATAGAACAGACGGAAGGTAATAGCGGAGCTCCTGTGGATAAGCCCACCGGAAGCAGGTTAGGCAATAAAGAATACTTGGTCGGCCGGCACGAGGGAAAGGATGATCAAACAGAAGTTTGCCTCGTTTTTCACGTGCCCGTAGTCCGGGCAATGGGCTTGGCCCACCCGAACGGATAGGCTGCTGAGGGGATAGTCGGCGACGATAAAACGCAACGCGAAGATCACGCGCCAAACGGTCGCTCCTATCCGTGCTAGCACGGATTTATCGGCTTGCGGGTCGAGGCCTCATGGCACCTAGGAATGCCGTTGTTGTCAGTTGGCCAACCAGCGGACAAGCGCTGAAAGTGGGTGAGTGTAGTGGGCATCAGGCAAGAAGGAGAATAACAGCGCCAACGGCCAATAGATAGGTGACTAAACTTTGGCTATCTTACCTAATTAGGGCTTGTGTACGGTCCCATAGAGCCAGTATTTACCTTTTCTATTCCATTCAAATCTCTCTATGCTAATTCATTCTTTGCTCGATCGCGATGGCAGCCGCTGCACGCTGACCTACGACGAGACGGAAGGCTGGCTACGAGCTACGTGGCGGGGCTACATCGATCCGGCGGAAGCCATGCACGGCGCCACGCAGTATCTGGCGCACGTAGCGCCGCTGCGCTGCGCGTACTTGCTCAACGACAACACGGCCCTGCAGGGCTCCTGGTTTGACTCCGTGGAGTGGTTGCAGCGGGCCTGGCTGCCGCACGCCTACGCAGTAGGCCTGCGCTACATCGCCCACGTGGTACAAGCTGATACCCACGTCGACATCTTGACCCTGACCTTGCCTCAGACCGTCCACAACGGCGTGGAGTTGCAACTCTTCTATCAGCTCGCGGAAGCCGAGGAATGGTTGCGTAGTTGTCAGCCGCCCCGTACCAGTTGAGTTACTGGGTTCGGTGGCGCTGGTGGCGTTCCGCTTTCTCCGCGTTGACTTGTCCGCCGGGAACGACCTGCGCCTGCAAGATCGTGCTGAGTTGCGCCATGGTATGGTACTGCAACTCTTCGCTGCTGCACACATAGGGGAGATCGCGAGGGAGTACTTCGCGTAATGCGTGCACTGCTACCGTTCGTGAACTAATAAGCCGTATGAAGATGTCGCGTAAAAGTGCCTATTTAACGCTTCCGGCTGTTTCATGACCTACTACCACCAACAAGTGCTTCGGCTCCAGGCGTTTCTGTATCCCCACGCCCAAGTATGCACCCAAATGCAGCGGGCCAAGCAGGTGATGGACCACGCGTTTGCCGAGCCGCTCACCCTACCCCACGTCGCGGCCGTGGCGGGCTGCTCCCAGTTTCACTTTTTACGCCAGTTTAAGCGCTACTACGGGCGCACGCCGCACCAGTACTTGCGGGAAGTGCGCATGCGGCAGGCCCAACTCGCTTTGACCGCTGGCCTGTCCGTTACGGACGCGTGCTTTGCCGTGGGCTTCACGAGTGTTTCCTCTTTTAGTGGGCTTTTTCGGCAGTGGACGGGGTACTCGCCCGGCGTCTTTGCTAAGCAACAAGCTGGGCGATTGTAGAATAGCAATTTTGAAGAAGGCGCTTTGGGAGCTTTGGTGCTACTTGCCCGCAAAAACAATCCAATGAAGATTCGCTTACTGAGCATCCTCGTGGCCGAACAGGAACAGGCCTTGACTTTCTACACCCAGGTCCTGGGCTTTATCAAAAAGACGGACGTCCCCCTAGGGGAGCATCGCTGGCTGACGGTGGTATCCCCGCAGGAGCGCGATGGCGTGGAACTGGTGCTCGAACCGATGGCCTTTGCGCCGGCGCGCACCTATCAGCAGGCGCTATTTGCCGCCGGCATCCCGCTGGCGGCGTTCCAGGTAGAGAACCTGCAACAAGAATACGAACGGCTAGTGCAGGCGGGGGTACAATTCAGCATGCCTCCCACGCAGATGGGTGCCATCACATTGGCCGTATTGGACGACACCTGCGGGAACCATCTTCAACTCATGCAACTCTGAGTTTGGCATTAACCCAGAAAGCTTGACTGCGCCTACCGGTTCTCGGTTGCTGTAGGGACGCAAGGATAACTGTTTTGCGCGATCAGCCGCTACCAGGCAGATGAGTTGATCATCGGAGGTGCGGGAGCACTTCTGCGTAGTTTTAGTAGTAAATTGGATCACCGTATCCCCGTGTTAGCACGATGCCGCATAGACCCGTACTTCGGCCAACGAAAGCGTCTGACTTAGACGTTCTCTTTCATTTTCAACTCGACCCGGAAGCGACATACCTGGCTGCCTTTACCCCCAAAGACCGCACGGACCGAGACGCTTATGTGGCTAGGTTTACTGCCTATCTCCAGGACCCGACCATCCGGATGCAGACTATTTGGATAGAGGAGACGATCGTCGGCAGTATAGCGAAGTTTGAGGTAGAGGGCGAGGCGGAAATCACGTATTGGATTGATCGCCCCTTCTGGGGAAGGGGAATAGCGACCGCCGCCCTTGCCACCTTTCTCCCCCTAGAAAAGGCCCGACCGCTTTTGGGCCGAGTGGCCTTTGATAATATCGGCTCGCAAAAAGTCTTGGAAAGGGGTGGGTTTACCAGGATCGGCGTAGATAAAGGGTTTGCTCAGGCGCGCCAAACGGAGATCGAAGAGTTCATCTATCAGCTGCTCTAGAAATAGCTTGTGCAAGCGTTAGAGGAGTGAAACGAGTCGCAGAGAAGCTGCCTATACCAGAACGCCCTTTCCTGGTCGGAGGAGCGTTCTTTGGTAGTGCCGATTTAGGCAGCCCCGTTGATCCGCCGTCGCTACCGGAGGACCAAATTCCGGCCGTAGTGCATCGGTCGTTAGGACGCGATGGGCAACGGGAAGCGGGGTGCTGGCGCCGCCCGCACTTTGCGGGTCCAGTAGAGCAGAATCGGCACGCCCACGAGTGCCGGCAAAAACCACCCGACCAGACTCACGCGCGAGGAGCTGTTGACCACTAGAAAAGCGGTATAGGCCGCGATGCAGGTCCCCACCATGCGCGTGATGTGCAGCAGCAGCCACGTGGTAGGAAGGAGGTCCTGCTGGGTAAATAACTTCCAATCCTGCCACAGCATGCGCATCGAACTCTGCGCAAAGAAGAGAAAGACCAACCCAAACAAGTCCCGCTGCGCCAGCAGGTAGAGACCATAGCCGCAGAAGTACAGGCTGAAGCCGAACATCAACGCGGAGATGATTCGCTCCACGCGGCCGGTCTGGTTGGGGTGCCCCTGCTGTTTTCGGCGCAGCCCCTGGTAGCCGGTGATGTTCATGTAGCCGCTGAAGATGCCGACGGCAAACAGGAAGGGCAAGTTCCGCAAGACCCCCAAGCAGAGCGCGGAGGCGGCGACCACGAGCATGGCGTAGTAGAAGCAAAGGCCCCCGCGTCGATGCAGGCGCCCGCCTTTGCGGGTGATTAGCGCGAAAGGACCCATCAGCAGCCCCACGCTGCCAGCGAGGATGTGAACGCCTAAAATCGCGTGGTAGAGCATGGGGGTACGGGCAAGGGGAGGTGAAGGGCCAGGACTATTAATGATACAGCTATTTCGCTGGGCAACCAACTCCTGACCCGCAGGCGTTGCTGACCTGAATGGGAGCTTAGGCGACAAGTTAGGCCTAGTAGCCAAACGGCTAGGTACTGTGTCAAACAGAAGCTCTTCCTAAAGGAGCTTTCTGGTGCGTGTTTTTCTAAGAACTAGTAAGTTTAAGGACGCAGAGGGGCTCCCGATTCTGATAACAACGGAACGATAGCTGTTTTAGGCTATCAGCAGTGATAATACGGGTGGTTTGGTCCTCATAGTTGTTCTCCCACTTGCATCAGGGTTGTATTATTAGGCCACTGTTCACCTCCTCTCGCCCGTGAGCGACCCCATGGCCACACCCTACGCCCCCGAACCGCTCCACCCGCGCGGACAAACCGTCGCCCTGCCCCACCTGGAACTGTACTATGAGGAGTACGGCACCGGTAAGCCCCTGCTGCTCTTGCATGGCTTCGGCGGGTGTACCCAAAACTGGCTGCCCTTTACGGCTGCGCTCGCCGAGCATTACCGCCTGCTTCTGGTGGATCTGCCGGGCCATGGGTACTCCACCAACCCACAGAACCAGTTCAGCCACCGGGCAGCCGCTCGTGACGTGCTGCTGCTGCTGGACCAGCTCGGGGTGGAGCACTGCTCGGCGATGGGCATGAGTTCGGGCGCCATGACGCTGCTGCACTTGGCCACGAGCCACCCCGAGCGCCTCGACGCCCTGGTGTTAGTCAGCGCCACCACCCATTTTCCCGAGCAGGCGAGAGCGATCATGCGCGCCGCCTCGTTGCGCACCCTGCCCCCACCTGTGCTCGCCATGTACCGGGAATGTGCCAAACGCGGGGAGGCTCAGCTGCTGCAACTCTTAGGGCAGTTCAACGCGCTGGCCGATGACGACGACGACATGAACTTCACCCCGCCGCAGCTAGCGGTCATTACCGCACGCACGCTGGTGGTGCACGGCGAGCGCGACCGCTTCTTTCCCGTGGACATTGCCCGCACCCTCTCCCGTTCGATCCCGAATGCCCAGTTATGGTTGGTGCCCGGTGGCGAGCACGTGCCCATTTATGAGCGCACGGTTCCTTTTACCGCCACCGCCCTACGATTCCTTCAGGAGTCAGCTGGCCAGTAGCCAGACGGGCCCTTTGTCCACCCACCCGCGTTGGGAGCCCCCAAGACGCACGTGGTATAGAAGTAGACCGCTGCTTAGTAAGAATTAATCTTACAGCTAACTAGAAAGCCCTTCATAATAGAGGAGCTTTCTAGTTAGCTGAGCTATTTGATAGCCAAACCCGTTGTCGCAGTACCTAGGAAGAGAAGCAAGGCGGTTGTTGCGCTTACGTTGCGGTGGCGTTTGATTTCTCTCGTCACTGGCAGGAGGCGCATACACACTAACGGGGGTGATCATGGCGGAAGCGCGTTAAAGATGATGAATGAGAAGAAGACACAACGTAGCAATAAATCTCATAGAGTACGCAACAGAGCCCTAAGCTAGGCAAGTAGCTAGACAACATGGTACTCGCTTGGCATCCTCAAGCAAAATCAAGCAACACAAGCCACTTCTTATTGGGAGGTGGCTTACTGATTAAGACCTGTGTGGGGTGAAAACATAACTAGTGAGTCGTCGGTAGGCAGCTCGACCTAAGCAAGAAGGCGCTCTCAAAATCTTTTAAAATGCAGCAACAGGCAAAGTATAGCGGCGCTTATATAAGAAGGCCCAACTAGGTTGCCTATCCCAACTTCCCTCGGGAGTATAGAGCCTGCTGCCGCTAGCCGAAAAATGTATAAATAAAGCAAGATTTTAGCAAACTTTACGGAGATCGGCGCGCCATTTGTGCATCATGACTTTATGAAAAAACGCTCTACGCTCAGTGCTCTTTTATTCACTTTTCTTTTATCCTGCTGGAGTTACGCTAGCCCCACTCCTAACAGAACGCCGCTAGTAGCGAAGCACTTGGTAGAGGTGCGAATCACAGGCCAAAACTTGGTTGGCTTAGGCGCAGAGTTGACCGTGCGCTCGGTGTTGAACTGGAAACAGGGTTACAATCCTGGGCACAGTTTCACCCAATCATTTACGGAAGCGAATGTCAGCCAAACCTACAAAGTCGGCAATTTTGATGCAACGGATTACGTAGAAGCAGCCATCACGCTCAAGAATGTGACGCGCGACAGCCGTATTCAGCCCGCGGTCAACTCTTTTTTGAAAATAGAGATTATAACGGATGGCAAAGTAGGCGAGACCACTCAACTCGATGCGAACGCCAAAGGCTGGAAAGTCGAATATGATCCGCATCTACGCGCCATTGTATCCGTTGATGCCCATCAATGGTAGTTCCTTATACAAGTTCAATCAGGAGCCCGGTTCTGCGACAGAGCCGGGCTTCTTTTCTTACGCACTTGAAACGCAGCTTTCCTGTTTCTTGCCAGCACTCTGTCTGCTCGCCGTCAATTCATTACCTGAATACTCACCCGGCGGTTTAGGGCCCGGCCGTCTTCCGTGGTATTGCTGGCGATGTTATAGCGTGACCCATACCCCTTGGCTTCTAGTTGGGTGCTATCCACCCCAAACTTCACGAGAGTCGCTTTCGCCGCCCGCGCTCGGGCGGTGCTTAAGCGATTATTCACGAGTACACTCCCGGTGCTATCCGTGTATCCCCCCAACTGCACTTTCGCGCTGGGAAAGGTCAGCAAGATGCTCGCGACATTCAATAACTGCCACATGGATTCGGCGGTCAGCACCGCCTTGTTCGACTCGAAGTAGATGCGGTCGAACGTAATCCACTCGTTGCGCGCGCCAGGCGCTATACCACTGGCAGGAGTAACGAGCACTTGGTAGAGCTTATTTTCCGTCGAGTTGGCGCCAATGATCTGGCGAACACCGCCTTTGAGTTTCAGTACGACCGGCACCCCGGCCCGATCATAAATGTAACTCCCATTGGCTTTGCTGTAGCTGCCGTTGGCTAGCAGCGCCGCTGGGTTATTGGCATCCCACGGCCCATCCGGAACTGCGGCCGTAGGAGCACTAGCGCTCGGCGGGTAAACCGGGGCTTGCTCCGTAGTAGGTTGATACCCGAGCAAATAGCCAATCAGGCAAGCGGCCACCACTAAGGCAACCCAGAGCCAGCGGCTTGCTATTGCAGTTGGGCGACCCCTGCTTGGAGCCCTGTCCGTCGGCGTTACTAGCGTCGGAAGTCCCCGTCCACTTACGGGCTGGGGTTGTTGACTGTGCAGCCACTGGCTCAGGGCTTTCGCACTCCAGTGATGCTCGGCCAGCTGCTCCCCCAGCACACCAAGGGTAACTGGCACGACGATGTTCACTAAATCGCTGAGGGATTCTGGCCGAATTCCAGTCGTAACAACAATCTCTTGCAGGCTTGCCTCGTAGCGATTGCCCAAAAGCCAGTTCACTAGCTTGGCGCCGCGATCCGAAATAGATTTGTTGGCATACAAAACCTTGTGGGGATTACTGAGCACCTCCGATTTGGCGGCGTCGTGCGCCATACTCCACACGACCTCTTGCCCGCTCACTCGCTCCGATAGCCCTAGCAGGCTCTGCACAACCAGAGGTACGACTCGGCTCAACGCGTTTTGGGCTTTGAACGCGGGCTCTTCAGCAATGCTCCCTATTTGCATAAGCTCATTGCGCAGCACAAAGCTCTGCACTTCTTCTAGTAGACTCTGGGTTAAAATCATATCCGAAAAACCTTATAGCCAACCAGTTAGTGCATGCTGATTGTCATTCATGAGCTTCGTCATACGCAATAACGGCGCAGCTTGGATACGCGAAACCACATAAATTATAATTATAATGCAATATTATTTTTTAGTGCCTCTCCCTTACTACTAGAACGAGAGCTGGTCCCAGAAAACCACCTCTCCTGCTGGTGCATAAATTGCCCCGTAGTGCTCTGTCTAGCACTACGTAATAGATCGATTGATAAAGTACCGGTGTTGAACGACAAAGTCTATCCAAGGCTGTAAGAGAGCATAGATTGAACACAAGCAAGCCGCTTCCTAGTGGGAGGTGGCTTGTTGCTTAGGGTAGTAGGTAGGCTATGTATCGAGCCCTTCTGAGCTAGCGGCGATACAGCGTTGAGAGTATACTCCTGCCCTGCGCTCAGCAGCGGTAACGTTGCTTATCTTTAGAGCACTCCACGCCCCTGCCCTCACGATGAACGAAGACTATTTAATCAGCGTCCGAAAGCAATTTGAGTACTACAAACTGCTCGGTGACAAGACTTTCGCCCAACTGCCTGACGAAGCGCTCTTTTGGCAGTACAATGCCGAAAGCAACAGCATCGCGCTCATCGTCCAGCATCTGTGGGGGAACATGCGCTCACGGTGGACCGACTTTCTTACGAGCGACGGCGAGAAAGCGTGGCGCGAGCGCGAGGCTGAGTTCGAGCCCCGGATGGAGTCCCGTGCGGAACTGCTGGCGCAATGGGAAGAAGGCTGGCAGTGCTTGTTCACCGCGCTGGACATGTTGACTCCCAGCACATGGGATACAACGGTCTACATCCGTAACCAAGGGCATTCTGTCACGGAAGCCATCAATCGCCAGTTGGCGCACTACCCTTATCATGTCGGGCAGATGGTGTTCCTGGGTAAAATGGCGCTTGATGGCCAGTGGACGTCCTTGTCTATTCCGCGCGGCGCTTCTTCGCACTATAACGCCGAGAAGTTCGCCCAGCCCAAACAGATGGTGCATTTTACCGACGAGTATCTACCGCCGAAACAGGAACAGCATTAAGGGCCACTAGGAAGATGCTACTTCGAGAGACCTTTTCTACTCATAGGGTAAGTTACGGCTGCACACTGCCACACTGCTGTAGTAACAGCACCAGCCCACTGAGCAGGATGACGCCCGCAGTGCGGTACCAGAAGGAGGCAGAGGAACGGGCAGAGGGTCGCATACAGGTCGCTAGGCAAGGAGCCTGCCACAACCGCCGGAACGGGCACTTACTCAATCCGTTTCGGAACGCGCTGCGTAGGTTGCGCGGCCCTAATCCAGGTGCCGTATGGACTAGCAAAGGCCCTTGCTGCGTAGCGGGGGCTTTTCTGTTCAGCCACGACAGTCGCCTGTGGCGCTTCTCTTCATCCAACACTACCCATGGCGTCGTTACAAGACTATCGGGTTCTTAATCACCTAAGTAACCGCGAACACGCAATGCTCTTGATTACAGCCTATAACATGCAAAAAGCCCAGCATTGACTGGGCTTTTTGCTTTCAAGAGCACATAAGAATACCGGATAACGAGTGCAAACCTACGCACTGGCGGAGCCCAGACCAAGGGCATATATTAAAATAATTTAATATATTTTCCCAGGTGGCCATTAGCGGCGGAACCAGATCCTGCTTACCCGGAGTCTCCCGGCTGTAGCGCAAAACACAGGTCGCACTCCGGCTCGCGGCGCCTGCTCTTTTTACAGCGGAGTGCAGTAATCACAGCCTAAAGGCGGTATATTGGGTAACAAGCTGATCATTAACTAGTAATGCTCACTGAATTATGCAAAGTACCTCGAAAAGTACTGCCTTTATACCTGTTCACCTGTCCTGATCCTAAAGGCGGCCCTATGCTAGAACTGTTATTCGACTCTCCCGCTTTTTCTTTATCACACGACGCTGACTATAACTGGTTGTTCGCGCAATGGATTGGCCTACAAAGCAAGGCGACTTCGCTGGCGGCTTGCGCCGTTATTCTGCGATGTGCCCGCCAAGCATCGTACCGTAAACTCTTATGTGATAGTAGTCAGGCCCTGGATGGCTGGAATGAAATTGGTGAATGGGTCAGTACCAACTACCTACCGCAGTTAGCGGACTCCGGCATCGGGGTCATCGCGTGGATCAATGCCGTAGATTGGCAGACTAACACCATGATCGCCGACTTTATTCAGCACTCGCAGAGGCCCTTCATTGCCACATTTGACGAAGGCGCGACGGCCTACGATTGGCTTCGCAGTACCCATTTTATGATTCGATAGCTCGCGTTGGTGTTGTTTGGGATGGCGGCCCCACCTAGGCCAACTCATGCACGAGTGCCTGCGCGTGTACAGCTTGAAAGCCCGCATCATTGGCCATGCCTAACGCTACCCGGATGAAGGCCTTAGCATGCATCACGTGCACCATACCATCTATGGCACTATGACGCTGGTAGTCGGTGCGCTACCGGTCAGCCGCTCTCCCTAGCGCGCGCTTCGGGTCTGTCAACTTATCCGGGGCAATAATCCAGCTGATCGCCACGAGGCCGACCGCACCAATGAGCAAGGGATAGAGGGAAGCATCCATGCGATAATACTAGTAAAAAATAGCATTGTTCCTCTGCCAACGGCGGTCTTTTATTTGCAGCGGCTTGTTAGCGGCGCGAATAAGCAAGTACCAACTTCCTGACAAGTGCAATTCGCCGCCTCTTGCTTCCCCCATTGGTTGCAGCAGCGCTGGTATGAACTGGCAACAGCCCTCGCTCCTTGGTGGGCGCTTCTCTGGTAGTCAGTAGCGCGGGCGCCTCACGCCTGTCTCAGGGGGAAGGCCACTGTCCTTTGTGTGTGCACGAGTGCAACGCTAGGATGCGGCTGGCTGTAGAGCGGCATACAGCAAGGGGGCGGCAACTTCCAGCAGCTGCAGGTTCAGGGGGATCTGCTGACACAGGTCCAGATCGTAGTGACACAAGGTACCGTAAAGCTGCCCGTCCGCGTCGTAGATAACCACTCCGCAGTAAGATACGACTAGGGTGTTGACCTGCTGAGCCCGCGAATCCGTTAGTGCATCCAGAATCTGCAAGGACTCGCGCTGGCTCCCCACCAGCGAACAAAACGCTTCTACCAAGGGAACATCCTTGCCTTGCCGCACGCGCGCGTCATAGCGGTCAAAGAGCATCAGGTTGCGCGAATGCTGTCCGTCAAAGCGAAACACACCGGTATAGCGATGCGTCGTACCGCGATTCAGGTAGCCCAGGGCGGCATGCACCCCGTGTTGCTGGAGCACTTGACGGAAAGTCGGCAGGTCGGGTAGCGCGGAACGGTTTGTGGAAGAGGATGCCATCGAGATGCTAGGCAGAGAATGGAGAGCGGTCAGCGGCAACACTGCCGAGTAGGCTTGCGTTCCGCAACGGTTACCGGCCCGTGCTGTTTGTAGTGCTCGTCTGCGACGACTGGCTGCACCTGCGCCCGAAGGCGAACTGCCCTGGGCTCCCTAGAGTTAACGGCCTGGTAGTAGGTTAGTCTAGTGCTTATTTACTGTTCTTTTCCGTACCACGGTCCACACGAACAACGAACTTCGGCTATGATCCTGCAGTAGCCACTCAACGCACCGCTTTTGGGGCCGGCGTATCAGCGTTGGAAGCTAGGCACCGGGTCTCCTTTGCCCGTACGCCTTCCCGCCGCAGCGCCTGGCAGGAACACCCCACCCCTCCCCCTAGCCGGGAACCTAGTGCTGCCCTGACAGCAGCCACCCCTGCGCTTGAGGCTGCCCTTCAGCTGCCTACGAAGATTACCCACGCTACTCGTCGGCTATGCGAGCAGACCTTTGGCCCTACCGATACTTGTTGTGGGGCGCTACGAGGCTTCGTCGTCGACGGTATCCAGGATGCGCAGCAGTACGGAGAGGATCTGGGCGCGACCGACGCGCTGTAGTTCGGCGGGATGCACGCGCAAGTACGTTTCCACTAACGTGTAGGCGTAGTCTAAACTGCCGAGCTGCCGCCAGGAAGCTTGGTCCAGTGGCACCTGCCACCAGTCGGCTTGTTTGTGGTAGGTGGGACTCAACCAGAGCTGGTCCTGCTCAACAAAGGCAAAGAGGGTATCTCCTAGGGCTGCGTGCATGCCCTAAGATAGTTACTAACGAAACAATAGGCTGTCTACTAGCGCGTTGCTGGCTAATTAAATTCTAGTGCGCGGACTCTGCCCGCAAGGAGAAATCCCCCACCAGTACGCCATCGATCAACAGGGCCGAGCCGTTCTGCAAGGCCTGTTGGCCTACTTCACTCGAGACAAACTGCCCATCTACGGTGGGAAAACCGGTCGGAGTGGTTAACAGGAGCGCGGCGAAGGAGAGGGCGACGGAGTTCATGGGGCGAGGGGCAAAAGAGGATGGTATAAAAATACTTCCCTCCCGGACGAGCTTCAAGGTGAAATAATGAAGCAATGTGACTTGCACTTTGTTAATATTTGTTTTTGTTGATATTAACAAAGTACACCGATCCTTGCATGTAGACCATCGACCGGCCACTAGTCGGGACCAACAGCCGCTTGTTTGTGACAAGTCCTGCGTGCGGGGAGCGCCCCTCGTAGTAATCGTTGCCTGGACCTAGGACAAGGGGACGACCGGAAGATGGCCCACCAATTGTTATCTTCAGCAAAAGCGCTAGAGACGATCAACGGCTCTTTATCCTGGGCACGGCGGCAAGGATTGTTGCGCTTCTATTGTAGAGTGGCTAACCCTGCTTGATACGGAAGCAAGGTGATGGACACCGTAATTTTTCTCCACGGCCGCGACGAAGGGCCCGAAAAACTCGCTACGGTCCACTCCGTCGGTTAGGGCGCTCAGTTGCTCGCCCAACCGGCGGAGTGGAACTGCGGCGCGATCACCCTTGGTTCGAGAATGTGCGGACCGGCGTGGCGAAGCCTGACTGTTGGCTGCTGTTCCAATTCGCTTCTATCATCTTGGAGCTGTGTTCCTTTACAGTAGTATACTCTACCGATGAGCGTGCGGGAGTGGTTATTGGCAGGCGGCGCACAGGTACAGCGATTACGCGTTGCTGGGCATTTCCTCCGGCCGGGAAAGCAAGCCGGCCAGCAGGCCAAACACACCCATCACGAGAAAGGTGTTGCGGGCGCGTTTGTTGCGGCTAAAGCCAAACAACCACGGCGCCGTCAGGCTCATAACCCCACCCACGGTATCAATAGTAAGGTGCGCTTTGTAAGGCAGTACCCGAATGGGTCCCCACTCGGCGCGGGTAAATAAGCTGGAGAGCAGGATGGTGCCACTCAGTACGTGGCAAAGCGTCGTAGCTGTTTTCTCCTGCGTGAACCCCACTAGGTCGGGCGCGGAGGCCACCAGGGGCACGTAGGAGTAATCGGTGAAGGCGTGTTGGCGACGGGAAATAGGCTTGTGCATAGCCGTAAGAAAAGGGAAGAAAATAGCGAATAGGGGCAGCGAATGATCTGGCCCTAGAAAGGATACCATGGCGCTGGCAACGAGCTGCTCCAGCCACTGAGCAAATCCCGGCGGCTAGGGACTCGATTCGGGGTACTTCGCTTGCGCTTAGTCCGGTAATTCTTGGATATCGCGGGGCTCGCGCCGGGGTTGCGCGTTCATGTGGTGCCGATACGCCGATGAGGCTTCGTAGGCTTTGAGGCGAGCCCGGTTGATCGAGCCGAGAGGTTGGTGGGCGGGCAGACAGTGGAAGGGATTAAACGAGAGCACGTCGTCGGCAAACACGCGCCGGGCAGGGCTATAGGCTTCTTGGGCCGGAATCACCAGCTTGCCAATGGGTTGGTAGGGGCTCTGCTCAGCCGGCCACGCCACCGACGCATCTTCCACCGGCATGGTTGTCAGATCCGTGCAGAGCTGGGCCCGCAGTTCGTACTCCGCCCCCTGGCTGCGGAAGAAGTCCACGACCAAGTCGCGCCAGGTGCTGTCGTCCGTTACCGCCACTTCTTTCCCGATCAGTTCTTGCAGGTTGGCCGAATGCGGTGCGGCGCTGAGTTTGGCTACGTAGTCGCCGTAGCGGAAAGCACCCATGGAGTGGTAGGTCTCCCCGAGCAGGTGGTAGTGCGGGTGACCCGGCCCCAGGGGGTTGATTTGTGGATCAACCCCCACGGCATTCAGGGCTTTGTTGGCCAGGCGCGACACGGTGGCCACCGCTTCCTGCACCGCTTCCGGCGTGTGGGCGAACTGCTCGAGCTTGAGCTGCATATCGTGGTAGCTCTTGATATCCCCGGTCGGAATAACTGGGTCGCTCACCAGCAAGAAATCCTGGGTGAGTTCGCCGGCCTGGTCGGGCAGAAACTTCGGGCCTTCCACCCCCAGGATCTTCACCGCCATGCCTTTAAAGGTGGATTGCTTGTCGGAGCCAATGGCCCCCGGCGCGGAGGAGAGGCGGATGATGACCGGGTAGGTGCGTACCTGCGCAAACAAGCCTTGGGCGAGGTGTTCGGGCAGGTGGGGGTAGAGGTGTAGCTCGCCGCGCAACACCCCGTGGCTTTTGGCATGCGCGTCCCGGATGGCGTGGCGGTGCTTCTCGAACATAAAGCGGTTCAGGCGGCCCATAGAGGCGACGGTTTCGTCGGTGAGCTGTTCTTCGTTGGGTTGCGGTTCTTCCACGCCGTCAGCGTAGCGAACGTAGGTAGTGGGGAGGGTAGCCATTGAAACAGGAAAAGGAAAACAGGTAAGCGACCATCCAAGTCAGCGAGGACAGCGAGGTATTGCAGCGCAGCGCTCATGTCCTAGACCGGTGGAAGTGCCTTTGGCTGCTAGGAAAGCTGTTAAGAATGTCTAAAAAATTAGTATTGACCGTCCTACTAAGCTAGCTGGGCGAAGTCGTTCGATAAAGACGCTTCGACCAGCTCAGCACAACGGGTTTTTACGTCTACTGATGGAAGACCACTTTCAACGGTGCAGCCGTGCAGCCGCTGAGGCTAGGCAGAGCCCTAAATGGGTCACTTTGCCAGGATTATTGTAAGCTCTTC